>JAJUGB010000006.1 GCA_029268595.1 Alcaligenaceae bacterium | reverse complement strand
TCAGGAGGTGCAGCCCCCATGCTGGCGAGGCGAATCCGAGAAGGTATCGAGGCTATGGTGGATCACCACACCGGGCCTCTGGCGGCGCTACTCGCCCGTCACCGCCAGCGCATCGCTGCCGCCTATCCCAATCTGGACGACCGGCGTGATTTCTATGATGGCGTCTACGACGGACCAGTACGATTTCTGTTAAGCCAGGGTCGCAGTGTACAGGCGGAGTCGCTGCTCGCGAATCAACTTCTGCAGTCCCAGCCTCCGAAGGCCATCAGACGCCTCACGGTGCTCCATTTGACGGATCCAGATTCAGGAAGCGTGACTTTGGACGGGCTGCGTGCGCTGAACACGGCCGACGCCTTGATCTATGAACAATGTTCGAATGCCGCTCTTTCCGTCATGGATTTGGCGCGCCGGGACGCCGAAAGATACCTCGACAACGCCCAGTCCCGGCGCAGCGCTGATCAGTTCGCTTCGCTCGTTAGTGACGTCTTGGATCGACATAGACAGGTGGTGGTCCTGTGCCAGTCGGCGCATTCGGTAGAGGCCTGCGAGACCGCCTGCACATCGTTGGGCCATACAGACGTTACGTTTGAACTTGTGGAAAGTGGACGTCGTCTGCGCAAAAGCGCGAGCCGCTCGGTGGGCGACGACTTATAGCCTCCCAAATATAAGCTTATAAGCCATAAGGAAATAAATAACTCTTCGTTCACCTAGGTCATGGCCATACCTAAAATCGCTGCCATGCTTCGACTTTCTAGGTGTGAACGCGATATGACCGTGACTTCCAGCCTTCCGGCATCCAAGCACAATTTGTTGTCAGAGTTGGCTACAGGACTGGATCAGCATTCCTTGACTTGGCTCTCTGGCTATTTTGCCGGATTGGCGGAGGCGCGCCCCGCGAACGATGCCCCCGTGCCCACCGCTCCGGTCATTAGTGCGGTGGTTGGCGAAGTTGGCGTCAACCGGCGCGCTACAGTGCTTTATGGCAGTCAGACGGGCAACGCCCAGCGTGTCGCTGAAGCGCTTTACGAGCGGCTGGAATCCGAAGGACTGCCCGTACGACTGGTCCGAGCCGATCGTTACTCCACCAAGGAGCTCAAGGACGAGGTCCTGCTCTACATTGTGATGAGCACGCAGGGCGACGGCGACCCGCCTGACGACTCCATCGCTTTTGTCGAATTCTTGAACGGCAGACGGGCGCCGAAACTGTCTCAGCTGAAGTACGGGGTCCTCGGTTTGGGCGATTCCAGTTATCCCGTGTTCTGCGGGATTTCGCAGCGCCTTGATGACCGCCTGGCCGAGTTGGGCGCGCAGCGCCTGCTGGCGCCCGGTGCGGCTGACCTGGACATAGACTCGGTGGCAACCCCCTGGACCGACGAAGCCTTGCAACATGCTCGGTCCGAACTGGATGATGCGAAGGCGGTGGGCAAAGTCGGTACGGTAACGCCCCTCCGGCCGAAATCCGCCTATACACGTGAACGCCCCTATCAGGCAGAACTGCTGGTCAACCAGCGCATCACGGGACGCGACAGCGAAAAAGATGTGCGCCATATTGAAATTGCTCTGGAGGGCAGTGGTTTGTCCTACCAGCCGGGTGATGCGTTGGGGGTTTGGCCCACTCAGTCGGACAGCCTCGTTGACCAGATCGTGGACGCATTGGCTCTGGACGGCAACGAAACTGTGGTGTGCAAGGACAGTTCTCGTCCATTGCGAGAGTGGCTTACACGGTGGCGCGAGCTTACCCAGATTACACGACCTTTTTTAACTGCGCATGCCGCACGTGTGGATGCACAAGGTCTTCACGAGCTGCTCCAGCCGGCAGGAGCATCGGACCTGCGCCGCTGGCTCGAAACGAGGCAGCTTATTGATGTTCTCCGTACGTGGCCGGCGCCGTGGACGGCGACCGAGCTGGTACAAGCTCTGAGGCCACTTACCCCGCGTTTATATTCCATCGCTTCCAGCCCCCTTGCCGTGGGTGAGGAGGTTCATCTGACCGTGGCTAATGTGGCTTTCGAGGTGGGAGGAGAGGCGCGCTGGGGGGCGGCGTCCCAGTACCTGTCACAGCTGGAAGAGGGGCAGCACCTACCGATCTTTATTGAAGAGAACACCCGTTTTCGGCTCCCCTCCGACCCGGGGCGCGACATCATCATGATAGGACCAGGAACGGGCATCGCTCCCTTTCGCGCCTTCGTACAACACCGGGTGGAGACTCAAGCAACAGGTCGCAATTGGCTCTTCTTTGGCAACCCTCATTTCTCCTCCGACTTCCTGTACCAGTCGGAATGGCAGCGAGCCTTGAAGGACGGCCATCTGGATCGGCTGGATCTGGCGTTTTCCCGAGATCAGGAAGAGAAAGTCTACGTGCAGCATCTCTTGTGGGAACGTCGGTCCGAGCTGTTCGAATGGCTGGAGGCCGGCGCCCATCTATATGTGTGCGGCGATGCCAGTCGTATGGCCGTTGATGTGCAGGAAACCCTGCTTCGCGTTGCGCGCCATGAAGGGAAAAAAGACGAAGTCCAAGCACGTGCGTGGCTGGACCAATTGGCAGCACAGGGCCGCTACGCGCGGGACGTCTATTAAGTTGGAGCGGATATGTATAGGGAAAACTCCTCGGCCACACTCCTTCAGTCGGCAAAGCCGGTTTCTCACCTTGAGGACATCAAGGCGCGCAGCCGTTTGTTGCGCGGCACGATAGAAAACGGTCTGAACGATGCCGTCACCGGCGCCATCAGTGACGATGACAACAAGCTGTTGAAGTTTCATGGCAGTTACCAGCAGGATGATCGGGATCTACGGGATGAGAGGCGGCGTCAGAAGCTCGAGCCCGCGTATTCATTCATGATCCGCGCTCGCCTGCCGGGCGGGGTGGTGACACCCGATCAATGGCTGGCCTTCGACGACATTGCCCGGCGCTATTCGACTCGCGGTCTGCGCATCACAACACGCCAAACTTTTCAATGGCACGGGGTGGTCAAGCGAAATCTGAAAGCCACCATGCAAGGCATACATAACGCCCTGGCAACCACCATTGCTGCCTGCGGCGATGTGAATCGCCAAGTTGTCTGTTCGGTAAACCCGCATTTGTCGGGTCAGCATGCTTTGGTATGGGAGTGGGCCAAGGCCTTGTCCGATCACTTCATCCCTCGCACCCGTGCTTATCACGAGATATGGCTGGATGGCGAACGGATCACCGATGAGCCGGAAGAGGAGCCCATCTATGGCAACTTGTACCTGCCTCGTAAATTTAAAATGGGCGTAGCCATCCCTCCGCTCAACGATATTGACGTATTCGCCCAGGACCTGGGGCTGATAGCCATTATTGAAGACGGTCAGCTTTCCGGATTCAACGTCGCGGTTGGAGGGGGGATGGGCGCCACGCACGGGGACGAGACGACTTACCCGCGATTGGCCAGCGTGATTGGCTTCGTCACGCCCCAGCAGCTCCTGACGGTGGCAGAAGCGGTGGTGACCACTCAACGCGACTTTGGCAATCGATCCGAGCGTCAATATGCGCGTCTCAAGTACACGATAGATCACCGTGGCCTCGAATGGTTTAAGTGCGAGGTGGAAAAGCGGGCGGGGTTCGAGCTGGCCCCAGCCCGCACGTATCACTTTGATCGCAATGGTGACGACTTCGGGTGGAAGCAGGGTGAAGACGGCCGTTGGCATCTAGGGCTGTACATAGAGTCGGGCCGCTTATGGGATGCGAATGACCAGCGGTTGCAAACCGGCGTTCGTCAAATTGCCCAAGTTCACCATGGCGAATTTCGCCTTACATGCAATCAGAATCTTGTCGTGGCCAATGTGCCAGACCAGGAGCGCGGCCGCATAGACGACTTGGTTACCAAATGGGGACTGGATGGGTACAAGACCCACAGTGCCATGCGGCGCAACACCGCGGCCTGCGTGGCTTTGCCGACTTGTGGTTTGGCCATGGCCGAAAGCGAGCGTTACGCTCCTGAGCTCCTACATAAACTGGAAGCCATACTCGCCCGTTACCAGCTATTAAACGCTCCGATTTTGTTGCGCCTGTCGGGTTGCCCTAACGGATGCTCGCGGCCTTATCTGGGAGAGATCGCCTTGGTGGGTCGGGCGCCTGGCCGATACGACCTGCGGCTGGGTGCCGATTTCTCCGGGCAGCGTCTGAACGTCGTCTATCGCCACAACATTGCTGAACCAGCGATTCTGCAGGAATTGGACGAGCTTTTGAGAAATTACGCAAATGATCGACAGGCCGACGAGCACTTCGGCGACTATCTCCTTCGCGCCGGCATCCTTCCCCCGCCCGGTCCCACGCTTACTCCTATTGTTTGGCTTACCCCGGCGACCGCTGTGTAATGCACATGGCTCTGCCCATGTAACAAGAGATAAAATGGCGGCCCAGACGACGACCTGACGGCGGCGTTCCAGATCGTTCAATAGAAGAAAGGTAGTCATGATTCCGCGCACGACAGGTCGGGCCAGGGCCCTCACCCCAAAGCTCTCGCGCCATCTTCTGATGGGCTGTGTGTCGCTGACGATCGTCATTGGTGGCGCAGCCACATCGTCCCATGCCGCCGAAGCCGCTGAACCCTTGGACGAGCTCAATGCGCAGTTTCGCGCTCTGTATCACGAGCGCACCGCGCAGGTGGTCGGCGAACTGCCCCTGGTGTTGATTGTGCAGAACAGCTTGGTGACTGCTGTCCGTGGAGATCAACGCCGTCTCTATCCCGTACCGATACAGGCATACAACGAAGCTCGTTCAATCATGCATGCCTTGCTGGGTTTCCATGGGCTGATGAACAGCTTGCGAAGCGCCGGACCGTCGGCAGATTGGAGTCGAGCTCAAGCCTTCGTTGGCAGTCTGGATCGTTTGCAGCAAGAACTGCCGCATACGTCTTTAAACTCCACGCAACAGGCATTGGCTGGCAAAGTAGTGATTTCATTGCGCGCATCGGTCGTTGAGGCGATTAAGCGGCAGTTTATAGACGAAGAGCGAATCGCCCGGACTTTGGCGCGGGTCAGGTCGGCCGCCATGCAACTGGTAAAAACAGCGGGGCAGCAGCACGCGGCATATTTACGCCAAGCGTTTGAACGAGCCAAGAAAGACGCCACGCCAGAAGAATGGGCGCAGGTGATAGCCGTGGTGACCGGCCCGTCCACACCACGTCGCAAGAACCTGGAAACAGCGGTCACCGCCTCTGCCCTCGGGAAGGAATTGTTGGGGACGCGTATCTTCTATGCGGAAAACATTTTCACGGTAGAAGGGGCCTTGTCCTTTCTGCAAACCTTAATGGGCGACAAAGAGCTTTCCCAGAATATGTTCGCCGAGCCACATCGCATGTGGCGAGATTTATTCGCACCAGTTTCCGACGAGGTGCTGGAGTCGGTTGATTTCTACTCGGCCTTGCCTTAGCCCTGTTTCGACAATGGCGTCGCGCCCGTTGCGCGACCGCTCATATTGCATTCCCCCATAAAATCGCCGACGTCGTTGGCTGCCTGTGCCGCCAATCGCCCTTGTTTCTTGCTGCAAATATCCGACAAAGCCCATATTCTTGCTGAAATTTGTTGACGCGGATATTAAGAATCATTATCGTTTCGTTTATTTTTATGACTCGAGACAGGGTAGCGGCCAGCGGGTTGGCGTCCCTAGCTTATCTCGGCGGGCTGAAGGGAGGACCGCGCGCAAGCGGACAGTACGACAGCCCCTATTTTTTCCGGAGCAAGACAATCAATGGCTGACAAGAAAAAGTCCGCAACGACGGCGCAACGCTTGGGAGTGCTGCCGATAGCCGTTTGCAGTACGCTCGCCACAGGCTCTTTGGCCATGGCGCAGCAGAACGATGTTTCTCAGTTGGCGCCAATCCAAGTGCAAGGCGCCGCGCCGGATTTCAAACCCGAGGCGGTGCAGTCGGTCAAGTTCCAAGCTCCGTTATTGGACACGCCTCAAACCATCAATATTGTTCCCTCGCAAGTTCTTCAACAGCAAGGGGCGCAAAGTTTGCAGGATGTGCTTAGCAACGTGCCCGGAATCACGTTCTCGTCCGGTGAGGGCGGGGCTGGCTGGGGCGATATGTTCACCATTCGCGGGTTCTCAGCCGAGCAAAGTATTACCGTTGACGGCGTGCGGGACAGCGCGCTCAGCACGCGCACGGACATTTTCAATTTGGAGCAGGCTGAGGTATTCAAGGGTACGGGCTCTATTGAGTCGGGTGTGGCCGCAGTGGGCGGCTCGGTAAACCTGGTGACCAAAACCCCAAAGCCCACGACGTTTTATGAAGCCAACGTGGCTCTGGGTACCGACCACTATCGGCGGACCACCATTGATCTGAACCAGCAAATCGGCGATCGGGCGGCAGCTCGTCTGAATGCCATGTGGCACGAGAATGACGTAGCGAAACGCGGCCCGACCGACTTCAAGCGTTGGGGCATCGCACCTTCTTTTACGTGGGGCTTCGGCACGGACACGCGTATTACTGCGCAGTACTTCTATCAGAAGGACGAAAATACGCCGGACTGGGGTGTGCCCCTGAACCGTAGCGGCCACCGCCTGAACGGCATCAGTCGCGAATACTGGGGCTCATTGTCCAATGTCGATACCGAGGAAACCGAAACCCAAAGCGCTACATTGCGCGTGGAGCACGACTTCAATGAGAAGGCGTCAATACGCAACCAGACACGGTGGTCGGAAACGGAACGATTCACTTTATTGAATACTGGCGGTCGTCTGTTGAACGCACCGGGCGCAAGTTTCCAGGGACAAATCATTCCCAATCCCGGAACCAGCAACTACTGGGGTTACGACAATCAAGGCAATGAGGTGTATCCATCCGGATTCTGGGCAGTTCCCCGACTACAAAGCAACGTCAACTCTTACAAAGGCCGCATCGTTGCCAACCAGACCGATTTGAATCTGGACTTCAACACAGGCAGCGTGCGTCACCAGTTGGTTACTGGCCTGGAAGTCTACGAGGAAAGCTATCGCAAAAATCCGCGCAGCTACTCGGCCCCAGCCATAGGGTCTGGCCGTCGAGTCATTGATGTACGTAATCCCGATACGCACTACACCGGTCCGTGGCAGAACCTCGAGTACACCGACAATAGCGGTGCCGAAATCACTAACGTGGGCGTCTACGCTTACGATCAGATTACTTTGAACGAGCACTGGGAAGTCGCAGCGGGCCTGCGTTATGACCGCTTCAAAGTGAAGTGGTTCGATGCCAACGGAAACCGCGAGCCGTTCAGCCAGAGCGAGGGTGTATGGAGCGGACGCCTGGGCCTGGTGTACAAGCCGGTTCAGTACGGCAGCATTTATTTGTCTTACAGCCAAGCATCACAACCCTCAGCGGCTGCAGCGGCGTCTCGTAGCGGGGGCGGCGCCGACGATAACGTGGCCAACTATTCGCCCGGCAAAGCCAAGACATGGGAACTGGGCACGAAGTGGGATCTTCTTGACGAGCAACTATCCCTGACGGCTGCAGTATTCCAGGTAGAGCGCAGCAATCCGACAGACACCAATCCCGATGATCCCCTGGATGTCATTCAGACCGGCGCCAAAGAACGCGTACGCGGCTTTGAGTTGGGGTTGGCGGGTAATATCACGCGTCGTTGGTCGGCCTATGGTGGATTCACCGTGCTCGATAGTGAAATCCTTGAGAACGACGAGGATCCCAGCCAGGTCGGCGGCAAGATGAAGAACGTGCCGGACATGACCTTCAACTTGTGGACGAACTATGCCTTTACCGACCAGTGGGACGCAGGCGTAGGTGCGCAATACGTGGGCAAGCGTCGGTTTACCGCGGGCAATACGGTAAGCGGAAAAGGCGGTCACACGGCGGACGTGTATATGCCCAGCTTCTGGCTCTTTAACGCCTCGGTTGGCTATCAGGTCAATGACAACTTCGGGCTGCGTTTGACGGTCAACAACATCTTCGACAAGTTCTACTTGCAGCGCGGTTCATCCAGTTCGGATGGTTTCCAGTTGTTCGGTATACCGGGCGCCGGACGCACCATCTTCCTGAATGCCCAAGCCAAGTTCTAGGTAGGAACCTCCGCCCGAGAGGGGGTTCGGGCAGAGCCTGTCACTGCCAAGAGCTCCCTTCGGATATGGCGTGTGGGATGCAGACAGCCTCCGCGCATAGAAATCTCTCAGCCAGTATCAGAGACGATCCGGCGGTATAAAATACCGGCCATCGTCAACTCGTACTGGCTGAGCCATTGCGGCGCGGTCCTTGGATATCACCTTGTTCAGCAAGCTTTCTCCCTACGGGGGCGACCCCATACTTTCCTTGCAACTGGCTTATCGCGAGGATGCCCGCGCCGACAAAATCAACCTTAGTATCGGCCTGTATTACGACGAGGACGGCCATATTCCTCAGCTTCAGTCCGTGCAGAAGGCGCGGGAACTTGTCAATCAGTTGCACGAGCCATGCGTGTATCTGCCCATGAGCGGTAACCCCGCTTATTGCAAAGGGGCGCAAAGCGTGGTGTTTGGTGTGGATTCGGACATTGTCCGGTCGGGCCGCGTGGCCACCATACAAACCTTGGGCGGCTCCGGCGCATTGAAGGTGGGCGCCGACGTCTTGAAGAAGTTTTTTCCAGAGTCAACCGCGCGCATTAGTGATCCTACTTGGGACAACCACCGGGCCATATTCGAAGGGGCGGGTTTCCCAGTTGAAACCTACCCGTACTTCAACCGCGAGACTCAACGGCTGGATTTCGCCGCAATGGCGGCTTATCTGGATGGTTTGCCTGAAGAGACCATCATCGTCCTGCACCCCTGCTGCCACAACCCCACGGGCGCCGATCTCAATACCGAGCAATGGGATGAGGTAGTCAATATCGTCAGCCGCCGCCGTCTTCTGCCTTTCCTCGACATGGCCTACCAGGGGTTGGGCGAAGGCTTTGAGTCGGACGCCTATCTGGTGCGGGCTTTGGTCAAGGCCGAGCTGCCCTTTTTGGTGGCAAACTCGTTTTCAAAGATATTTTCGCTGTATGGCGAGCGCTGCGGCAGTTTGAGTATGGTCTGTGCAAACGCTGATGAGGCGGCGCGGGCGGTGGGCCAGATGCAGCAAGCCGTTCGCCGCAATTACTCCAGTCCGGCGGCCTACGGCGCTCGTTTGGTCGAGACAGTGCTGTTGGACAGCACCTTGCGCAGTTTATGGGAATCCGAGGTGGGGGACATGCGTCAACGCATAGAATCCATGCGTACCCGTTTATATCGGGGCCTGGTGCAGGAACTGCCCGAATTTGACTGGGATTTCTTGCTGGCCCAGCGTGGCATGTTTAGCTACGCGCCCGTTCTGGGACAGCATATGCTGCGCTTGCGGGACGAGTTTGGTGTCTACATTATTGAGTCAGGTCGCATCTGTGTGGCCGGTCTGAACGCGTCTAATGTCGATCGCGCGGCGCGCGCATTCGCCGCCGTGCTCAAGTAGTTTCTTGCACCTGCTAAGACACCAGGCTGATTTGTCTGTCGTGCAGTAAGACGGCCGGGTTCATTACGGGGCTGTAATCGCCCCGGGCATAGCGCAGCAGGTTGTCGAAGGCGTCGCCATAGTAGCGTTCGTAGGTCTCGCGCTCGACAAAGCCGATATGCGGTGTGCCCAGTACGTTGGGCAGGCTCAATAGCGGATGTCTCGCCCCCTGAACCGGCTCGTCCTCGTACACATCTACGGCTGCGAAACCCGGGCGCCCATGCCGCAGCGCCCGCTCGAGCGCACCAGCTTCGATCAGTTCGGCCCGGCTGGTATTGACCAATAACGCGGTCGGCTTCATCAGCCCTAAATCTCGTTGTGTGATCACCCCTTGGGTTTGAGGCGTCAGTTTCAAGTGTAAGGACAGGACATCGCATTGGGCAAAGAACGCTTCTTGCGAAGGGGCTGCCTCAAACCCATGGGCGCTGGCTCGGCTCCGGGAGGTGGCGCTGCCCCATACGAGGACGCGCATATGAAAGGCTTGGCCGTACCGCGCCACTTGCTGCCCGATGCGACCGTACCCCCAGATGCCCAGAGTCTGCCCTTGTAGACGTTGGCCCAACTGCCCTTGCCACAAGCCGTCCCGCAAGCGATTCGCCTCGGAGACAAGGTGCCGGCGGCTGGCAAGGATCAAGGCCCAAGTCAGTTCTGCTGTAGGTGTGCCGTCGCCTTGTGTTTCGGTGACAGCGACGCCCAAGCGGGTGCAGGCCTCCAGGTCGATATGAGAGCCTGCACGGCCGGCTTGGCTGATAAGCCGCAAACGCGGAAGTCTCTCGAGCAGGGCGGCCGAAATCACGGTCCGTTCTCGCATGAGGACCAAGGCATGTGCCGTGGAAAACCGCGCTGCAAGTTCTGACACGTCTTTGCCGCTGTCATTAAAGACCTGCACGGCGTGATGCTTCAGCTTGTCGAAACACTGCAGATACCGCACACAGTCTTGGTAATCATCGGGAATGGTGATATTCATGGGTACCAACGTCCTGCGCCGCGGGGCGCTAAAATAAGCGGTGTCTTCGCAAGCCCAGTTATAAGTGGCGTCTGCGCATGCCCAAGCTACCTACCCGGCTGCTTGGTTTCTCGCTTTTTCTTTATCTTTCTTCAACATCTGGTCATGGCCGAATTCCTGGTTGCCGCCCTTTATAAATTTGTTTCGCTCGACGATTTTCGCAGTTTGCGCGACCCTTTGTTCAACTTTTGCGACGCCCAAGGTGTAAAGGGCACTTTGCTGCTGGCGCACGAGGGCATTAACGGCACCATTGCCGGCTCGGAAGCCGGAGTTCGTGCTGTCCTGGATTACTTAAGGCAAGATCCGCGCCTATCTGATCTGAGTCACAAAGAGTCTTGGGCAGATGCTCAACCGTTTTATCGATTAAAGGTGAAGCTTAAGCGCGAGATCGTCACCATGGGCGTGCCCGAGTTGGATCCGGCCACCATGGCAGGCACCTACGTGAAGCCTCAGGACTGGAATCGACTCGTGGATGACCCGGACGTGGTGGTTGTGGATGTCCGGAACGACTATGAAGTCTCTATAGGCAGCTTTCAAGGCGCCGTTAATCCGCGCACCCGTAGCTTTACGGAGTTTCCCCAATGGGTGCAGGAGCAATCCCAAGAGGGTGGGGTGCTGCATGGCAAACGCCGGGTTGCCATGTTCTGCACCGGCGGCATCCGCTGCGAAAAATCCACGGCCTACTTGCGTTCGCAAGGCTACGAAGAAGTCTTTCACCTGGATGGCGGAATTCTTAAGTACCTGGAAACTGTTCCGCCCGAACAAAGCCGCTGGGACGGCGAGTGTTTTGTGTTTGACGAGCGGGTTTCCGTGCAACATGGCTTGGCTCCCGGCCACTATGAACTATGCCGGGCCTGCCGCCAACCACTTAGCGCCCAGGACAAGGCAGCGCCCGAGTACGAAGAGGGCATCAGTTGTCCTCACTGCCACGGTACTCACTCGCCCGAGCAGCTAGAACGTTTCCGCGAGCGTCAGAAGCAAATCGAGCTGGCCCGAGCGCGCAACCAACGCCATATCGGTGTCAAGATGGAGCACACGCGCTCCAGTTAACCATTTCGAAGGCTTCGCTTAGGACCAAGGCATGATAAGCACCCCTTTCATGAAAGCATTTGGTGTTGCGTGTCCGGTGGTGCTGGCGCCCATGGGTGGCGTGGCAGGCGGTCGCCTGGCTGCGGCGGTATCCAACGCCGGTGGGCTCGGAATGGTCGGGGGAGGCTATTGGGACCCGCGCTGGCTGGAAACGGAATTAGCCATTGTCGCCAGCTCCACCGACAAGCCCTGGGGGGCGGGTCTGATTACCTGGTCAATGACACCAGGCGTATTGCGGCAAGTGCTTGATGCGCAGCCGACGGCCCTGATGCTTTCTTTCGGTGATCCTCGTCCCCATGCAGACGTCATCAAGGCGGCAGGGTGCAAGCTTATTTGTCAGGTGCAAGATTTGGAAGGGGCACGGTGGGCGCTGGAGGCGGGCGCCGATCTTGTGGTGGCCCAGGGCACTGAAGCCGGGGGCCACGGTGGCTCGCGGGGTACTTTGGCTTTGGTGCCCACGGTGGTCGATTTGGCCGGCTCAGTACCAGTTCTCGCGGCCGGCGGTGTTGCAGACGGTCGCGGTCTTGCTGCCGCACTCATGTTGGGTGCGCAGGGTGTGCTGGTTGGCACCCGGTTCTACGCAAGCACCGAGGCGCTGGGCCATGAACAAGCCAAGGCCCGCCTGGTTCAGTCGGGGGGAGACCACACCGTTCGGACGCGCGTGTTCGATATTGTGCGAGGGTATGATTGGCCCAATGGCTACACTGGCCGAGCCCTTCGTAATGCTTTTACTCAGCGCTGGCATAATGACGAGGCTCAGCTCATGGCGCAGCAGGGTGTCGAAGCCGCGTCCTTCTGGACGGCAGTGCAAGAGGGCGATTACGACACAGCCATGGTGTGGGCCAGCGAAGCGGTCGATCTTATCAATGAAGTGGCCGATGCGGCCACGATATTGCACAGTTTCATGGAGGAAGCCCAGGCCGCCTTGCGCAGGGCGCCTGCTTATCTGTCTTGAGTATCCAGTCTCTTCCCATTTTCTATTCCTTTCGCCGTTGTCCTTATGCGATGCGCGCACGCCTGGCGTTGGTTGCAAGCGAGATCCGAGTCGAGTTGCGAGAGGTGGTTTTGCGTGCAAAGCCGGCTGCACTCTTAAATGCCTCGCCCAAGGGTACGGTACCCGTGCTGGTACTGCCAGAGGGTCAGGTAGTGGACGAGAGCCTGGACATCATGTTGTGGGCATTGCGGCGCAACGACCCCTTGTCCTGGTTGAATGCCGGCGCCGCGGTCAGCCTGGAAGAGATGCTGGACTTGATCAAGGCGTGCGACACTTACTTCAAACCGCGTCTGGACCGCTATAAATATCCGCCACGTTATCCTGATGCCGACCCGGTCCTCAGCCGGGATGAAGCGGCCGCCTGGCTCAGGCAGCTCGACGAGCGCCTGTCGGTCCAGAGCCATTTATTTGGCGAGCGTGCCAGTCTGGGAGATATGGCCATCGCGCCCTTTGTGCGCCAGTTTGCTCATACCGATAAAGAGTGGTTCGACGCACAGGAGTGGGCAGGGCTGTCGCATTGGTTAAGTACCTGGATCGAATCGAAGCTGTTTGATCAGGTGATGTACAAGTACAAGCCGTGGGACGAGAGTGTTTCAGGTGAAGTGTTCCCGCCAAATAGTACAGGCGCAAGCTAAAGCGGCAACGCGGTCGAATTGTATCGGGACTGCTGCGCCCCGCAAGAGGCAAAAGCCTGGCTCAAACAAAACGCGGCCAGTAGGCCGCGCTGGTGGGAAAATTCGTTTCGTCTTATTCCATTCCCGGCACGACGGTAGAAAAGCCCGCGTCAACGTGGGTGATCTCACCCGTGACGCCAGCCGCCAGATCGGAAAGCAGGAAGGCCGCTACATTACCGACATCTTCAATGGTGACGTTGCGCCGCAAGGGGGCGTGGGCTTCCACGAACTTGAGTATGGATCCGAAATCCTTGATGCCACTGGCCGCCAGCGTTTTGATGGGGCCGGCAGAAATGGCGTTGGCACGAATGCCCAAGGGGCCGAGAGCACTGGCCAAATACCGCACACTGGCTTCCAGCGACGCCTTCGCCAGTCCCATTGTGTTGTAGTTGGGTACGACTTTTTCTGAACCCAGGTAGGTAAGCGTCAGTACCGAGCTATTGCGGCCTTCTAATAGCGGTAGCGCCGCTTTGGCCAGCGCCGGGAAACTGTACGCGGAAATATCGTGGGCTACTTTGAACGCTTCACGTGACAAGCCTTCCAGGAAGTCGCCGGCAATGGCTTCGCGGGGTGCAAAGCCAATGGAATGGACCAGGCCGTCCATGCCGTCCCAGCGGGACTGCAATTGCTCGATGGCGGATGCGATTTGCTCGTCGTCGGAGACATCGCAGGGAATCACAATATCGCTGCCCAAGTCGGACGCATACCCTTCCACGCGCTCTTTGAAGCGATCGCCCACATAGGTGAAAGCCAGTTCGGCGCCCTGTTGGCGGCAAGCTTGAGCAATGCCATAAGCAATGGAGCGATTGGACAGCACCCCTGTCACAAGGATGCGTTTGCCCTCTAAGAAACCCATTTGAATGATCCTGTTAGTGTGTTGTAACTAGCCCCGGACATTTGTGCCGGGTATGCGTAAACGCGTTCCTAGCGTGAGCTTATCGCCCCGAAGGTTATTGAGTTGGCGTAGCTCTGCCACCGAGGTGTTATAGCGCTTTGCCAGACCAAATAGCGTTTCGCCTTTTTTGACCGTGTGCGACCGGACATTACCCTTGCCCTTTACCACCACTACGTCGCTGTTTCGGCTATTGGGCCGCGCACTGACTTTTCGAGCAGTGCCGGCGGCGGTTGAGGGCTGAGACGACGAGGAGGTGCCCGACACTGAAGGACTGGCTGCGGGGTATTCAAGTGAAGCCAGCTGAACCGGGCTTGCACCCTTGTGGGGTATGACAAGGATGGTGTTCTCGACGGTTTTATTGCCTTTTGTGTTCAGGCCGTTGACCTTGCGCAGCGCAGCAAGTGTTACCCCAAACTTTTTGGCGATGGCAGCAAACGATTCGCCCTTACGAGCTTGGTAAGTCTGCCAAGTGTTTAGAGCGCCCTGAGCTTGATAAGCCTTGAGGTTCTCGTGGAAAACCTCAGCCTTCTCGGCGGGAACCAGCAGCGTGGCATTGTGCTCGGCGAGAATCACCGGACGATTAAATGAAGCGTTGAGCAGCTTGAACTCTTCAACCGACATTTCTGCCAACTGCGCCGCGGTTTCGACTTCCATAGTGGGCGAGCGGTGCACAGTGGTGAAGTAGGGGGCGTTAGCCACATGCGGCAGCTTGAGACCAAATTTCTTCGGGTTGGCGATGATGTTTTTTATAGCCTGAAGCTTGGGGACGTAATTGCGTGTTTCGTCGGGCATGGACAGCGAGATGTAATCGAGGGGCAGTCCCGACTGCGCATTGCGCTCTAGCGCCCGCTTTACTGCTCCTTCTCCCCAGTTATACGAGGCCAGGGCCAGATACCAGTCGCCTTGGAAGTCGTATAAATAACTTAGGTAATCGAGCGCCGCATGTGTGGATGCGATGGGGTCGCGCCGTTGATCTCGCCACGAATCTTGCTGAAGGTTGTAATAACGGCCTGTGCTGGGAATGAACTGCCATAACCCGGACGCATGCGAGCGCGAATAAGCCGTGGGGTTGTATGCGCTTTCGACGAAGGGCAGTAGCGCCAATTCGGAGGGAAGCCCGCGGCGCTCGAGTTCGTCGACGATAAAGTACAGGTATCTGCTGGCCCGCTGACTCATCTGATACACCGACTCGGGGTGCGACGCGTAATACATCGTCCATTGTTCGGTGAGGTCGGATTGCAGGTTGGGAATGGCAAAGCCGCGCCGGATACGGTCCCACATATCGCGTGGGGGATGCGTTAGATCGATGGTTCGGGATGTGTCGGTAGCGACGAATACCTTGTTGTCTTCTGTGGCATATTGGCGCGATGTGCCGGCGCAACCAGCCAAAACCGCTACTAAGAAAAGGATGAATAAGCGTAGGCGGTTCATTGTGAGTACATTAGGTATTGTTTTTCCATTCGCGCAGACTGGCAAAAACTGCTACAGCGGAAGTTAGCGGGCGGCCCGCCCAATTTTGGGCGGATTGTGCCACGGTTTCTTGTAATGGGCGCAAAAACGGGTTGGTTTCAAGCTCGAGGCCTATGGTGGAAGGCAGCGTCGGCAAGCCTTTGTCGCGCAGTTGTTGAGCTGACTCCCACCGCTTGTGCAAGGCCGGATTGTCCGGCTCAACCTTGAGGGCCCACCGCAAATTGGACAAGGTGTATTCGTGCGCGCAGCAAACCAGGGTTTCCAGGGGAAGCTCTTTGAGTTTGGCCAGCGAGTTCACCATTTGTGCAGGGGTGCCTTCAAACAACCGTCCGCAACCACCGGCAAAGAGTGTATCACCGCAAAATACGGCGGGGGTGTTGGGCTCGATATAGCCGAAATACGCAATATGGCCGGCAGTGTGGCCGGGGATGTCCAGCACGGTCAAATCGAGATTAAAAGCGTCCAGGGCGATTTCATCGCCTTCTTTCAAGGGGACATCACAAACCGGCAGAGTCTCGCCCAGGGGGCCGTAGACGGTTGCGCCTGTAGCTTGCTTAAGTTGCAAGACCCCGCCGACGTGATCCGGATGATGGTGCGTGATCAGAATGGAGTCGAGCGTAAGCTGGTATTCTTTCAGGAGCTTTTCGATGGGGGCGGCTTCGCCCGGATCGACAACCACTGCGCGCCGGCCTTTGGACAGAACCCATATATAGTTGTCTGAGAACGCGGGTACGGGTGTCAGTTGGATGCGTTCGCTGTCTTCGATATGTACCATAACGCTAGGAGCCCCTGTGTCAGAGTCGTGCGACCGGCCGTTGACCGATGAATTTGCCGAATGGCTGGCCACACCGGTGGGACAGTATGTTCAGCAATGGGAGCAAAAAAAAATCAGCGGCATGGTGACTAATGTCTTTGGATACCATGCCATACAAGTGGGCTTGCCGCACTGGGATCTTCTGGAAGCTAACCGCATCCCGAATAAGGGTCGTACTCATTGGGACGTACAAACCGGCGCAGACGGGCTGCCGCAGGTGTCGGTCGTGGCTGAGCCGGAACACCTACCTTTCGATAGCCAGAGTATCGACTTGCTGATATTACCCCATGTGCTGGAGTGTTCCAATAGCCCGCATCAGGTCCTCCGAGAGGCCGAGCGCGTGCTGGTCCCGGAGGGGCGGGTGGTAATCAGCGGCTTCAATCCCTGGAGTCTTTGGGGCGCGCATGAACGTATTCCCGGTCTGGATCCCATCGTACCGGTGCCTGCGCACATGCAAGTGTCTTTAGTCCGGCTCAAAGACTGGTTCAAGCTCCTGTCCTTCGAAGTTGATCGGGGCCACTTCGGCTGCTATGTGCCGCCCTGTGTCACCACTCGCTGGATCGAGCGGTGGTCTTTTATGGAGAAGGCCGGTGATCGCTGGTGGCCGTTCTGCGGAGCCCTCTACGTGGTCTCGGCGGTGAAGCGTGTTCCGGGCATGCGTCTGATTGGCCCGGCATGGAAAAAGAGCAAGCAGAAGCTGCGCGCGCAGGCCGTGGTGGCCGGGCGCCAGGCCGACGGTGCGGCGTATCGCTGGTGTCAAACAGTCAGTAAGGAAAACAATGAGCAGTAAACAGGTCGACATCTGGACCGACGGCGCATGCAAAGGCAATCCCGGGTGGGGCGGCTGGGGCGCCCTCCTGAGACAAGGCCCACACGAGAAGTCTCTTTACGGCGGCGAACCCAACACGACCAATAACCGGATGGAGCTTCTCGCGGTGATCCGCTCGCTCGAGGCGTTGAAGCGGCAATGCCAGGTGGTGATCCATACAGATTCCCAGTATGTGCAAAAAGGGATGACTGAATGGCTTCCGAATTGGAAGCGTCGCAATTGGCGTACAGCCGATAAAAAGCCCGTTAAAAATGCCGACTTATGGCAGCGCCTGGATGAGCTGGTACAGCAACACGATGTTAGCTGGCGATGGGTGCGCGGCCATGCGGGCGACCCCGGTAATGAGCGCGCCGACCAACTGGCCAACTTGGGGGTGGAGCAGGCCCGAAAGGCCGCCGCGGTAGCTGACTCTATATAGGGCTGATGCGGGTTACGCTGCCTAGCCAGTATGCGCTACTATTTGCGACGCTAGAAACCAGTTGTTAACCCGCCTTCTTCCTCGTTTATTTCCCTCATGAAAGTCAATACGCTAGCGCTGGTCGTCACTTTGATGCTAGGCGTTCTATTGGGTGTGGGGGTCGCTCGCTTTGTCTTGTCCGATAACGGGGGCAGGGCCGATGCGGCGCCTCCTGCGGCAAGCGCGCCTGCGCCTGCTTCTGCCCCTGTAGTGCAGGTTGCCCCAGTGCGTAGCATGGCTATTTCCCGGCAGGTATCGGCCGTAGGGTCCCTGCGTTCACAAGATTCGGTCATCCTGCGTCCAGAGATTACCGGTCGCATTGCTGAAATAAACATTGATGAAGGCGGCCAAGTCGCCAAGGGCCAGGTGGTCATTCGGCTGGACGACAGCGTTGCCAGGGCGCAGCTGCAACAGGCCGAGGCCAACCTAAGCTTGGCGGCCAGTCAGAACCGACGTGCAGCCGAACTGACCAAGCAAGGTTTTATCAGCAAGCAAGCGCGCGACGAGGCCGTGAGTCAATTGCGCGTGCAGCAGGCCGCTGTGGCTTTGGCTAAGGCGCAGCTGGAGAAAACGGCAATTCTCGCGCCCTTCGACGGCATGATCGGGCTGCGGAACGTTTCAGTGGGCGATTATGTCAGCCCGGGCACTGACTTGGTGCCCATCGACTCCATTGATCCGTTACAGGTGGATTTCCGTATTCCCGAACAATATTTGAGTCAGGTGCAACCGGGCCTGAGCCTTACCCTCAGCTTTGACGCCTTGCCGGGTGTGACCCGACAAGGGCGGGTTGGCGCCATCAGTCCCCAGGTGGACGTAGGCGGGCGTTCGATCCTGCTCAGGGCCAATGTGCCTAATCAAGACGGAACCTTGCGCCCGGGCATGTTCGCACGAGTTCAATTGCAGTTTTCCGACGACACGGGCCTGGTCGTTCCCGAAGCGGCCATTTTTTCGTCCGGCGACGAGCAGTACGTATATAAGTTGGACGGCGAGCGCGTGCAGCGCATAGCAGTGAAAATAATCCAGCGCCGCGAAGGCCAGGTTGAAGTGAGTGGGCCCTTAGCTGAAACAGATCAGGTGGTGGTAGCAGGCTTGCAGAAGATTTCCGACGGCGCAGCAGTGCGAGTGCTGTCTCAAGCGGCCAGCGCCGCAACGTCGCCATAGCGGCCGGCCCTCATGATACTTTCCGATGTCTGCATCAAGCGGCCGGTCTTTGCAACGGTCCTTTCCTTATTGATTGTCCTCGTGGGGCTGATCTCTTACGAGCGGCTGACCGTGCGCGAGTATCCGGCCATTGATGAGCCGGTGGTGTCGGTACGAACCGATTACAAAGGGGCGTCGCCCGAAGTGATCGAGTCGCAGGTAACCAAACCCTTGGAAGATCAGTTGGCCGGCATGGAAGGCGTGGACGTCATGACGTCCCGTAGCCGCTCGGAAACCAGTTACATCAATATCAAGTTCAACCTGTCTCGCGACCCGGATGCAGCCGCGGCCGATGTGCGCGACAAAGTCTCGCGCGCGCGCCGATTCTTGCCGGACGAAATCGACGAACCGATTATCAGCAAGGTGGAAGCGGATTCCTCACCCATCATGTTTGTGGCGGTGGACGCGGGCTCCTTAAGCACCATCGAGGCATCCGACTACATCCATCGCTATATCAAGAACCGCCTGTCCGTCTTGCCCGGCGCGGCCGAGATCCGCGTGTACGGAGAGCGCCTGCCCGCCATGCGCATATATGTGGACAGGGTCAAATTGGGCGCCTACAGCCTGACGGTACAAGACGTCGAAAACGCCTTGCGGGGGCAGAACGTAATGATTCCGGCCGGCCGCATTGAGTCGGCCGACCGCGAGTTTTCCGTGGTATCTACCACGGACTTGCAGACAATCGACCAATTCAATCAAGTCATAGTTGCCTCGGCCAGCGGCTACCCGGTGCGCATGCAGGACGTGGCCGATGTTCGCATTGGCGCAGCTAACGATCGGATTTTGTCGCGCTTTAACGGCAGCGATGGTCTGTTAATTGGAATTACCAAGCAGTCGACCGCCAACCCGCTGGACTTGTCTAAGGCGGCCAGGGCCGAGATCGAGCTCATCAACGAGACATTGCCGCCGGGCATGAAACTGGACATCGCCTACGATAGTTCAGTCTTCATCCAGGAGTCGCTTGATTCGGTCTACGCCACCATCACCGAGGCCGTCATATTAGTGGTGCTGGTCATTTTCTTTTTCTTGCGCAGCATACGGGCCAGCCTGATTCCCATTGTCACCATACCGGTCTCCTTGATTGGCGCTTTCGCCATCATGTATGCATTCGGTTTCTCCATCAATACGCTGACCTTGCTTGCCATGGTGTTGGCCATTGGTCTGGTCGTGGATGACGCAATTGTGGTCCTGGAGAACATCTACAGGCATATTGAAGAAGGCAAGACGCGTCTCGAGGCTGCGTTTTTGGGGGCGCGGGAAATCGGCTTTGCGGTTATTGCCATGACCCTTACCCTCGTGGCCGTTTACGCGCCGCTGGCCTTTGCCACCGGCCGTACCGGGCGCTTGTTCATCGAGTTTGCGCTCACTCTGGCGTCGGCGGTTCTGGTGTCCGGTTTTGTGGCGTTGACCCTGACGCCCATGATGTGCTCCACCTTGTTGCGCCATCAAGCCGCCCACGGACGCCTCTACCGGGCTGTTGAGTCGTTTCTGGTCGGGCTGACTTCCGCTTATCAGCGGGCTCTTGAGCTGGCCTTGCGTCATCGGCTTGTGGTGTTGGGTCTGGGGCTGGTGGTGGCCCTGTGTAGCGGCGTCCTTTTTACCGCCGTAAAAAGCGAGCTTGCGCCCATGGAGGACCGCGGCGTCATTTATGGCGTTGTCACTGCCCCTGACGGCGCCACGCTGGACTACACGCTGCAAAGCGTTCGACAGATAGAGCAAATGTACGCTGGCATATCGGAAGCGTCGGGTAACCAATCGGTGGTAGGTTTTCCCACCGTCACAGACGCGTTTGCCATTTTGCGGCTGAAACATTGGGACGAGCGCGATCGGTCTTCACTGGACCTTGCCGAGCTATTGCGGCCGCAGTTCAACCAGTTGCCGGGAGTGCGCGCCTTTGCCGTAACCCCGCCATCATTAGGGCAGCGCTCTACCTCCAAGCCCATTGAATATGTGGTGATGAGTCAGGCGCCGTATCCGGAAATCGCACGCATGGTGGACGAGTTTGTGCAAAAGCTCGAGTCCTATCCCGGGCTGCAGAATATCGACACCGACTTGCGCTTGAATACACCGGAACTGAAAGTCACTGTCAACCGCGACAAGCTGGCAGACGTCGGTATTGACGTGGATACGGTAGGGCGCACGCTGGAGTCGATGTTGGGCGGACGCCAGGTAACGCGCTTTCGCGATAGCGGCGAGCAGTACGACGTCATCGTGCAAGTAAACAAGGCCGATCGCACTGACCCGCACGATATTTCCAACATTTATGTGCGCGCCAAGGATGGCTCCATGGTGCAGCTGTCGAACTTCCTGGAAATCGTCGAGACCGTCTCGCCTCAGTCGCTGAACCACTTCAATCGTCTGCGGGCGGTCAAGATACAGGCGGCCGTGGCTCCCGGTTACGGGCTGGGCGAGGTGCTGGAGCATATGAATGCGGTTGCCAGCGAAACCTTGCCGCAGTCGGTGCAGACCGATCTGGACGGGCAGTCGCGCGAATATCGCGATTCGTCCGGCAGCATTTACCTCGTGTTTGTCATGGCCTTGGCGTTCATCTATCTGGTGCTCGCCGCTCAATTTGAAAGCTGGCGTAATCCGCTCATTATTATGTTCTCGGTGCCTTTGTCGATGACGGGGGCGCTGCTTGCGCTGTGGTTGTCTGGTGGCTCCTTGTCCATTTATAGTCAGATCGGCCTGATCACCTTGGTTGGCCTGATCACCAAGCACGGTATTCTTATTGTGGAGTTCGCCACCCAGTTGCGCGAGCAAGGCCTGGACAAAGTTCAGGCTGTTATTCAAGCCAGCGTGCTGCGCCTGCGGCCCATACTAATGACTACCGGAGCCATGGTGCTGGGCGCGCTGCCTCTGGCGTACGCGTCCGGAGCAGGCGCCGAGTCGCGGGAACAGATCGGTTGGGTCCTGGTTGGCGGTCTTACGCTTGGCACACTTTTTACGCTATTCGTGGTCCCCGTGGCATATACCGTGATCAGCGGCAAGGTTAGAGGCCACCGCGACTAACTGGTCTAAAATCATGGTTTTGCCTGCGGGCAGCCGCAAAGCAGTCAAGGAATCGCATGCGCCAAATCATTCTGGATACTGAGACCACAGGTCTGGATCCCGCGCAGGGTCACCGGATTATCGAGGTGGCTTGCGTCGAAATGGTGAATCGCTCCCTCACGGGGCGCAATTTGCATCTGTACATCAATCCCGACCGCGACAGCGACCCTGAAGCGCTGGCGATTCACGGCCTTACAACAGAGTTTCTGTCGAGCCATCCCCGGTTCGAAGAGGTGGCTCAGCAGATTATCGACTTCATTCAGGGCGCAGAGGTCATCATCCATAATGCCGCCTTCGATCTTAAGTTTCTGAATGCCGAGCTGCAGCGCTGCGGACATCCGCAATTTGAAAGCTGCTGCGTAAAGATCACCGATTCGTTGCTGCATGCACGAGAGCTGCATCCCGGCAAGCGCAATTCGCTCGATGCGCTGTGCGAACGTTACGGTATTTCGAATGCGCACCGAACCTTGCACGGCGCATTGCTCGACTCCGAGCTATTGGCCGATGTGTGGCTGGCCATGACGCGCGGGCAGGACACGCTCTTGATGGAGTTCGACGCGGCGGAATCCGTAGGCGGTGGGGGTGGGCGTTTCGAAGCCTTCGACCCCAGCGTTCTGAAAGTCGTGCCAGCTAACCCCCAAGAACTTGCCGAACACGAAGCGTATCTCGAGGCGCTCGATGGTGCGGCTCGTAAACCTTGCTTGTGGCGTAGCTACGAGACGGTCGAGCAAGCTGAAGCGGTGCATTGAGCAAGCAACCTGGCACGGCAAAAGTGCTTAAGAGCGCGCCTTGCGCAGGGTTTCAGAGGGCAGTTGGCCATGGCGACGCTGGTAATCGGCCGAGAACTGGCCCAGATGCGAAAAGCCCCATTCAAGCGCCACGCGGGTCACATTGAGGTGGCTTCCGCCCGCGCTAAGCACCTCGTGCACGCGGTCCAGTCTAACCGCCTTCAAATACGCCATGGGCGTGGTGTCGCGATGTTTGCGAAAGCCGGCATATAAGGTTCGGGCACTCACCCCTGCGTGCTGTGCGATATCGCCTGTGCTGATGGGCTGGTGTGCATGCTGATGAATGTATTCTTCGGCTCGACGCACAAACTGCGGAGTAAGCGGGGCGGGCAGACGGTTTTCATATACCTGGTTATGCGGCAAGGTGTCGAGCAAAGCCAGCATCAAGGTGTCTTCAAGCTGGGCCGCAACCAGGGGGTGGTCGAACAGAAGACCTTCCGATGCTTGAGTGATTTGCCATAGGGCAAGCTGACGCAAAGAGCGGCCTGCCGGAGAATCAAGCGGGATGCCGGGCGTGAACTCTAGCGGTTTACTTAAAGGCCGTCCGCAATATTGCGCGCATTTGCGCTCGAAAGCGTCGCGATCTATGCGCAAGAACAGCTTTTCGGTGTCTTTTTCGTGGCGCATCCGAAAGCCGATAGTGGGACTAATGATAGACGCCAGACGCGCTGTGGAGCGAAAAGGTTGACTGCCGGCAAAGATGGTCTCCTCACCACGCAACAGTATTTGCACCAGGAAAAAATTGTGCAGCTGACCCGGATCGATATCGACCGCTGCCCCATACAGCATGCGCCCGTAACCGACTTTTTGCAGCGGGCGGTAATGCATCTGGGTGTTGAGGTTGCGTTGACCGCCTACGAGCCGTAATTCGTGATCGCAAAACACATCGGCCACCTGCTTTCGGACCTCTTCGAGATCGTTCGAGCGAACGGCTGGGAAACGGCTTAGCAGATGCGAAGATAGGTGAGTGGTAGGCATGGGCTGACCTTTACATGAGGACAAGGGCCCGGGCGTGCGCCGGGCCCCCCACATAAAGAGACAGCCAGTTTATCGCTAAACGACTTTACGCAATCAAAGGGTTTTCCATAGCTTTAGCTGTGACCGGCGGGCGAATTCCGCGCGCCTCAAGAATTGGCAGCACGGTGTCACGGAAATAGGGAAACTCCTTGGCGTAATCAAAGAAGGACAGCGTGGTGCCGCTGAAGCCGGCCTCGTGTAAAGCGCAAATGCCGTCCGCGACGCGCTCAGGAGTGCCAACCAAGGGGAAGCCACCGTGCCCTGCCGCCATACGCTCGCGAATCATGGCCAGCAAATCGTGCGGGAACGACTGCGCATGGGCAAATTGCAGACGAACCAGGTTGTCGACGGCCTCCCAGTCGGCGTTGTCCAGGAGCTCTTGCCAACGCGCGTCGGCATCTGCCTGGTTGGGGCGGCAAATGACATGCGAGAACGTCAGGACGCCCACTTCGCGCCCCTGGTCTCGGGCCTGAGCCTTTAGTTCGGCCACTTCCGTCTTGGAGCGCTCCAGGTCGATGGCGGGAGTGAACAAAAAGTTGGCGTTGCGGCTGGCAAATTCGCGGCCCAGACCGGATCCGGCGGCATTGAAAATGGGCGGCAGCATGGCCGGCTTGGGATCGCTATGCGTGTTCTTGAGCTGGAAGTACTTACCGTTCCAGTCGAAGCGGCCCTCGTGCGTCCAGAGCTTCTTGATGATGTCGTACCACTCTTGTGCGTAACCGTAACGGGTCTCGTGATCGTCCGGCAGGGTGAGGCCTAGCGCCTCGTATTCCGGCTTGTTCCAGCCGGCGACAATATTCAGACCCACCCGGCTGCCACTCATTTGATCCATGGTGGCCAACTGTTTGGCTACGACCACGGGGTGGTTAGCCGTGGTGTGCACGGTGCCGAATATGGTGATCTGGCGCGTGTGCGCCAGAAGGGCGGTGGCCCAAGTGATGGTTTCCAGGACATAGCCGTGGAAGTTGGTTTCGCCGCCGTACCCGATCCAGCGGGCAATCGGAAGCATGAAGTCTATGCCGGCATCGTCCAGCATGCGGGCCAGGGTAAGGTTGCTTTGCCAGTCCGCTGTCCAGCGGTCTTCAAGTTTTGAAACGGTCATGCCGCCGGAGCAGTTCGTTGAAAACGTGCCCAGCAAAAAGTGACCCTTATTCAAAAAGGGATGAGTTTGCATGATTTTGCCTCCGTGTAATGGATCATCCGGAGGTCAGCATACGGCGCGGGCGATGAGGAAAGCTATCAATACACCGCAAAGTTTGTCTTGTCAGTGCAGAGCGGCTGCAAAATCGCACAAGCCTGCGCGGGCAAAACATTGGCCGCATAGGCCAGAGCTTTAACGCTCGGCTAAAGCCAGTGCTTCTATACGCGGCAAATCCAGGACTTGCAAGGCGCGGTAGATTTCGTTGATGAAGTCTTGACAGTCGGGCTGCGTGCTCGCGATGCGTTGCAACCAGAGCTCAATATCGGTGAGGTGCCCATCGCGCGCCAGTATCGCCAGTTCCATGCGATCTTCCGCGGGAATAGCGTTGGATGCCGGCGTTGCGGCCGGCTTATTTGCGCGGGCGCTGTCGCGTGACGAAGGCTGCAGGGGTGGCTGCCACACAATGGTGTCCGATCCTTCAGCCTTTACGCCCACCTGGAAGGCAAAGCAGCTGCCCTGGTTCGGAACGCTGTGCAAGTAGAGTTCGCCGTCCATCCGGCGTACGATGTTTTGCACGATATGCAGCCCCAGACCCATTTTGCGGTTCGCTGCGGGCGCTCGGGACATCCCTTCAAGGATGTGGCGCTGCTGGTCAAGCTCTATGCCGGTACCGGTATCGGCCACCGCAAACTGAAGCAGCCATTGTGGGGCCTCGGGGGCCGGGCGGGCTGCCACGGTCAGACTGATGGTGCCCCGGCGGGTAAACTTCGCTGCGTTCGCTATCAGATTCAACAGGGCCTGCTTCAACCGGCGCTCGTCGACGTGGACGATGGCAGGTAGCTCGCCATCTGAAATACACACGAACTGGTTTCCCTGCTGCTGGCTCAAGAAGCCGGCCTGTTGCGCCACGTCGTTCAATACAGTGGCTATGGGAGTGGGCAACGGGCGTAGCTCTAGTGGTTTCAGCTCCGACTTTGCGTAGTTGAGCAGTTCGTCGATCAGGTCCATTTGATAACGTGCATTACGTTGAATGGCCTTCAGATACTCGGCTTTGGCCGCTTCGTCCGCCGTTTCAATCAGCCGGCTGTACCCCACAATCGTGGCGAGTGGGGCGCGCAGATCGTGCCCGACATAGCCGAGAATTTCTGTCTTCTGCCGGTTCTTTTCATGCGCATATTTCAGCGCTTCGCTGAGGGCCTGCGTTTGCTTTTCGACCTCGGCGCTCAGGCGCAGGTTCTCCTGCTCTTGCCAGCTAGCCAGGGCCTGGTGTGCTTCGGTGCGCTGCTTGCCCACCAAGGTGATCCAGCCCGACAGTAGAGTCAGGTTAATGTAAAAGCCCAGCAGGGCAACTACGGGATTGATGCCGACACTGTCCAGTCCGGGCGGAGATATGAAATCGGGCAACCAACCCCACTGCTCCAGGAATTTCACCAGCGCCCTGGCCGCAATGAACAAACCCACCATCAGCATCAACCGCCGAGAGGGGGCGCCCTGTCGAATTAGAATGACCGCGCAAGCAAGCATGAGCGCCGCAAACAGCAAGCGGCTGTAGGAGGCAATGGATTCTGCAAAATGGATATGGCCGGCCGCTGCCATCCCAGCCAGCACGCAATGAAGAATCCCCATCACCACAAACCCTTGGCTCAGGGGAATCCGAAACTTTTCCTGTCGACTCAGTTCCAGGATAAAAAAGCTGAACAGGCCGATACTCAAATGCCCCAAGACCGGCACAATCCGATAACGCAAAAACGGGCTTTCAGGCCATAGGTAGATCTGCAGGTAGCCTCGTACAGCTGCCTCGAAAATGGAGATGCTCAGTGTCAGCAGCGCCAGCATCAAAAAGGCCCGGTTCTTGGCCATCAAGGCAATCATCAGGGAGGTCCACGCAAGGGCAAGCAGGCCGCCAAACAAGATGGCGTCCCACAGGGCCATGCGCAACTCATAGGCCTGGAAACCGGCCTCTGTGTAAAGATGCGGTCTGACTACGCGCGTTCGGTCTGCCGCGCTTCGTGCCCACACCACCACGGTCTGTCCGGCATCCAACACCAAGGGCAAGGAGGGCAGCCGGGAACTGAAGTCGTGCTGACTGGCAGGCAGGGCCCATCCGCCGCGGATATGCGTCCAGTCGCCGCCTTTGGCAACGTAGAAGTCCAGCTCTCGGACGTTGAACGGGCCAAGCACTAGCCTGAGCGTTACGGGGTGATCGTCGAAGTTTGTAATGGACCAGTTGAACCACCATGCATTCCTGGGCTCGGCCTGCACATGTGTATCAGTAAGCGGTGTGAACCGCGACGGGTCGGTCTGCAAGGCATTTTGTACCTCACGCAAGGAAAGCGCGCCGGTGTCGTCCTTGAA
The DNA here is from genome assembly GCA_029268595.1 of Alcaligenaceae bacterium. Taxonomy (GTDB): domain Bacteria; phylum Pseudomonadota; class Gammaproteobacteria; order Burkholderiales; family Burkholderiaceae_B; genus JAJUGB01. The sequence goes on along the minus strand of JAJUGB010000006.1, from coordinate 13,592 downwards.
AACCTTTGTTTGAGTGGCGATATCCAGCGGCCAGGACGCTGTTCGATCTATGGAAATGGTGTCGGCGTGAGCAAGTGGAAAAACAAGGCAGGCGACTATAAACAGCAGCCATATGTGTAGCAGCCGCAGAAAACCGAGAGCCCGGAGCTGGCAGGTCGATCTTGTCGCCCCGCAGAGCTCTTGGCGATTCCGGATGCGGTCTGTATCCATTACCAATTAAATTGGGCGCCGACAAAGATCGAGCGGCGTAGGCCCGGATTGAAAATTTGGCTTTGTGCCGTGGCGTGGGCGACAAATTCTGATGAGGCGGCGTAGCGTTTGTCAGCCACGTTTCGCGCTTCTACAAAATAGCGGTATCGACCGCCAGGTGCGGCGTACCCCAATGCCAGGTTCACTATCCCGTAGCCGGGCGCCTTGATCGTATTGGCCTGGTCCGCCTGCCAAGAGGACGCAAAGTCGAGGCTTGACCCGGCATAGACGCCGGTGGGGTGACGGTAGAACAGTCTCAGGTTGCCGTAGTGGGGCGGTACACCGGGCAAGGCGTTATTGCCGAAGAGCGGGTCGTCCACCATGCGAAACCGGTTCCAGGTGTAAGTAAGGCCCCACTCCAAGCGGCCGGGCAGCTGATTCAGTTTGCTTCCGCCTTCCACATTCAGTTCAATCCCTGTGCGCGTCGAGCGGTCAATATTGCGCGGCTGGTAGAACGTCAGCATGTCCGAGGTGTACAGGGGCGACAGGCCCTGAGGGAATACATTCAACAGCTCATCCCGGATGCGGCTGTGAAACACAGTGGCTTCCCATTTCCACAGGCCGCTCTGGCCGCGACCGCCCAATTCGTAGGTGACGGCGCGCTGTGGTCTGGTGGGACCTTGTGCGTTGTAGAACTCCGTACTGGTGGGCGGTTCGAAGCTGCCGCTGATATTGCCGAAGGCCTGTATCGCCGGGGTGACCTGCCAAAGCAATCCGGCCTTCGGGCTCAGACCTTGGTAGTACTCTTTATGGCTCTGATCAGAAAACGGGAGTCGAAGCCCGTCGATATGGGTTTCGCGTAGCGCTCTTACGCCCTGCAGGCCCGTCACCAGTTTGAGGCGAGGCGTGAGGCTGAGTTGGTTTTCTATATATAGTTCTGCGGTTCGGCGAGCCCCGTGAATGTCTTCAAACTGCGCAGTGGACGGGTCGACAATGATTCCGCCCGGGAATCTCAGCGGACCGGTAGTGACGTTATGGCTTTTGCCATGGCTCAAATTGGCGCCCCATATCAACAGATTTTGCCGGTTACCGATGGTTCCGTGGATTTCGCCGCGTACTGATATGCCGTAATCGTGCGCGTCGTAGTGGACAGGCACGGTATGGCCACCGATGCCAAACTTGGTGCGAATGTAGTAAATGCCAAAGGTCAGGCTGTTTTGACCCTGGCCTCTGATGGTGTGTTGATAAGCCAGGCGTGCGTAGGGGTCGGTCTGCACACGTCGATCTGGCCAGTTCGGCCGCACGGCGATTGCCTCCGGCTTGCCCTGCACCTGCGCCAATGTCAGAGGGTTGACCAGATGTTGGTCGTATTTTCCGAGGTCTATGTGGAAACGACCTTCCGAGGTCTCGCCAAATCGCCAACCCACATTGCCATAGAAGCGGGAAATCGCTTGGCCGGCCGTATCGGTGGAGCCGTCCGTTTGGTAGCGGCTGACTGACGCGAAAGCGTCCATGCCGTTTTCAAAGACTTGGCCTGCCCGCGCTTGCAAGCGCATGTAGTGGTGCGACCCGCCCTGAGCCTGTACCTCCAGGCCAGGATGAGAGTACCCCGTCGGCGACACAATATTAACCGCCCCACCCAAAGTGGCGGCACCGTAACGCATGGCGTTCGCGCCTCGGTAGACCTCAATGTAGTCGGCGTTGAATGGATCTGCATAAGCGGGGTCCGACACGCCGTCTGCTCGAGACAATGGCAGACCATCCCGCAGTAACTGAACGCCCCTCACTCCCAGGGGGGAGGCCAGACCAGAGCCCCTGATCGACAACTTCACCAATTGCTGGCCAGCGGCGCTTTGCACCAGCACCCCCGGCACACTGGCAAGTGCGTCCTGCAAGCCCAGGACGGTCGTGTCGGCATATTCTTCGCTAGACACCAAGCTAACTGCGCCCGGCCATCGCTGCAAATCTTCTTGCGCCCGCTGTGCGGATGGGGCCAGCAGTGACGCATCCTCCAGCCCATGTACCGTAATCGGCTGCAGTTCCGCCGGTTGTGCTGTCTGGGTTGAAGCGACGCAAGGCGCAATTGCTAGCGAGAGAAAAAGGGACGGGACAAGGCAGCGTCCGACAGAGTGGGTCATGCTGTTAACACGGGAGAGAAGAAAGGCCAACGGGCATAGCCTCAACACCGCTTCTAAAGGCCCGTTCTTTTGTTGCGCGCGAGGCCAGAAAACTTGGCAGACAAGAAAGACGTGTGCTGATGCGCCGGTGCCGGATGGTGTACTGCGGGCTCGTCGCACCGAGCATGTTTTGAGCACCCGCTAGAGTATCTCAAACGTATGCGGGTTGTAAACGGATGTATTGTAAGTGGTGGGGGTGGTGCAGGCGGCTTTGACCTGCAGGTGATAGTCGTCGCAATTGGACCACATTTGTGAGCCGTCCAACACAGATGCGTGATTTGTTTATGGGCGAGTTCCCGTCCTCCTATGTCAACGGGTAACGGTGCAAAAGTATGAGCTAGTGCGATCGCTTGTTAAGGCCCGTTAAGTGCACGTCTGACCCGCGCCCGGTGCAGTACGGAACGGTGCTATAATTTTTTTCTTTCCGTTGTTGCAGGCCCCGGCCTCGCGTCAAACGGGCGGTTAGCTCAGTGGTAGAGCACTGCCTTCACACGGCAGGGGTCACTGGTTCGAACCCAGTACCGCCCACCAGTGGCTCTTGGCTCTTCTCCATAATCGGGGGACGGGCACTCATCAAGCACGGTGCATCACACCATCCCAACCGCATAGGGCCAAGACCCTGGCTCTTCCCCTTACGGGGAATCGTTCCCTAGTTCAGCGCTTCTTTTGCCGCCTCTTCCGGCGTCAAGCCGTTATAGAACAGGTCGGTAAACCATTCCGCGTTCTCTTCGATGTAGTCCTGCGCTTCGCGTTCCGTTGCTCCCGCGGCGACCAGGAAGCCCTCGACTTCTATACACCATTCGATCAGCGCTACTTCATCTGGATCGAGCTCTTGTTTCTTTGCCATGATACGTCCTTGTCGGAAGACTGCGGCCGAGGGCTCGGCGGCTGTTTTCCATATTACCGCATCGTCTAACCCCTGACCGTTTCCGAGAAAAGTAGGCAAGTTGCTTGTGCTGTACCTTTAGGCAGGTTCGAACAAGCGCTCAAAGCGCTCGCTTTGGCGGCGTATTTCCATTGCCAGTTCCTGGTAAACGGGGCGGCCGCCCTCTTCGACATAGCCCAGTAGGCCAGTCGGACAGTGCCGGTAGTTCTCCCAACCCGGATAATCGGTAATGGGGTACAGGCATATGCCCCCGACAGGCACACCTCCTTCCAAGGCCGCCGCCACTTCGTCACAGACGTATTGCAGCCACGGGACCCGGCGGTCGCCCTCGGCTCCGGTTTCTGCAATAAAGAGCGGCCGCTCGTAACGCTGGTAGACCTCGGTCAGAATATCGCGCAGCGGCCGGTAGTTGGGCTGTCCTTTTCGGATGGTGGGGCCGTTTAAATACCACTGGTTGTGCGAGTAAAAATTGACGCCCATGATGTCGAGGTAGTCGGGTTTGCCGCCAAGTTCAGGCATCAGCTTGCCCAGCAACATATCCCAGGCACCGTATTGGGCCAGCCTGGCGTTCTCTGCTTTTCGCCGTTGACGCTCGTTCTTGGGAACCACATTAATGAGCGGATCCACGGACACAAAGCGCGCACGGGGGTCGACTTCGCGTATTGCCTCTATGGCCGCTATGGTTGCGCGCACGAGTTGGCGTTTCAGCTCCATGCCCCGCCACCGCTGGTAAGGAGCGATGCTGCCGGTGTCACCGCCGGCCCATGCCCAGAAGGAGATCTCGTTCATGGGACAGTAGTACGGAATGTCGGGCCACTCATCTCGAATCAAAGCCGCAAGGGCGCCTGCGAAATTGGCGAACCGGGTGACGAAGGCGGGCGACCATATATCGATGTCGTCAGGCCAGCCGTAGTGGCAGACGTCCCAGATGGGCTGAACTCCGGTTTCTCGTGCGGCATGTAATTGAGGCAGAAAGCTGGACCAGTCGTAGGTGCCCGGTGATGCCTCGATGCGGTGCCAGCGCACGCCATCACGCACAGTGCGTATTCCATGGTCAATCAACGAGCGATAGTCCTGGGCGGCATAAATATCATGTTTGGTTGAAAGCAGCAGGTCGAGCCGTCGGCCGTCTTTGCGTCGGTGGCTGGAGCACTCGAAGCCGCCCATAAAGTAACTATCAAACAGTTGTGTCATCTTTTGACCGGTGTGTGTAAGCTCAAGGCGCTCCGTGTGGCCAGGAAATGTCCCGGGCCGTTGCCACTGCTTGGCCTCAGAGAAGTGGCAGCGCCGCTTTGCAAGAAGTGCGCCCGAGATCCCGGATGATCGCTTTACGCTTACCGCTATACTTTGGAGCACTGGCTGGTCCCGCGCATCCTTGCGCATATCTTAGACATGGCGCCATGCAAATTTGGGTAGATGCCGACGCTTGCCCCGCGGTAATTAAAGACATCTTGTATAGAGCGGCAAGCAGATGGCAGCGGCCGCTGACACTGGTGGCCAACCAGATGCTGCGTACTCCGCCTTCACCTTGGCTGCGCGCCGTCCAGGTGCCGCGCGGTTTTGATGTGGCGGACGATTACATTGTCCGCCACGTCGCTGCGGGAGATTTAGTCATCACCGGCGATATTCCCCTGGCGGCGGAAGTATTGGAAAAGAATGCCTTCGTGCTGAGTCCGCGCGGCGAACGGTATAGCGCCGATACCATCCGCGAAAGGCTCTCCCTGCGCGACATGCTGCAAGAGCTTCGGGATTCGGGTGTAGATACCGGAGGTCCGGCATCACTCAGTCAGGCAGATCGACGAGCTTTTGCCAATGCTCTGGACCGATTGATGAACTCCACCCAAACAAAGCAGGCTTGAGACGGGCTTCCTTACAGTTAAGAGGTGCAAGACCTCATTCCTTCTGAGCAAACGGGCGAAGAGCCCGGCTCGGCTACGACGGCAAGATTTGGCAGTGTCCCCCGAGGAATTTATGAGAACGGCGCTGCTCCTTTCCCATTAGCCCGCGGCGCCATTCATCTTCAGCGACTGCATGTGATGCGGCGCGACGCCAAGGTCGTGCCAGTTTTCGGGATGGCAGGTAAATAGAAGAATTTGATGTCGCTGCGCGGCGTCAAACAATATGCGCTTCATTTGCGTGCGGCGGTATTCATCGCTGTGCACTAGCGCGTCATCCAGGATGAGCAAAGTGGGTCGGCCTGCCTCTTTCAACAGGTCTGCGTAGGCCAGACGGCTGATCAAGCTCATTTGTTCACGTGCGCCAAAACTCAGGCTGCTGAAGTCGGCATGGGTGGAAGCACCGTTCTCGGCCCGCTCCAGTAGCTCGGGGATCAGGTCTTCGTTGACGTGCAGGCGCGCTTCGGGAAAGAGCAGTTGCAGGTAATGATTGAGATGGCGTTGCAGCGGCGCCTGGATTCGGCGGGTTAGCTCTTGCCGCTTGGCCTTCAAGAGTTCCAGCAGTAGGTTAAGGGCGCCGGCACGCCGGTCGTATTCCTTGCAGCGGCGAGCGAGAGCGTCCATCTCCTGTGCCAGTTCTGCGCGACGCTCTTCGAGCCCGTCGGCGCCCAGGGCATCCAGCCGGCTTTGGAGGCTGGCAAGCTCCAGTTCTCGCCTTTGCGCGTCCTGCTCCATGGCATCGGCCGTGCGCGTGTAGCGTTCTATGTCTTGGCGCAGGAAGCCCGGATTGGCAGCTGCAATACGACGCTTGCGCTCGTCCACCGACGCTTCGAGCGCTGCCTGGCTGGCGCGCAACGCGACCAGCTGACCGTTCAATTCTCGCTCGCGCTGTTGCCGCGTCCCATCTTGCAAGGCATTGTGCAGCTTTTGCCACTCTTCGTCTGCGCTCAACATCGCCTGGTGGGCCAGGCTTAATTCTCTTTCGAACTGAGCGTTTGACTGTTCTGCCTCCTTGAGTTGCAGGCCGGCGGCCTTCAATCGGCTTTCGGCGGCCGTCACGCTTGTGTCGTCCGAACCTGCGGCAGGCAGGGCTGTCAACTGGCTGCTTAGTTCTTGTTGTCGTTGCCGGCAAAGATCAAGACGAGAGGCAAGGTCCTCGACGCCCCTGGGCGCGAGAGTCGACAACACCAGCTCGTCCCGTCTCAGGTCTTCTTCCAGGGTACGACGGTTTTCGACAAGGGTCTCGGCCTCGCTCAAGCTTGCCACCTTCAGCTCCGCCAGCAACGCGTTCAAGCTGTCTTGCGCCGCCTGGCGACGGCGGGCGAGGTCGCCGGTGTCTTCGCCTCCGGGCTGAATTCGTAAGCGGCCCACGTCCGGGATGTTCAGCTCGACGGGCTCGAGTAATAGACGTTGCCCGTGTCCAGTTAAATTCTCATCGCCCAGGAGCAGGCTCTTTCCCGGTTCGAAGTCAAACTCCAAGCGCGTGGCAACGGACTGTCCTTGTATCTCAAGCTCGTCGAGTTGCCTGTATAGAGCTTGCAGGCGCTTCAAAGAAGCTGCGTCGATGCGGATCGCTTGCAGTTGAGCCCGGCGCCTCAAAAGTTGCTGTTGAAGCTCGCGCGACTTGCCCAAATGGTCTGCCAGTTCGCCCATCTCGCGGCTCAGCTGGATCGATTCACGCTCAAGCGTGCGGCGCTGCTCGGTCTGGCGGGCCGCCTTCAGTGCGGTCTCTGCTTGCTGATAGAGCTGTTGCGCTTTGGCCAGCTGATCCTCGATGGCCGTGCGCCGAGCCTGTATTTCGCCCAATGCGCGCTCGGCCCGCTGCTTTTCTCGTGATCGCTGGGCGAGATCTTCTTGCTGCTTGGCAAAGTGCGCCAGTTGGTCGCGACAGAGCTCCTGGCTCTTCAAGCAGTCTTGCAGTTCCTTCTCTTCCCGCTGTTGATCAAGCTCCCATCGTTGCACCTCGGCGAGCCGTTCCTGCGCTTGAGTGGCCTGCTCCCGGTAGCTTCGCCAAGGTTTGGAGGCGTCTTGCTCCTGCTGTTTGCGCAGCTCGCCCAAGCGATCCACTTGCTGGCGATAGTGTGTGATTGCGGTGTCAAGCTCGTGCAGACGGTCCTTCGTCTCCGTCAGTAGCTGATTCGCTTTGGCATAGTCGCCGGTCGGGCGGCCACCCGCCGTCAACAACACAGCACGTTCCCGTTCTACTTGCGTAATCAGCTCGTCCCCGGCGCTGCTGGCGACTTCGCCCAAGCTTTCTCCCAGTACCGATTTCAGGTAGCTGCCCGCGTAGGTAACGGGGCCATGAATATCCTGCCCCGTCCCTTGCTCTATCCATAGCAAGCCCGGAATGCCCCAGTGCTCGGCTTTGCTGGCCCCTCGGCCCGAGAACTGATAACCCAGCAGATCGGCAAGCAGCCCTTCGGCCTCCTCGCCGCTGGTGACCTGGCCGGCGACTTCCAAGTCGCACCGCTTGGTTTTCAGAAAGCTTTTACTGAGCTTCCATGCTTTACCTTGCCATTCGAACTCCAGCTGCACGCTGGGCGCCGCCGAAGAGTCACCCCAGGGCTGGAGATCGTCCACGCTGCTGGAGCGGGAGCGTTCGAAAAAGGCGGCGCGTATAGCACGAACGACAGTGCTTTTGCCCGACTCGTTCGGGCCCACGAACAAGTTGATGCCCCCGTCGAGGCTGCGAATTTCGAGAGGGTCGCGAAACTGGCGAAACTGTTCTATGCGCAATCGACGTAACTTCATGATTTTTCCATTGGCTGCTTGTCGCGCAGCATGCCGGCCAAGATGGCCAGCGCATCGCGCGCCGTCTCCGCATCCGGGCCCTGCTGGCGCTCGTGCAGTTCGGCCAGCACCTCGCCCAGATAGCCGTCAGCGCGTAAGGCGGCAATGTCCTCGTCAGTAGGCACGAGGCGTAGCTCGGCCATATCGACCTCTATACTGCGACAGCGGCCTTGCGCGACCGAAAGTGCTTGTTGCAGCTCGTTCTGTGCGGCAAGGTCGATTTCTCCGGAAAGCGCAAGCTGCAAAACTGTGTTTGCCGGCAATCGCTCCAGGCCTTGAATCAAAACGTCCACGTCCGATGCGACCGTCAGGGACTCCTCCCAGCTTTGCCACTCATACTGCGTGATGGGCCGAGGCTCCACAGCGGGTGTCTCCCCGTTGCCTGCAAGTTCAACTAGTAGAACCTGGCCCGCGCCGTTGTCCTTGAAGCGCTCTTGTTCCGGTGTGCCGCTGTACCAAGTACGCTCATCGATGCGCTTCAGGCCATGCCAATCGCCCAGTGCCAGGTAGTCGAGACGAGCGCTGCGGGCCCGATCAGGCGCGATGGGGTTGGATGAGTCGATTTCGTCAGCCAAAAGGCCCTGTACGCTGCCGTGGGCGAGGCCGACACGGAACAGACCCGGCGAGGTCTCGGCGCTATCGAACCACGCAGTGAGGTCGTGATGGGTTTGGCGTTGGGTCAAGGGGGCTGACAGTACAGCCATGCGCAGCTCGGTGAATTCGTGTACTCCTGCTTGCAAGAGAACGTGCACATTCGATGGAATGGCAGAAAGACGCTGTGCTCGACTCCAGACGCTTTCCGCTAATGCTGCATCGTGGTTGCCGGGGATCATGACCCAGGGACCGGAGTAGGCTTGCAAGGCGTTAAACAGCCGCCGTATCGTCCGGTCGGAAACGGTCTGGGCGTCGAAGACGTCGCCGGCGACGAGGACTGCATCGACCAGTTCATGGGTGGCCAGCGCGGCAATGCGCTCTACGGTAGAAAAGCGTGCCTCCGCAAGGATGGCCGCGTCCTCGGGGGCAAATCGACCGTACTGGCGGCCGATTTGCCAGTCGGCCGTATGCAAAAGCTTGGGCATGGTGGGGAGGTTGAGTTGTAGCGGGACGATTCTTGTCGCTGCTGTCGTATGCAGCTTCCCAAGTCTATCAGCACCACAACTTTATGAGAATTGGATCGACGGGGCTGGCCCCCTTGTAGCCAGCCCGCTGCTATCAACCTTGCTCTTGATGCGCCACATCCGCCACCTGAAACACCGTGGCGTCTTCAAAGTGGCGGCCAATAATCATCAACCCGACCGGCTTGTCGTCGGAAATTCCGCAGCACACAGAAATGGCTGGATGGCCTGTCAGGTCGAAGGGGCAGGTATTGTTGAGAGGTCCCCAGCTGGCCTCCAGCACCTCTTTGGGTGATGCGTATTCTGACACCAGCTTGGTGGCTGTCATCGGCGTGGTCGGCATAATAAGCACATCGTACTTATCCAGCCAGGCGTCGTATTCGGCGCGCAGCCGGCGTACCAGGTTGCGCGCCTTGGCATACAGGCGCCCGCCATGGCGGTGAAGCACTTCGCCAGAAAGCAACGTACCCTTGATGGTGGGAGCCAGTTCGTTTGCCTGTTGCTTCCAGCCGGCAAAGGCCCGCATGAAGGAAAGCGAATAAGCCGCATTGACGCCATAGGTGACGCCGTGGCCATGCACCATATTGTGATACGAGCCTTCTATACCTATAGGCAGCCACAGTGCAGAGCCGATGTTGTGCCACGGGATGGATATTTCTTCCACGGTGGCGCCCAGATCTTGCAGACGCTTGGCCGCCTCGCGTACCGTTCGGTCGACGCCTTCTTCAGACTCTGGCCGTCCAAAGCCTTCCTGCACGACGCCTATCCGCAAACCTTTTATTCCCTTGCCAAGAACCTCTGTGTAAGCTTGGGTGCGCACCCCCTTTTGTCGGCCATCGACGCCGTCGTCGCCGGCAATGACCTCGAGCAGCAGGGCGCATTCGTGCACGGTATCGGCCATGGGGCCTACGTGGTCGAAGGAGTACTCGATGCCCAATACGCCCGTATAGGGAACCAAGCCATAGGTGGGTTTGTGGCCCACAAGGCCGCAAAAGGACGCCGGCATGCGAATGGATCCGGCTTGGTCCGCCCCAATGGCCATGTCGACTTCGTGAGCAGCGACAAGCGCAGCACTGCCGTTACTGGATCCGCCCGTGGTGTGGCCGGGTGCTCGTGGATTGTCGACCGGACCGGTGTTGGCAGTCGCGCTATTGGTGGCAAAGCATAGGTATTCGCATACGGACTTGCCGGCGATTTCGGCGCCGGCATCGAGCATGCGAGTGACAATCGTGGCGTCCGTCTCGGGCACATAGCCTTCAAGTATTGATGCGCCGTTGGTTAAGGGCACTCCAGCCACCAGCACGTTATCTTTGACGGCAATGCGTTTTCCCTGCAGTTTGCCCTGAGGCGCACCCTTGATGCTGGTCTTGTAGTACCAGGCGTTATGCGGGTTGTCCTCCCCTTCGGGGCGGTAGCCAGGCGTGCGAGGGTATTTGACTTCGGGCGCCATATCCGGAAGTTTCTCGATCATTCGAAATGCGGGGGTTAAGGCGCTAAGGAACTCGTGATAACTGTCGGCCTCTGACTCGGTCAGTTCCATGCCAAGCTCTTCGCCCAGGTATCTCAGCCCGAATTGATCCGGAAATGTAAACGCCATGTCTTCCTCCTTGTGGTTGTGAGAGCGCAGCCGCGGGCGGCTGACTAAAGAACAGCTTCCTGATTAAAGCTGTTTGCCCTGGCTGATTCAAGGCAAGGATCCCGACACAAGGGTTTTCCCCGTTGGGCGGCGATGGCGATTCTCTCTTGGCGCCAATTCAACTTTCTTTTAAAAAGGAGCACGGGCAAGTGCTGGACCATTGGAAAGTGCCAAAGCGAGGGAATCGGGTGACCATGAACGGATTGACCATGATGAAGACAATGGCCGGCTACAACCGCTGGATGAACGAGAAGCTGTACGAGGTCTGCGCCAGCATGCCGGATGAGGAGCGCAAAAGGGACATGAAAGCGTTTTTTGGTAGCGTCCATCAAACGCTGAATCACATCCTCCTGGCCGACCGCATTTGGTTAAGCCGGCTGACGGGGCAGCCTTTTGCCGTCACTGCTCTTAATCAAGAGCTGTATGCTGAATTTCCGGAACTGCGGCGCGAGCGCGGCCTGACTGACGCCGGACTTGAGGCGGTTGTCGATGCTAATGGACCAGAATCGCTGGACGAGCTTATCACCTATACCTCTTTCACCTCTCAGAAGGAAATGACGATGTCGCGGGGGACGATATTGCTTCACGTGTTCAACCATCAGACGCACCATCGCGGGCAGGTAACCACGCTGATGTCTCAACTGGGCTACGACTTTGGCGTCACCGATCTGATTGCTGCGCCGTTCGCTCGTCCTGCATAGTCGAGCGTCCTGCTTAGCCGCGGTGGTGGTTACCTTGCTTGTCGCGAGGCTGCCAAGATACCTTGATGTTTCCATTAACAAAGGTCTGGCATGCCATCCGATAGCCGGCTTCGAAATCGGAAGGGGTCAGGTGGCGGCGCTCTTTGGGCTTGATGTCATCGGTATGTTCCCGGCCTTCTTCGATCAGGCATTTGCAAGTGCCGCATAGGCCACCGCCGCACTTGAACGGAATGCCCCCTTGCTCTTTGATGGAAACGCGCAGCAAATTGCTATTTTTGGGCACGCGCACCTGTTTGTCGTTATTGCTGACAAACGTGATTTCGACCATCGCGGGTTGTTCTGCTGTGTCGGCTGTATCGCGACGTTGAAGGCGTGCATCCAGATTGCCATAACGGATGAGCTGTTCTAGCTCGGCGCGGGCCGCTTCCAATGTATCGAATTTGTCCAGAAACTTAAGGGGAATGTCGTTGCTGACATAAGGCGGATCGGTTTCCGTGATGCGTACTGCTGTCCCGTCGTGCAAGCGCGCCACCTCGTAGACCGCTTTAAGACGCCCGTAGAAAAGGTAGTCATAAGCTTCCACCACCACCGTGTCGTTATCCGCTAGTGAGCGGTACTGTCCGGGCTTACTGGTCAGGATGATGTACATAAGCAGGTTCCGTCAGCCGTTTCTTCAGGCCGGCTGCGCTATGGGCGCCACGTCTTGAGTCAGTTCGATGTCGTGGGTAATCCATAGCTGGCATACCAGCCTATATCCCTCGCTGATCTTTTCGCCCAGTTGTTTTTTTTCTTTCCAGTTGGGCGCAGGCAGGTGCTCGGCTCCCGCAAGCACCCGGCAAGCGCAGGTGGCGCATTTCCCCATGCCGCACTTATAAGAGAGATTGGGGTAGGGGAAGTCTTTTACTCCTGCTCGCACAACCAGGTTGGTGTTGTCTTTGACTACCCCGGTATGCACTTGTCCGGCTTTGTGAAACGTGACAGTAGGCATGGCTTGGATTCCGCTAAATGGCGACGGCAGCAGAGTGCTGAAAGGTGAAGCTGTCGGAATAGAAGTAATCCAACTGCGCACCCCGCTCGGTGAACATATGCTTGGCTGCATCGATCATTCGTGGCGCCCCGCATAAATAGAACGCGTGCTCGGAGAGGTCGTCGTAGTCCTGGACAATAGCGTCCTGTACGTATCCGCGCCGGCCCGTCCATGTGTCGTCTGCGCGCGAAAGTACGGGTATGAAATGAAAGTCGTAGAGCCGGTCGCGCCAGGACTCAACAAGGTGCGTCAGGTAAAGGTCGGCTTGTGTACGCATGCCCCAGTAAAGGCTGACGGGCGGGCAGTCGTCGTCGTCCAGCAGGGATTCCAATATGGCTTTCAAGGGCGCTATGCCGGTGCCGGTGGCTGCCAAAATCATCGGACGCCAGTCGTCAGCGCGATAGCAAAACGTGCCCAGCGGGATTTGCACGAGAAGCGTATCGGCCGAGGTCAGCCGGGGCAGTGTCTCGCCGGTGAAATACCCGCCTTGAACGTGTCGAATATGGAAATCCACCTGGTTGTCCGGCAAAGCGGCGGAGGCCATTGAGAAGCTGCGAGTGGAGCCGTCAGGAAGGACGATGTTCATGTACTGGCCGGGCCGATACGCGAGCGGCGCATCGTCGGGCAGCCTGAGCGTCAAATGGGTGATGTCTTGAGTCAAGCTGCGGATTTCCGTCACTTTTGCCGAGACGGTGACGGTTGGGGGAAATGTGAGCTTACCGGCGGTGGGCTCAATGATGAGGTCGCTTAGCGCGTGCGCCTGGCAGGCCAAAGCGAAACCGGCCTGTTCGTCTGCTTCGGACAGCGCCATGGGAAACTCCTCGTAGCGCACCTTGCCCTCACGCAGCTTTACCCGGCAAGTGCCGCAGCCGCCAAAAGTGCACTCATGGGGCAGGCTGACTCCGGCCCGCGTTGCCGCGGCCAAGATAGTCTCGTCGGCGGCCGCTTCAAACACATCATTTGTTTCAGCGATTTGGACCTTACTCGACATGAGCTCCTCCTTGGGGTGTGCCGCCGTGCCGCCCATGCGGACACTTTTTGCCTGGGCGACTTCTCGGTCTGGCCGACTTCCGTGATTTGCTTCGGTGCTTGCCAGCGATTTTGATTCAATTACTTTTTGATGTCGGCCTGAACCAGCACCTTCATGCCGTATTGCTCCAATTCGTCGGCAAGCGC
>JAJUGB010000005.1 GCA_029268595.1 Alcaligenaceae bacterium | reverse complement strand
CGCTGCCAACCAGCTGGTGTCTGGAGCGATTGATTTGCGGCAGGGGATGGCAAGGCAATCGAAGGAGGTCGATGACATGGCGTCATCAATGCAAGTATTAACCGAGGTTGCATCGACGACGCAGGCCCATACCACTAACGCAGCCGATTATTTGGCGCAAGTAGAGGCATTGACCGCACAGAGCGATAAGGCCATGCAAGACGCTGTCAAAGTCATGGAGTCCGTCCACGGGTCCGCGGGCAGGATCAACCAGATCACAGAAGTGATAGACGCGATCGCCTTCCAAACCAATATACTTGCCTTGAACGCGTCCGTCGAGGCCGCGCGGGCTGGCGAGCAAGGTAAGGGCTTCGGCGTGGTGGCGTCCGAGGTGCGCGTTCTTGCGCAACGTTGCGCCGAGGCGGCAGGTCAGATACGGGGGCTGGTGAAATCCTCTACCGATAACATCGACCGGGGCAATCGGCTTGTGAGGACTGCTGGAAACTCACTTGACGAACTCGATGTTCAAGTGCGGCATCTATCTGAGGCGTTTACCCAAGTACTTGACGATAATCAGCGTCAAGTGTCGCATCTGAATCGCCTGCAAAAGGCTGTGTGGCGTGTCACCGAAGTGGTGCGAGAAAATACGCAGACCGCGTGCAAGGACCAGGACTCGGCCATCAGGTTAGAGGAAGAGGTCCACAACCTCACCAAAGCAATCAGCCAGTTTCAGCTTGGGGCGACGTGATATTCATCTAGCCCGAAAGGCCGTGGGGGTGTAACCGGTATGGCTGCGAAATGCGGTCGCGAAGTTGGCCGAGCTGGAGTAACCCAGTTCTTCAGCGATTTGGGTGACCGACAGTGACGTTTCCAGTAGCAGGCGTGTCGCTTGGCGCAAGCGTTCTTCTCGCAGGTATTCAAATACCGTAAGGTCCATTTCGTTACGGAAGGCGCGGGTCAGGCGCTTCTCGTTGGTGTGCAATGCACGGGCGAGCTGAGCCAGGCTGGGCGGGCGCGATAATCGTGTCCGTAGATATTGGCAGGCCGCGTTCACCAGGGTTCTGTCTTTGTTGCTGGATGCGGCAATACCAGATTCGCCGTGGAGGGCGCCAGGTTGGGCCACCGCAATACGTCTGCGTAAGTGAACACGGATTCTTGCCAATACCTCTTCCGGCTCGTAGGGTTTGAGGATGTAATCGACGCCCCCGTTTTGCAGTCCTTCAAGTCGTGAATCGAGTTCGCTCGCTGAGCTTAGAAATATGATGGGAATGTGTGAAGTGGACGCATCGTTTTGCAATAATCGACAAGCTCCAAAGCCGTCCAGAATGGGCATGGAAACGTCCATCAAGATAAGATCCGGCTGCAGCGCTTGGGCGCGATGATAGCCTTGCGCGCCGTCAAAAGCGATGCTGATGCGAAATCCCTCCTGGCGTATGAGGGCGATTAATAATCGGAGCTCGTCGACCCGATCATCGACGACAAGCAAGTGCGCGGGTGCCGGCACTTCGGCGCTGACGGCAGCAGGCGACGAGGCAGGCATGGAGGAAGGCTCATTCATGCTTTCGGGCGGCATTTCGGTGCAAACACGTTCTTCATGATAATCGATGATGATTATCATTTGAGAAAGACGTCCTGGTAACGGGCACATCAATAGACAAGAATAGTAAAGAGGCTTGCGAGCAAAACAAATCGTCCGTGGAGCAAACACGCAGGCTTGTTGCCCTCCCTATACTTCGAACTAGTTTGTCGTTGGCCATTTATCGCCGTGACCCAGAGAGAAATGAAGGCTATGCAATTAAGGTATCGTGCGCTCATCACCATAGTGCTTTGCATGCTCTTTGGGCTTGTTTACATGGGCATCATGGGGGCTTTTCAAACCCTCGAGAAAATGCAAAGTTCGACCGTGGGCGATCTCCAACGCTCGCAGTACTCCGCATTGCGAGACCACGTCCGGCCCTCGCCCGAAGCGTTGGAAACAGACGTAAACCCTGCCTACGCGCAGTTTGTTCTCGAACGTCCCGGCTTGTATGTATTTGCCCTGCTCGCCGTGCCGCTGGTCGTACTATTGTTTGCGTTTTTGCAGTTCGAACGGTGGTATGTGCGGATGTGGAATCGTGCATGTATTCAAGAGCTTTATCTCGATCCACTTACGGATGCATGGAACCGGCGAGCAGGCGAGCGGGACCTGTCTTACCGCTTTCATGAATGGAAAGTAGCGCAGGCAAACTCCGCTATCTTCTTTCTGGATATTGACGACTTCAAGGCTATCAACGACTTATGGGGTCACGACGTGGGAGACCTTGTCCTGCAACGCGTCGTAGCGCAGGTCGAAACGGTTTTGGGCGATGCGGGCAAAATCTACCGCTGGGGAGGAGAAGAATTCCTTGTTATCTGTCCAATGGAGAATTTTGTCCCCGTTGACGAGCTAGGACGTTTGATAGTCCAGGCCGTGGCTGCAACGCCGCAACAATCGGCTTCCCCGCTGGCTGTGACCGCTTCCGTGGGAATGACCGTATTTCAGGCAAGCGACGAACACTATTCACAGGCCGTCAGGCGTGCCGATCGCGCCATGTACTACTCGAAGTGCTCTGGAAAAAACCGCGTGACCGATTGTCAGGAGCTCGCGCGACACGACTTGCGGTAGCTTTAGCGTTGATGTCACAGTCGTCGCAAGACCCGGCACGGGTTTCCGGCAGCGAAGACGTCACTGGGCACATCGCGGGTCACGACACTGCCGGCGCCAACGACAGAACGATCGCCAATGCGTACGCCAGGGCAAATTATGGCTCCGCCGCCCACCCACACGTCGTCGCCTATGTGTATGGGTGCGCCCGCCTCTAAACCGCTGCGCCGTGCCGCCGCGTCAAGTGGGTGTGTAGCGGCATAGATCTGTACTGCCGGTCCAAAGAGAACGTCGCGTCCTCTCGAGTCGTTTGGGGCCGAACCAGCAAAATGCGAGCCGCTGCGCAAGGGGACGATGCCGTTGAACAGGAATAGAGTTTGCTCGCCTTCCTATACTCAGAGTATGGAGGATAGATATGCCGCAGGACCAAAGCAGCCACATGCCCGCCGATCGTACTCGCATCAATCTCAACGACGAAAAGGACGTGCGCTATTGGTGTGACACGCTGAATTGCCGCCCCGACGAGCTGAGAGTGGCCGTCAACTCGGTCGGAGAATCTGTATCAGACGTACGAATCTACCTAGGTACCGATCGTAAGCTGGTCTGATTTGCACCGTGCCGCCTCAGATGCGCGACAGGTCGTCGAAGATCTGAGGATTCAGCAGTATGGAGCGGTCGACCTGGCCAATGTCCGTGCGGCCGCAGAAGGCCATGCTCAGATCCAGTTCCTTGTGCAGAATCTGCAGGCATCGTGTAACGCCGGCTTCGCCGGCTGCGCCAAGTCCATACAAGAATGGCCGGCCTACAAGGGTTCCCCGAGCACCGAGGGCAATGGCGCGCAGCACATCCTGACCACTACGTATGCCGCCGTCCATCCATACCTCGATCTCGCGGCCGACCTCCTCCACGATATGAGGCAACACAGAAATCGAGGACGGGGCCCCGTCCAATTGGCGGCCGCCGTGATTCGAGACCACAAGGGCATCGGCGCCGCTGTCCACGGCGTGCCGCGCATCCATGGCGTCCATGACTCCTTTCAACACCAGCTTGCCGCCCCATGTGTTTTTAATCCATTCGATGTCTTTCCAGCTGAGAGTGGGATCGAACTGATCCGCCGTCCACGATGCCAGCGAGGACATATCGTCCACCCCAGTCACATGGCCGACAATATTTCCGAAGCTGCGCCGAGGGGTCCGTTTCATCGCCATGCACCAGCGAGGCTTGGTCGCCAGATCGAGCAAATTCATCAATGTGGGTTTGGGCGGAGTGCTGAGTCCGTTCTTGATATCTTTATGGCGCTGTCCCATGACTTGCAAATCGAGCGTCAGCACTAAAGCAGAACAACCGGCGTCTCGCGCTCGATGTATCAATCGTTCCATGAAGCCGCGATCACGCATGACATAGAGCTGAAACCAGAAAGGCGCTGTCGTGTGGCGGGCGACGTCTTCAAGCGCACAGATACTCATCGTGGATAAGGTGAACGGTACACCGAACCGCTCGGCCGCGCGTGCGGCAAGTATTTCACCGTCCGGATGCACCATTCCGGTCAGACCCGTCGGGGCGAGGGCGATGGGCATCGCCACAGGGGTACCTGCCATGGTGGTGCGAATGGATCGCTGATGTATATCCACCGCCACGCGCTGTCTAAATTTCAGTTTTTGGAAATCGCTTTCGTTGGAGCGGTAGGTGTGCTCGGTCCAAGAGCCGGTGTCAACATAGTCGTAGAACATCCGTGGCACTCGCCGCTTGGCCAATCGACGTAAGTCCTCTACGCAGGTAATTTTTTCCAAAGATGTCAAGATGTGCTCCTGTGCTATAGGCCGAACGGCTGATTGGTGCGCCGGGAATTATAGGGCAGGCTCACCGGAAAGCGTTGGTGCCAAGCTTATAGGGAGGCTACTCCGCTTCCGCTGACTTCCCCGTTGTGGGGGCTGTTTGCCAAGGCGTTTCGATACGTTTGCAACGTTTGGGCACGCTGGTTGCTACAAGGCGTGACCAAACTTAGGCAATTCGTTGTAAGGAGTAACTCGCATGCCTCATGAAATGGTGCCGTTTGTCCTATATGCGTTGGGCGGCTTCTTGCTGGGCTGTTTGCATTATTTGATCCGTTGCGAGCAAACCGATCACTTTGGCGCGGCGCGATGCCCACGTCGGGCTCCGGGCGCCATGAAAGCGCCGGTGCCTGGGCCTTTGCGTTTGCGCAGGTTGCCGCCCCGATTTCAGGCGCGTGGCCGTACCACCGTCACCCCATATTTAAGCAATAGATCACGAAAGCCCGCACTGGCCAAAGTAGCAAATTCGGCTTGACGTTGTTTCGCCAAAGCGTCGTTTAAGGTTGCCCCCATGGCGGGATGGCACATCAGGGCGTCACCGTGTTGACACTGCTGTAGCCATAAGTCCAGCAAGCGTAAATAGCCTGCCTGTCCGCCCTGAAAATCATAGACGCCGCAAAAACCAAGGTTTACGGGAAACCCCGCCATACTTGCCGCCTTCCTTAAAGCGGTCCCACCCAGGAAACGGATAATCTGCGCTTTAAGTTGCAAGGCCAGAGGCAGATGCGACACGCGAGGCGTGGCGCCGTGCCGTATCCATGGGAGCTTTCGATTCTTGTAGCGCTCGTGCAAGACGGAAAGCAGAAGAGTTCGAATGGGGGCGAGCTGCTGCACATGCTGGTGACCGTCGACATAATGCGGCAGGTGCCCGGTGACCGCGCAGAACGAATCGACCTGCCGATCTATTGAAGCCCTGATCAGTTTATCGGGCAGGCGCCCCAGATAACTCTTTGCTATAAGCTCACGTAGCGGCCAGATTGGACCGGCCTGGCCGAAATCCTCCGTGAAATTAAGGTGAAGACCAATTTCTATTCCGGAGGACTGGAGCAGGGGGACCCCGTCAACGAAGGCGGGACCATCCACCAAGCAACTGGCCGCGCTAAGAACGCCTTTTTGGCCCAGCGCAATGATGCCAGCGTTAACTTCTGCGCTCATGCCGAAATCGTCAGCGCAAATGCGGATGGAGCAGCTCATCCGCGCAGTCGCGAGAAGGTTCTGATTGCGTCCATATCCTGATTCCCCAGCCCGACGCCTTTTTTGCTGCGCAGTAAATAGACTGGCCGTTGCTTGACCTCGGTGAAGATGCGGCCGATATATTCCCCCAGTATTCCCATGGACATCAGGTTCACCCCGGCAAAGAACAGGACGACGGTCACCAGGGTTGCCCAGCCCTGCACTGCATCGCCATAAAGCAAATACTTAATGACAATGAACAGACCATATGCAAATGCGAGCAACGACATCACCAGACCCATCGCGCTCAAAAGCCTTAGCGGCCAGATAGTGAATGCAGTTAAGCCGCCCAGGGCGAAGCGGGTCAGCTTTCTCAGGCTGAAGCTGCTGGAGCCGTGTAAACGCGGTGGCGGGTCGTAAGGCAGCGCCTGTGCGTCGAAGCCCACCCAGGCGAAAAGGCCTTTCATGAATCGGTCGCGTTCGGGCAGTTGCAGCAAAGCCGCGACAACAGCGCGGTCCATAAGACGAAAGTCGCCGGCGTCGGCGGGAACCCTCAAGCCATCCGAGGTCCGCATCAGGGCGTAAAAGAGACGGGAACCGAGACGCTTGGTGGTGGTTTCGTCCTTGCGGTTTGCTCGAACGCCGTAAATCATGTCGGCGCCTTTGCGCCAACGATCGATCATTTCGAGTATTAAGGCCGGCGGATGCTGCATGTCGGCGTCCAGGCAGACCACCACCTGACCCGTAGCCGCTTCCAGGCCCGCTGTCAGCGCGTTCTCTTTGCCAAAATTGCGGCTAAGCCGCAGATAGACGATTTCCGGATGTAATTGAGTCCAGTGCTCCAACAAGTTCGGTGTGTTGTCCGTGCTTCCGTCGTCCACGACGATGACTTCGTACGGGCACTGCAAGGGTTTCAATACATTAAGAAGAACTGGAAACAAGGAGCTCAGGTTGTCGTTTTCGTTCAGACACGGAATAACGCACGATATAGAGGCCAGTTGTCGCTCGGCTTCCTGGTTCTGCCAGGGTAGAGGCTGGTTGCCGACATGGGTAGGGTTGACGGCCATATTCAATGCTCCGTTCCAGTGGGAGTCCCTGGCGCTGCGTGGGGGGCGAGGCACCGAGCAGTCGGAGCCAATATGCCCCAATGGATCTGAATGTCCGGGCTGCGCGAGGACGACCAGGGCAGGCTTACTTGCC
The DNA here is from genome assembly GCA_029268595.1 of Alcaligenaceae bacterium. Lineage (GTDB taxonomy): Bacteria > Pseudomonadota > Gammaproteobacteria > Burkholderiales > Burkholderiaceae_B > JAJUGB01. Next base: position 36,280 of record JAJUGB010000005.1, on the reverse strand, counting down.
CGCGAACTTCTGTTCGGTCATAGAGGGCTTCCAGCTGTGGTGATAGATGGCCACGTGGTTCGGTGCTCCAGGCGACAAGTGCCCCGCAGTCTAGAGCCGTTTCCGGATTCAGCCAGGGCGACTGTTCAAAGTCAGCATCCAAAAAGACGGCCACGTCTTCGCCCGCATGGACGGAAATATTGCCCCCCAGCCACATATCGGAGGCTACCAAGGTCAATGGCCGGCCTGGTTGGTGGGCTTGCCAGATGTCCTGCATGAGAGCCGACACTTTTTTGCCGGGATAGGTCGAGCGCGAATCACTTCCCCAGTACCACGCCACAGGCCCACGGGCGACGCCATAGACAAGCGCGATGGACAATTGCAATACTGCAACCGTGAGCAAGGAAGATCGCAAAACAAGCCGATCATCGCCACGTAGTACTTTGAACGTGTAGAAGCCGAACAACACGAAAAAGGTTGTGGCCCAGGAAGCCTTAAGGCTGGACCCCAACAACAGGGAAATGACTAGGGTCGACACCAGCGGCCCCAGGCCCACCCATAGCAAGAACGATCTATCCCATTGCGAAAGCTCCGACCACCAGGTGGGCGCGCGTGATGACTCCTTTTTGCGGCATTCATGCCGGATCCAAAGTAGCGCAACGACCATGGGGGCCAAGCGAACAAATTGATCCGCCACGAAGCTCAGCAGGTCTTTGAAAGCTGTCCAGCGACTGACAACCTCCATCGAGCTTTCGGCGTACAGCAAAGGCGCAAAATTGTTTTGGGCCAGCCAATACAAATGCGGTGAAAAGGTGGCCAGGCAAACTGCGGCGGCCAGCGCCACGCCCTTCCACGCTTCGGGCTGCTTATAGTGCTGTTGGCGCAAGAAGAAGAGCGCGAAGGCGGTGAACTGAATCACGGCGCTGTATTTGGTCAGTAACGCCAGACCGCAAACTAGCCCCAAGGCGGCCCAGATTTTCAAATCCTTATGTCGTAAAGCCCGGTGCAGCAGCCAAGTGGCCGCTGCAATGGACCATAGCTGAGCGGTATTGTGGTTGAAGATGGTGCCGCGCATGCCGAAATAGGCGATGGTGGACAGCAGCAACACGGCCACAAGGGACCTGGCAGGCGAGGTGAATTCACAGCCCAACTTCCAAATGAACCAAAGCGCCAGCGCAGAAAACACTTGACCCATCAGAAAGGTTAACCAGATGGGTCTACCCACGACTTGCGTTACGAGAAACATCACCCATGATGGGAACGGGGGATGTTTCACGTAGCCCAGCTCAAGGCTAGCAGCCCAAATGAGCTCTTCCATACCGTCGCGGTCGGGGGCCGAATGGCTAAGGCCGACCGCCAAGGTCCAGAGGGCAACGAGAGCAGTCAATAGCAGCAGGACCGCAACTGCTGTAACCGGGCTAGCGCCGGCCAGGCTCCGATCAGATGCGGAGTTCACCGGAGCCGTGGTGTCTAGGGAGGACATGTTGTTTTATTTTGTGGCTGAGCACGGATGGATCCGCAGGGCGGCTCCGTGTGGAGGATGGGGCCAACGGTCGTAAAAAGCGACGTCGCTTCCGACTGACTCGGACGGTGAGGCGTCGGCGAAGTGTAGCTGCGGCCTGCCAAATCCAATTGCCGAAAAAACGGGCAATTTGACCGTCGCCCGAAACGATTCGAGCTATTTGTGCTGCTAGTTCCCCGGCTTGAGTGCTATAGAATGTTTATTGCAACCTTGTTGGAGGACGAGCGATCATGTCCATTCAATTACTTAGCCGATGCGCGGTTGTGCTTTTGGTCGGTACGGTGGCTGTCGGCTGCTCTTCAAGCAGCGCCCCGGCGAGCTCGTCCGCTAGTCGTGCTCTTACCGTCTACGACGACACTTGCAAGGGAAACCGCAGGGCTTGCATTTACGAAGGGTCGTATGAACCCGGCGAACGCGATTACGCCGAAGAGGAGGCCAAGCGTCTGAACCGGGCCCAGGCGGCAAGAATTCGCCGGTGGTAAACCGATGTCGTAGGACCCGCCCCCAGGAGCGATCCAATGGCAAGTAAAAAGTCGGACCCGTCCGCAGAGCCGGTTCTTTTATCGGGCGGCAATCCTCAAATTCCCAAAGGGTATGGTAACGAACCCGTGCAGGCCTATATTGCCGCCATGCCGGGCTGGAAAAGCGAGGTCGGCCGCAAGTTGGATACCCTTATCGAACGAGCCGTTCCTGAAGTCAAGAAGGCGGTCAAGTGGAACTCGCCGTTCTATGGAATGGAAGAAGGAAGCTGGTTTTTAAGCTTCCATTGCTTCACTAAATATATCAAGGTGACATTTTTCAGAGGGACGTCGCTCGACCCCATGCCTGCCGGTAAATCGAAGCATGAAGAGGTACGCTACCTGGACGTCTACGAAGGCAAGCTGGACACCGAGCAGTTCACCGAATGGGTGAAGCAGGCGAGCAGATTGCCGGGAGAGCGCCTGTAATTGAACGGCGCCGCCGCTATATGGGCTCAGTTATTTGGCCGCTTCAGTCCTAGATGTCCGCGTAGCGTTGTGTGCTCGTAGTCGCGGCGGAATAGTCCCCTTGCCTGAAGTATTGGAATCACATGGTCCACAAAATCTTCGATGCCTTCGGGTAAACAAGGCGGCATAAGGTTGAATCCGTCCGCGGCTTCATGTGTAAACCAGTGCTCGATGTGGTCGGCGATGCGGTCCGGCGTGCCCACAACGGTGCAATGTCCGCCCCCGGCTGCAAGTCGTCCCAACAGCTGCCGCACAGTGGGCTTTTCGGTTTCAATTATTCGCAGAACGGTGGCATAACGGCCCTTTGGCCCCTTGAACTCCTCCAAGGGGGGCAGGGGCGGCACTGCCTGGTCCAACTCCCAGTCCGAACAATCCTGCAGTATGTACGTTTGCAGTTGGCGTAAGGACGCCTCCGGCGGCAGGAGCCCGTCAAGTTCCTGCTGGCGGGCTTCGGCCTCGGCTTGAGTGGACGCTACATAAGTAACCAGGCCGGGCATGATGGGAACAGGGTCTTGTCGTCCGGCCGCTTTCACTCGTCGCTTTATATCGCGATAGTAAGCTTGGGCGGCGGGGAGGTCGTACGCAACCGCGTAAATGGCTTCGGCACGGCGCGCTGCAAGGTCTCGGCCATATTCGGACGCCCCGGCCTGAAATAGGACCGGATGCCCTTGCGGCGGCCGAGGCACAGTAAGGGGGCCGGCCACCAGGAAATGGTCGCCGCGATGGTCGATGGCGCATACTTGTCCAGAGTCTGCGTAAAGCCCCTGACGATCCTGCCTTAATGCGCCGTCGCCCCACGAGTCCCATAAGCGCAGTACCACATCAATAAACTCCTCTGCGCGGGCATAGCGCTGTGCGTGTGTGGGCATGGCTTCGTAGTTATGGTTGCGTGCCTCGGCGTCAAACATAGAGGTGACAACGTTCCATCCCATTCGTCCCCGAGAGATGTGATCCAGCGACGCCATCATTCGTGCGGCATGAAAAGGCGTGTAGAACGTACTGGAAACCGTGCTGATGAGGCCTATGCGTTCTGTTGCACGGCTGATGGCGGCCAGGCAAGTTAATGGTTCAAGGAACCACGTGGGGCCGTCTTCTACATTGCCGACCGAGTTGCCGTCTGCAAAGAAGATGGCGTCCAGCTTACCTGCCTCGGCGATTTGAGCCAGTTCTTCGTAGTAGCGAATATCGCCGACGCGCTCCACTGGGGAGTTGGCGTGCCGCCATGCGGCGCGATGATGACCGCAGCCAAGAATGAACAAATTCAGATGAAGCGTTCGCGTGCCCACGTTCTGTTTTCTCAGTTCTTGACGAGGCCGCCGTCGACCACGAGGTTCTGACCGGTCACCGCGCGCGACCATGGCGACGCGAAGAATAAGGCTGAATCGGCAAACTCTGCCGGTGTGGTCACTCGACGCAGAGGAGTGCCGGAGGCGATCAGGTCAAAGACGGCTTCAGGGGTCGCCGCCGAAGCATCGGTTGTGCGCAGCAAGCCACCGGAAATCATGTTGACCGTCACCCCCACGGGGCCCAGGTCGTGAGCAAGTGTGCGGGTCAAGGAAAGCAGGGCAGCCTTGGCCGCAGTGTAATCGTGGTAAGGCACGACGGGATTCTGGAAAAGGTTCGTGCCCACGTTGATTATGCGACCGAACCGGGCTTCTTTCATGCCCGGCAGCGCCGCTTGTGTCGTATTTAGGGCGCCCCGGACTATGCCTTCAAGCTGTTGGTGCATGTGATCCCAGGTAAGCTCCTCGGCGTGCGGTCGCTCGTCGCCATTAAAAGAGAACTGCGGCAAGGCGTTGTTGACCACGGTGGTAATGGGCGAGTTGAACTTGGTGCGCGCTTGTTCGACCATGGCTTGGACGGCCTGCGCATCGCACACATCCGCTTGAAGGGCAATGGCTTGGCCCGGCGCCGTCCGGACGAGCTCCTTGGCCGCTTGCTCGCTAGACAGATAATTGACTACGACTCTGGCGCCTTCCCGCAGGAAGGCGCGTACCAGGTGGGCGCCCAGCCCGCGCGCCCCGCCCGTAACGAGGACAAGCTGCTGGTTAAGTGGGACTGATGTGTTTGGAGTGTTCATGACATGCCTTTTGGTCGTGCGAAGGCATGTATGAGAGCCGCCACCCGATTGGGCTTATGCGGCAAGGCAGACATCCCTTCGCCAGTACGAACTGGATCAGGTTCGACGGGTGTTATCTCAGCCCTAGTTGGGGGCACCCCGTGTCGCAGTGGCATACCATACCACGAAGCCAAAATTTGACAAGTAGCCAGACGCCCGCTACGCTTTGGCGCTGTTCCTGGGGGAGCCCTCTTTATGGGCTGAGATTCTGCGGTTAGCCGCGGTAACCCTTAGAACCTGATCCGGATAATGCCGGCGAAGGGAAGGAATCGCCTATTGCACTTCTGCATAAAGCCATCCCCCTTCCTCCTTATTGTGCATGGCACTTTCGCAACGCGATCGCAACGCGAGGGTGACATGGATTGTTGCTGCCCGAACCGGGCCGGAGGATTTATGCTTGACACGACATCAGCCTTTTTGTGGCTCGTACTTTTTTCGGCAGGCTTTGCGCTGGCCGGCGTGCTTTATGCCCGTAACAGTAGCGATAGTCTTGAAGACTTCATAGTGGCTCGCAATACCCAGACCTCGACGGCGACGGTGCTGACGTTGCTGGCCTCATCGCTTGGTGCTTGGATCCTGTTTGCACCGGCGCAGGCCGCTACCTGGGGAGGGCTTGGAGCAGTCATCGGCTACGCCTTGGGCTCCATGTCGCCGCGTTTGACAATGATCCCGCTGGGACGCCGGATGCGAGAACTGATTCCCGAAGGTCACACGCTCACAGAGTACGTTATTTCACGCTATGGCCGCGGTATGTACGGTTTGACCCTGGTCATCATGCTCTTCTACATGTTCATCACTCTGACAGCGGAAATCACCGCCATTGCCGAACTCATGACCCTTTTGGCCCCGATTCCGCTATGGCTGACCGCTGCCGTTGTAATGGGTGCGACGCTGTTATACACGTCATACGGCGGACTCAAGGCCTCGATATTTACCGACAAAGTGCAGATGCTTTTGATCGTGCCTTTGCTGGGGGTACTGGTCTTTTTAGGCTACAGGGCTAGCGGCGGTGTGCACTCCGTAGTCGAAGGGCTGCACGAGAATGCGCCGCACTTGCTGGATCTCAAAAACCTGACGGGTCTTAAGGCAGGGCTGACGTTCTTTGTGGCCATCTTGCTGACGGGACTGTTTCATCAGGGCAACTGGCAGCGCGTTTATGCTGCGCAATCTAGCCGCGCCATGCGACGAGGCTTCTTTTTAGGCGGCCTGTTTGTTGCGCCAGTGATTTTTATCATGGGCCTGTTCGGGCTCGCCTTTGTTGCTCAAGGCGGGGGAGAGGGCAGCTCGGTGGCTTTATTTAGCGTAATTATGCCCAGCTTGCCGGTCTGGTTTGCTGTAGCCTTGATTCCCTTGGGCCTGGCCTTGGTCATGAGCAGCGCCGACACTGCCATCAGCGCAGTGTCCAGCTTGATAGCGGTTGATGGGCGACGCCTGTTCCCCAACGCATCAACCGGCAGGCTCATGGTGCTGTCACGCACGCTGATCTTTCTTTTAGCCGTTCCGGTAATGATAGTGGCCTCGCAGGGCTACAGCGTGCTCTATTTATTTCTCCTGGCCGACTTGTTCTGCTCCGCGGCCGCATTCCCCGTGTTTTTCGGCCTGTTCAGTCGGCGCTATAGCGGCCGTATCGCCATGCTCAGTACGTTGTCGGGCTTGCTTGCTGGCGTCGCGTTGTTCCCGGCGCCCGGCGCCACGCCAGCCTATTTATTAGAGTCCTTCTTACTAGCGGCGTTTATGCCCGTAGTCGTGTCCTTGATCTTGATGAAGATAATGCCGGCCCGCGAGGCATACGACTTATCGCAGATGAAGACGCTGATACGCAGCCTGAAGTCCTGAAGCGGCTTTGCCGGTTCCGCACTCCTGTGCGGCGATTTCCTCGTTTCCTCCAGCACTCGGCCGTGCCGCACGCCTCGCGAGACAACTGCTGCGCGATGCGCGAGATTCGACCCTCGCGCTCCTTGATTCATCTTCAGCCGGTTGTTCGGCGGACGTCCGCCACTCAAGCGTCCTCCATCCACCCCTGATCTAAAGCTATGCCCGCCCCGAAACGGCTTACTCAAAACAGCTGCGGGAAGATGTCGTGGTGAATCCGACCGATACCGGTCTCTTGATAAATGCGGTCAATTAGAGGGGATAGCCAGCGGGGCTGCAGGTGACCCGGGAAAGAAGACCACCGGGCTCGCGATTCATACCGGTCTTCGATGTAAGGAGAAGCTGATGAGTATCAAGTTACATGCATTAGCGCTGGGCCTTGGCCTGGCATTTGGCGCCACCGGCGCGATGGCTCAAGTAAGTGCGACTATCGAACAGAGGGGTGAAGACAATACTTCCTACATTACGCAGGACTCAGTTCAGAACACCCGGGCGGGAATCACTGTAGAAGGAAGCTGGGGCAACAATGCCACCATCAACCAGGTTAACGTCTCGAACAGTCAAGCTTGGGTGTCGCAATCGGCCAGTGGCGGCGATGTTGTCATCAATCAGGGTGGGGCAGCCGGCGGCTCTTGGAACAATACCCAACATCGTAATCTGACTGCTAGCGTAACGCAGCATTGGGGCTGGGGCAACGAGGCGGAAATTACTCAGCTTGGTCGGGACGCCACAGCCACTGTCAACCAAAGCGGAAGCTGGAATACCGTCGCCATCAATCAGAATGCGACCGGCCGGAATGGTGGCAATCTGGTGGCCACCGTCACTCAGTTCCTTTCGTATGGCAGCGATGCTGAAATCATTCAGTCTGGCAGGAACCTGACTGCACACATTTCTCAGCAGGGCTGGAATAACGAGGCCACGATCAGGCAAACGGGATCGCGTCCGAGCGGCTACACCGCTTCAATTACGCAATGGGGTGATCGCAACGTTGCCTCCATTACGCAGCGATAGCGATTGATGTTCGACTACGCTGGGCCCAACCTTAACGGCGGGTCGATCAGATAAATCTTGAAGGCAACTGCAGGAAAAGGTGCGGTTTGGGCTCCGCACCTGCCACTTGCCATAGTATGAACGCGCTTTACTAGCGCAAAAGTTAAAGGGCTTCCTTTCGGAAGCCCTTTAACTTTAATATGGCGCGGCTGGCAGGATTCGAACCCACGACCCCTTGGTTCGTAGCCAAGTACTCTATCCAACTGAGCTACAGCCGCTGTAAAGAACGTAACTATAACACAGCTTTTTTGGCTTTGCACGTAAAGTGCTAATTATTTTTTTCCCGCACTCTGCTTCGCTGATTCTTTGGCCTTTTCGTCACCTCCCGGAGGCGGAGCATCCGGCTTCTCTGTGGCGGCCTTCAATAGTGGGCCGCATTCGTTTTCGTCCTCGGTGCCAAGGTTGAGCAAAGGGATGACCGCAGCCAAGGGGGTGGCTATGACCCCCAGCGCGACAGCCGCGCCGGCCCTGGCCGCAATCGGGCCCTTATGTACGCCTACGTCCGGATTCTTGAAGGTGCCACGCACATACAAGGGTGTGCGCAGGGTAAAGATACGCAGCGATTTATTTTCCGGCTTGACGTCCAGATCCAGTGCCTCTTTGCGGAGACTGATGTTGCCGGTGACTTCGACGACCGCATCCTCTGTATCGAGCAGGAAGGCGCGGGTATGCATGACGCCATTCTTTACACCGAAATCCGCCGCCAGACAGTTCATGAGAACTTGTTCGTCCCCAAAAAGCTGCACTAGCACCATATTGGCAATGTTCAGTCCGGCTGCTTCAAGCAAGAACCGGCTGATCGTGCCCTTGGTGGCGACTGCCTTCACTTCTCCATCGGCCGTCGCCAGCATTTGTGCAAAGGATTTTCCGTGACCGGCGACGGATGCGTCCCCGTGAATCATTCCCAAGCTGGCCTTCATCGACTCGGCTTTGGGCACCAGCTTACGTATCTGTAGTCCGCGCGCAGATACGTTCAGTTTTGCCTTGATGTCGTCCTCTCTGCCGTCCAGATAGATGTTCGAGGTCAAGTTGCCGCCGGCGACACCAAAATTAAGAGGTTTCAGCGTCAGGACTTTATTGTCGAGAATGACATGGGCTTCAATGTCTTCCAAGGGTAAGTCTTCGTCGCGATCAATTCGGTGACCTTTGACTTTGACGTTGGCATCCATTACTCCCCACGAGGCGGTATTGATGTCATCAACGGGTAACGCCTTGTTGGCGGGCTGCTTTGTTCCTTCTTTCTTGCCCTCGTCCTCTCGATCGTCCAGACCGATAATCGGGCCTAGGTCTTCGATCCTAAGCAGTTCAGACGCCACCTCACCACTCAAGAAGGAGCGCGGCTCGCGCTTTTCGTATTGCAAAGTCCCGCGCAGGTCGCTTTTGCCCACCCTCCCTTGAAATTGCTCGTAACGCCAGACGTCCTGTTCACCCTCGAGTTTGGCGATGAGTCTTCCTTCGGTGGAATAGTCAGGGGTGTTCGGTAAAGCGATGCCAAACAAAGGGTTGAGGTCCGACATGCTCGCGCCCTTCAACTGAAGCTGAACGTCGAGCGCGGCCAAGGAAGCGGGCCGCGTCACTGAGCCGGCAACTTGTATTACCGTTTTACCCACTTCGATTCCACCCTCTATGGGGAAGGGCTGGCTATTTTCCGGGTGCAGCGTGAGGACTCCACCAGAGCGGCCTTTGCCCGTAACGGACGCCTCGTTATACGTGCCCGAAGCCTGCCATGCCAGTCCGTATCCTTCTGCAGTAGGTGTATCGAGAGTATCAAGATCCGCCTTCAGATCCAGCTTCAGTGAAGGATCTTTAATACCTATGTTGACCTTCTCCAACTCGAGGCGCTGCAGATCCACCTTCCAACGCGACGGTTCATTCTTTTTTTCGGGTGGCGTTTCTGTGAGGGTCCAGTTGCTGACGCCATCTTCTCGTCTGGCAAGAGCAACTTGAGCGTTTTCCAATCGCAGATTGACCAACTGCACCACACGAGCGGCAAGGGGCAGAGGGTTAAGCAATAGAGTGATTCTTCCAGCTCGCGCCATATCTCCTTCGACGTTCATCCATTCTGGTTGACCGACGACTACCTGTTCGGCGCTGACTTGTGGCCAAGGGATCCAACCCTTCCATCCCGACTCTTCAGAACGGCGTTCCCATTGCACCGAGAGGTCGCCTTGCAGGGTCACCGGCCTATGAGTCATTTCAGTGAGTTGACGCCCCACCCATGGACGCGCGTGATTCCAGTTGAACGTCGATATGACCGTCAAGGCAAGCGCCACTACCAGCACCAAGCTCAATAAAATGATCAAGAGGACTCTTGCCGCGCGACGCATGGGTGGCTCCGCAATAGGTGTGCTCCTGGTTCGCGTTTGGCAAGTACTGTGCCGTTGGGAGCATCCATGAGCAACGTCAATGTGAATCACGCTACCTTGCTGGCCTATCGGCGTACGCACTATCACGTGCACGCCGATCCACCATTTGTCCTGCATGTTGATCAGTTCAGTGCGGCACTGTGTGCGCTGCACGACCAGTTTGGAGTCCGCTGCAGCGTCTACATCACTGCCTGCAATCCCCGTGGAAAGGCGAAGTCGACTGCAGAAAACCAAGCGGCCCAGAGAGCATTAGCGGGGGACCTGAATGCTCTGGGCTTAAGTTTCTTTCCCGGGATCGGAGAGCCCGATTCTGGCGATTGGATCGGCGAGCCCAGCTTTCTGGTGCTGGGTCTGGAAGAGGTCGCCGCTCGCCGGTTGGGTCGCCGCTATGAACAAAATGCCATCCTGTGTGCAGGCCAGGACGCTGTGCCCCGTCTTGTGATGTTGGCCGACCTGTCTTCAGAGGCTTAGGTCTTGTCCCCCAAAAATCGCATGTTTATACGGCCAGGCGACTCATTTTTTTGAAATGTACGGGTTGTCCTTGATGTAAAAGCGAAGCGGCTTGTCGGCCCAGTCCCCTGCGTAGTGCACGCCTACACGGGGGCGTTCGACGACAGTGACAGGTTCGGGCTTTTCGGGCTGCGCCACGTAAAAGTTTTCGCTGCACAAGTCATGACCGTAGTGCGTCAGGTTCAGGCCCATCGCTCTAGTCAACAGCCCTGGACCCCGCGTATTTCCGGCTACATTCCTGATGGGCTCGATGGCTCGCAATAAAACCCCGGTGCCACTCCCCACGCCCTCAGTGACGATGTTCATGCAATGGTGCATCCCGTATATCAGGTAGATGTAAGCGTGGCCAGGAGGCCCGAACATGGCGCGCGTGCGGGGGGTCGGACCCCGCGCAGAGTGGGCCGCCAAGTCGCCTGGTCCCAGATAAGCTTCGACTTCGACAATGCGGCCGACGCGTTCTTCATCGTTCACGTGGTGAACCAGCCACTTACCTAAAAGATCGCGCGCAACCGTGCAGGTGTCCCGATCAAAAAAATCGCGTTCTAGTTTAATCATTGAGAAGTGTGACAACGCATCGCGCCGGACGTTCCTTCGGGACGTCGCCATTGCAACGCATGGTGTTGCCCGGGGCTGCTGGCTTCACGGGAGGCGTGCCGCGGCAAGGCTCGCGCCCAAGGGAGGGAAGCGGGAGCAATGCCCGGCTCCAGCGGCACCTGCCGATTGCGAACTTCGTCGTGGATGCGCGTTAAAAGACTCGGTGGCTGGCGCAGACTAAGCGGGTAATGCAGTCTGTAAATAACTATCCAATCTGGCTAGCATGGCCTGTTGCGATGGGGCCGGCAAGAAGGACGCCTCGATGCTGTTGCGCGCCAACTGGCCTAGTTCCGCACGGCTTAGCGATAGTGAAAGTGCGGCTGCCAGGTAGTTGTCGACGATGTAACCCCCAAAGTAAGCAGGGTCGTCTGAGTTGATGGTGACTTTCAACCCCTGACGTAGCATGCGGGCCAAATTGTGTTGGGCCATATCGTCCACTACGCAGAGTTTCAGGTTGGAAAGCGGGCAGACGGTTAAGGGGATCTGTTCTGCCGCCAAGCGCTCGACGAGTTCCGGGTCTTCTTCGCTACGCACGCCATGGTCGATTCGCTCGACATGGAGCTTATCTAAAGCATCACGGACATACGTGGCCGGGCCTTCCTCTCCAGCATGGGCCACAAGGCGGAATCCGAGGTCCTTGCAGCGCGCATAAACTCGGGCAAATTTCTCGGGAGGGTTGCCGCGTTCGGCGGAATCCAGGCCGATCGCCACCCATAGGTCTTGATACTGTTCGCGTAAAGGTAGGGCTTCCTCAAGAGTTCGGAAAGCCTCCTCCTCGGACAAATGCCGCAAAAAGCTAAAAATGAGGTAGCCGGTAATGCCCAGGGTTGCGCGGGCCTCTCGCAAGGCGCGCGCTATGCCGGCAAATACAGTTTCGATGGGAACGCCACGCTGTGTGTGGGTTTGAGGATCGAACATCAGTTCTGCGTGCACAACGCCGTCCTGATGCGCGCGGCGCAAATACGCCATGGTCATGGCGTAGAAATCGTGCTCGGTAAGCAGGACACTGGCCCCGGCATAGTACAAGTCCAGAAAGGACTGCAGATCGGTAAACGAATAGGCCTGACGCAATTGGGCAACGCTGGAGTAAGGCAGGCTGACTTTATTTCGATCCGCCAGCTCTAATATCAGCTCGGGCTCGAGCGTCCCTTCGATGTGCAAATGCAGCTCGGCCTTGGGCAGAGCGCGCACGAACTCCTGCAAAGAAGAGTCTAGCGAGGCGTGTGTCACATGGGCTCCTTAGTTTGTACGAAACGCGGCGATTGCAACCATAAGCCAGCTGACAATGAACGCGAGGCCACCCAGTGGCGTGATGGCGCCCAGCCACTTTGTGCCGGTGAGTGCCAGTACATAGAGGCTGCCGCTGAATATGATGATGCCGGCCAACATAACAGCGCCGGCCCAGCTAAGCAAGGCCGAACCAAATCGAGCATCCAAGGCCGCAAGCACGACCAGTCCGAGGGCATGAATCAGGTGATAGAGCACAGCGGTGTTCCAGACTTCCAGGAGATCCGGGCTGATAATGCGTTTAAGCCCGTGTGCGCCGAAGGCGCCAGCGGCCACACCGACCAAAAGAGCCAAGGCGCCAGCCATAAGCATGTGACGGTCCGTCATTGATATTCCTTCCGGGTTGTTGCCGACGGAGGCCGGACGTGGCCGGTGATATCATCGATTCACCGTTCCCGTCCCCCTCGCAGACTGAGTTTTAACACGGAGGCCGTGCATGAAATGGACGACGCATGTGGTAAGTAACCAGGTCCCCGCGCTGGCTGACTATAACTTGTACCTGCGAGACAGGGTCTTGCAAGAGGCAGTGCGCAGAGAAGGCGGTGCATTGCACGAAAGCTTGCTGACTGAATACGGACAATGGCTCGGTCGGGCCGAGACATTGCAACTGGGCGAGGACGCGAACAAGCACCCCCCACAATTGCATGCCTTCGACGCCAATGGACATCGGGTGGATCGGGTGGTTTTTCATCCGGCCTGGCACGCCTTGATGAGTGCAGCTGTCGAACGGGGCCTGCATTGCCTTGCTTGGGCTGAAGGCGGTCAGGGAGCACATGTAGGAAGGGCTGCGGCCTTTATCCTTCACGGGCAGGTTGAAGCGGGTACCTTGTGTCCGCTCACCATGACGGCTGCCGCTATTCCTTTACTGCAGCGCGAGCCACTCTTCGAGCGGATAAAACCCTTACTCTACTCAAGGCAATACGACCCCTCCGACGTACCGTTGGACTCGAAGTCAGGCATGTTGGTAGGTATGGGCATGACCGAAAAGCAAGGGGGCTCCGACCTTCGCAGTAACACGACCCGTGCTCAGGCCCGCTCCGTCGGAGGTAGGGGAGGCGAGTATTCCCTCATCGGGCACAAGTGGTTCTTCTCGGTGCCCACTTCAGATGCCCATTTGGTGCTGGCCACCCACGAAGAGCAGTTTTCGTGTTTTTATGTGCCTCGTTTCAGGCCAGACGGCAGCAAGAATGGTGTCGTCATCCAGCGGCTCAAGGACAAAGTCGGGAACCGCTCCAACGCCAGCGCCGAGGTGGAGTTTCAGGACGCGTTCGGCGTGCTCGTGGGCGAGCCCGGCCGCGGCATTGCCACCTTGGTGCAGATGGCGGCCTGTACCAGGCTGGACTGTGTGTTGGGTAGTACGGCGCTCTTGCGCCAAGGTGTCGTTCAGGCCGTTCATCACGCATGTCATCGGCAAGCTTTTGGCAAAGCCCTGGTGGACCAGCCCCTGATGCGTAGCGTTCTTGTGGATCTTGCATTAGAGAGCGAGGCCGCCACAGTATTGGCCTTGCGACTGGCGCGCGCATTTGATGGCGGCGATCATCCTCTCGAGCAAGCGTACCGGCGTATTCTGGTGCCCGCGGCCAAGTTTTGGATATGTAAACGCACCATAGAAGCGCTTGCCGAGTGCATGGAAGTATGGGGTGGCAATGGTTACGTAGAAGACGGGCCGATGGGCCGCCTGTACCGTGAAGCGCCTGTCAACTCTATTTGGGAAGGGTCAGCGAATGTCATGTGCCTCGATGTGCTGCGAGCCCTGAGACGCAAGCCGCACCTGGCGCAAGCGTTGGCTGATTCGCTTATCGAGGACAGTCAGGACGACCCGCGCTTGGCCAAGCGAGCCGCCCAACTAGTGCAAGACATGCTTGGTTCTGATGCTCAAGCGTTGCAGGCTGGCGCACGGTATCTCGTGCAGCAGCTTGTTCTGTTGGTGCAAGCCAATTTGCTACGGCGCTGCGCTCCGGAGCACGTGGCCGATGCGTTCATCTACACGAGGCTCGAAGGCGGCGAGGGCCGGGTGTTTGGCGCGCTGTCCAGCAAAATGCCCACAGCAGCGATTTTTCGGCGCGCATGGCACGAGTAGGCCTCGGTTGGGTTTTTGTATATTATTCCTGCTGCATCTGCCATGGCGGTTGCCCGCGCCGCATGAACACAATAATAAGTTTCCTCTCCATGCCAAAGACTTCAACGGGTCCATCTGAGCCACGCGGCTTTCTCGCGCAATGCGTATCAGCAGGATTGCTAGCCGTCCTGGGCTTGATGGGCAATGGGCAGATGTCGGTCGCCTCGACTCATGACGAGCCCTTTTTTTTAAGGGGAAGTGTGGTGCATGTGTCCGATGGAGACAGCTTCACCTTGAGTGTTGACGGACAGCGCAAAAAAATCCGCCTGGCCAGTATCGATGCGCCCGAGTTGGGCGGCCCCGATCGTCCCGGCCAACCATTTGCGCGGGAAGCTCGCAAGGCCTTGGCGGTCCTAATCCACAATAAAAGGCTTACTCTACGGTGTTTCGAGCAGGATCACCACGGGCGCAGCATTTGTGATGTGCCGCTGCCCGGCGGTCAATCTGCCAATCGTGAACTGGTCCGTCAAGGATGGGCTTGGGTCAATACAGAGCGTCGGGGCCAATTCATGCGAGACGACACCCTGCCAGCGCTCGAGCGTGAGGCCAGAAACGCTCGGCGGGGCATCTGGAGTAGCAGCGAACAAGCGGTCAAGCCCTGGGTATGGCGATACGAATGTTGGAAGCAATCTCAGTGCTGAACCTGTGGCGATTTCTATCTTTGTTGTGTGTGCTGCCGCTGCTGCTTCTAGCCGCAGCGTGTTCTGATGAGCCGGTCAATAGTCCGTACGAACGCGGCGCCGAAGCAAAAAATGTGCTTTTTACTGCCTTTGCCCAGCGCTCACCAAAATATCTGGATCCGGCGAGTTCATATTCAGCTGACGAGACACCATTCACCTATTCCATTTACGAACCTCTATACGGCTATGAGTACCTTGCACGACCCTACGTGCTTCGCCCACGAGCGGCAAGCGCGGTGGTAGAGCCCGTGTATCTGGACGAAGCAGGCAATACCTTGCCGCGCGATGCGCCAGGTGAATCGATTGCGGTCAGCGTCTACGACATTCCCTTACGGCCCAATATACTTTTCCAGCCTCATCCGGCTTTCGCGCGCGACGCTAACGGCGAGTATTCGTATTGGCCCATCGCTTCCGAGGCCTTGGAAGACGCCTACAGCATTACCGATTTCCCTCACACCGGCACACGAGAACTTACCGCACACGATTACGTTTATGCGTTCCGGCGCCTGGCCAGCCCCCGCGTCGTATCGCCCATTTTTGGTGTGCTGGCCGAGCATGTGGTGGGTATGCGGGAGTATGGCGAGCATCTACGCAAGATCCACGCTGACTTGGCCAGTGAAGGCAAAGAGCAAGCGTGGCTGGACTTACGGCAGCATGGGTTCGAGGGGGTTCAGGCGCTGGATGACCACACCTTGCGCATCAAGGTCATAGGAAAATATCCGCAGTTCAAGTATTGGCTGGCCATGACTTTCACAGCGCCCATCCCTTGGGAAGCCGACCGCTTTTACCATCAGCCGGGCATGGCCGAGCATGACCTGTCACTAAATACCTGGCCTGTAGGCACAGGGCCCTATATGTTGACCGGATCCATTCAAAACCGTCGGCATGTGCTCACACGAAACCCTAATTTTCGTGGAGAACCTTATCCCTGCCGAGGCGAGCCAGGCGATGAGCAGGCGGGGTTACTGACCGATTGCGGCAAAGCCACGCCGTTCATCGACCAGATCGTATTCTCCCTCGAAAAGGAAAGCGTCCCGCTTATGGGCAAGTTCCTTCAGGGCTATTACGACGTCCCGGAGGCGGACGACGGCAGCTACGGGGTGGCCATGCGTGTCGCCGCCAGCGACTCGGCTGAAAAGGCCGCGCTATACCAGGATCGAGGGCTGCAGCTGTTGACTTCCACCGAAGCACAAATTTATTACTTTGGCTTCAATTGGCTGGATCCACTCGTAGGTCAGGGCGATACGCCAGAGCAGCAAGAAAAAAACCGGAAGTTGCGCCAGGCGATCAGCATTGCCTTCGACTGGGAGCAATACGTTGCCATCTTCTTGAATGGACAAGGGCAGGTGGCACACGGGCCCTTGCCCCCCAATATTCCTGGCTATTTGCCAGCGCCGGAAGGTGCTAATCAACAGGTCTACAAGATCGAGGACGGGCGCGTGTTGCGGCGACCAATAGAGGAGGCACGCCGCTTACTGGCAGAGGCGGGCTTCCCGGAAGGGCGTGACGCCAATACGGGCGAACCGCTGATTCTGCATTTTGATTCCGCGGGCGGGATGGGCTCGAATGCAACGGTGGACTGGATGCGACGCCAACTGAAGAAGCTCAATGTAGAGCTTGAAGTGCGCGCGACGGATTACAACCGTTTCCAGGATAAGATGCGCCAGGGCAGCGCTCAGATGTTCATGTGGGGTTGGGTGGCCGATTATCCAGATCCTGAGAACTTCCTTTTTCTTCTGTATGGTCCCAACGCCAAGGCCGTCCACGGCGGTGAAAACGCGTCCAACTATCAAAACCCTGCCTTCGACCGGTTGTTCGAGAAGATGCGCTTTCTTGACGACGGTCCCGAAAAAGAGGCAGTCGTACGCGAAATGGTAAAGATCGTTCAAGCCGACATGCCATGGATGTTCGGCTATTTTCCCAAGTCCGGGGGCGCCTACCAGGCTTGGGTCAGCAACGCGAAGCCCACCCAGATGGTCCGGGACACTTTGCAGTATCTGAAGATCGATCCGCAGCTTAGGGCGCAAAGCATCGAACAATGGAATCGTCCGGTGTGGTGGCCCGTATGGCTGTTGCTGGGTTTGGTTCTCGCGGGCGTCTATCCCGCCTGGCGCTTTGCAAAGCAGCGCGAAAGAGCCACAGCATTGGACACAGTCACCACAATCAGGGAGCGCCCATGACCGTCTACATCGCGCGTCGGCTGATGTATGGCGTGGCCATACTCCTGGGCGTTAATCTTTTGACTTTTGTATTGTTTTTTGCGGTAAACACGCCGGACGATATGGCGCGACTGGCAATAGGGGGACAGCGCGTCAGCCAGGACGCGATCGAAAAATGGAAGGCCGATAGAGGCTATGACAAGCCGCTGTTCTATAACAGCGAGCAAGAAGGTGTGTCCGCGTTGACGGAGACGATTTTTTTCGATCGATCAGTGCCATTGCTGGTATTCGATTTCGGGTTTTCAGATGCGGGTCGAGACATCGGCCACGAAATCCGCCAACGCATGGGTCCTAGCCTGGCTCTCGCTATTCCTACCTTTACGCTCGGTCTGTTTGTCTGTGTGGCGTTCGCGTTGCTCCTGGTGTTCTTCAGGGCCACTCCTCTGGACTTTGCGGGGGTTGTCCTATGCGTGGTGCTTTTATCTATTTCCGGCCTGTTTTACATCATCGCGGGGCAGTGGCTGTTCGCAAAGGTGCTCCATTGGGTGCCGTACTCGGGCTATATAGAGGGTTGGGGCAGCGCTCGCTTCCTGGCGTTGCCGGTATTGGTCGGCATCTTGTCACGCCTGGGCGCCGAGTCGCGGTTCTATCGCACTTTATTTCTGGAGGAAATCAACAAGGACTACGTGCGCACTGCCCGGGCCAAGGGCTTGTCCGAGCGTATGGTGCTTTTTGGCCATGTCCTGCGAAATGCCATGTTGCCCATTCTTACCGGAACGGTGTCCGCGCTACCTCTGTTGTTCATGGGTAGCTTGATTTCTGAATCGTTCTTTGGCATTCCCGGCTTGGGCAGCTATACCATCGACGCAATTAACGCCCAGGACTTTTCCATCGTACGCGCCATGGTGTTTTTGGGTTCGGCCCTCTATATAGTCGGCCTGATTTTGGCGGATGTGTCGTATACCTTCGCCGATCCACGAGTGAGATTCGAGTAGACGCCATGCCGCAATTCACCGTGCTCTGGACCGACGCCTTTATTTTCTTCTTGCTCGTCCTGTTAATGCTGTACGCCTTTCGGGTGACGCGCAGTCCCGCTCTGAAGGCCGCCTGGGGAAGCGTCGCCCGCACGCCCTCGGCGATGTGCGCCGCCGTGTTGCTAGTGTTTTTTGTCTTGGTGGGAGTGCTCGATTCCATCCACTACAGGCCGCAATTGCCTCCCGCGCCGGGACAAGAAAGCGGGCAACCCGTCTACGCACCGGTTCTGCGTTCTGCCCTGGACGACATTCTGGCACCCACCCGAATGGCTAACCCGGAGGCCACCTATTCCGCCCCGCTTGCGGTGCGGCAGTTCACCAAAGAGACGCAGCTCGTAGACGGAGAAGCCGTGCGCGACTACCCCCGGCTGCGTCATGCCGGGGCCAAGCTTGCTAATGAAGATGACCGGTGGCCGGATATCCGCCGTCGAACGGCATTGGGTATTGCAGCTGCTATTGTGTTTTCTGTCGCAGCGGCCCTGATGCTGACCCTAATGCATCGGCGCAGAGCAAACGGCTGGAGGGAGGCATTGAGGGCCTGGTGGCATGGGCGCAGCGGCGTGCCCTGGCGTGCCATGTGGATTACCGCTGCCTTGCTTGGCTTGGTGGTGTGTGTGGCTGCTTCAGTAGCCATGGATTACCATGTTCTGGGCACCGATCGCACTGGCAACGATGTGCTGCGTCAAAGCCTGAAAAGTATACGGACCGCGCTAGTGATCGGAACGCTCACCACACTGGCTATGTTGCCGCCCGCCATTATCTTTGGCATCTCGGCGGGCTATTTCAAGGGCCGCGTTGATGACGTCATCCAATACATCTACACGACGTTGACATCCATACCGGGTGTCTTGTTGATCGCTGCATGCGTTCTGATGATGCAGGTATACATCGATACCCATCCAGAGCTCTTTCCAACGGTGGCCGCCCGTGCAGATTTGCGCTTGTTTTTGCTGTGCCTGATTTTAGGCCTGACGGGATGGGCCGGCTTATGCCGCCTGTTGCGTGCTGAAACGCTGAAGTTGCGCGAGCTGGAGTATGTTCAGGCAGCTCGAGCCTTTGGTGTGAGCCACTTGCGCATAATGTGGCGGCATATCCTGCCCAACGTCATGCACATCATTCTTATTACCTTGGTGCTCGAGTTTTCCGGTCTTGTGTTGTATGAGGCCGTGTTGTCCTATTTAGGCATCGGGGTTGATCCAACGACGCCTTCTTTCGGCACGATGATCGACTCTTCTCGGCTCGAGATGTCGCGCGATCCGATGGTGTGGTGGAATCTGCTCTCGGCGTTTGTCTTTCTGTTGGCCCTCGTTTTGTCGGCCAATATTTTTGCGGACGCGGTGCAAAACGCCTTTGACCCTCGGACGCGTCGTTTCCGTCCCCATCGTGCTCCCCGGCGTGCGGTCCACACAACGGCTGCGGCTGCCTTGCATGCGGAGCGGCCCGAATGACGCACGTCCAGTCCTATAACTCGCCAAGCCGCAAGGACGCGGCCCTGGTCGTCAGTCAGTTGTCTGTCGACATAGACTCTGAATCCGGCCTCACTCAAGCGGTGCAGTCGCTGGCTTTGTGCATCGAGCATGGCCAAACCTTTGCTTTGGTGGGCGAATCCGGTTGTGGCAAAAGCATGACTGCCCTTGCGATGTTGCGCTTGCTACCCGAGGCCGCCCGCGTCGTGTCCGGTCAGGTGGTTTTGGAAGGCGAAGATTTAACCCGGCTTCCCGAGGCTGGCATGCGTAAGGTCAGGGGCGGGCAGATCGGCATCATCTTTCAGGAGCCCTCGACCAGCCTCAACCCGGTACTGACCATTGGCCGGCAAATTGTCGAAACCCTGCGGCAGCACACGGAATATCGCGGCGCGGAGGCGCGACGTCGGGCGATTCACTGGCTGACTCGGGTAGGCATACCGGATGCAGAGCGTCGATTCAACGACTATCCCTTCCAGTTCTCGGGCGGGCAGAAGCAGCGCATCATGATTGCGATTGCATTGGCGGCCGAGCCACGCGTGCTGATCGCCGATGAGCCTACTACCGCCCTCGACGTCACAGTACAAGCTCAGATTCTTGACCTCTTGGCCGATATACAGCAAGAAATGGGTCTGGCTATTCTGCTCATCACCCACGACCTGGCCGTCGTCAAGAACGTGGCAGACCATGTAGCGCTGATGCGTCATGGCCAAATAGTAGAGTCCGTAGCGGCGGCCCAATTCTTCGCAGCGCCGACTCATCCCTACGCACGCGAGTTGCTCGCGGCCATACCCACTTTTGAACGTCGTGGACAGGCGCTGACCGTCGGGCCGGAAGGGTCACGGCCATCCCCCCACGTAAATCGACCACCGCCTGGCGAAGTGGTGCTTGCGGTAAGCAATCTGTCTGTTAACTACATCCGACGTGCAGGGCTCCTGCGCCGTACCACCCCCATCCCCGTGGTTGAATCGGTATCTTTCGAGGTGCGCAAAGGCGAGACCTTGGCCTTGCTGGGCGAATCGGGTTGCGGCAAGACCACTATCGCCAAGGCGTTATTGCGCTTGCTCGATAAGCAGGCCCGTGTACGGGGCGATGCCTCGCTACTGGGTCAGCCCTTGCTGACTGTTCGCGGTAAAGAACTGATGGACCGGCGGCGCGCTATACAGATTGTCTTTCAGGACCCTTACGCATCTTTAGATCCCCGCAGTCCCATTGGTGAAATTTTAGAAGAGGGCGTTGCGGCGCTTAGACCGGAGGTGGGCGCACCCGACCGTCGGGCCCATGTGAAGCAGTTACTCGACAGGGTGGGATTACCTTCAACTGCCCTGAATCGCTACCCGCATGAGTTTTCCGGAGGGCAGCGCCAGCGTATCGCCATAGCGCGGGCGCTGGCGGTGGAACCGCAGGTGCTGGTTTGCGACGAGCCGACCTCCGCTCTCGATGTATCGGTGCAGGCGCAAATTCTCGAGTTGCTGCAGTCCTTGCAGGCTGACACCGGCTTGGCGTATTTGTTTATCACCCACAACTTTGGCGTGGTGGAGTATCTGTCCGACAGGATCGCGGTGATGCATAAAGGCCGCATCGTCGAGATCGGCGATACCGCCAAAGTGCTTAAACAACCGCAGCACGAGGAAACTCGACGACTCCTGGCCGCGGTGCCTCGCTTCTAAGACTTATAATTGAATTGGGCTTGTGTTGGCGTAAAGCGCCCTCATCTGGATTTCATGTCTCTCAAAGTTTTCGATCTTCAATGCGACGCAGGGCACGTGTTCGAAGGGTGGTTTGCGTCGTCCGATAGCTACGAATCGCAGCGCGACAAGGGGCTGCTTAGCTGCCCTGCGTGCGACAGCCGACAAATAAGTAAGAAACTATCGGCGCCCCGCATCAATATGGGGCACGGTAAAGCAGACGATGCCGCCTCCCCTGTCCGGGGTGTGTCGGGCGTTTCCGGCCAGGGGGCAGAATCGCCGCAACTGGCCCAGTTGCAGGCCCGTGTCATGCAGCATATTCGCGAAATGGTTCGCAAGACTGAAAATGTGGGTCCCCGATTCGCTGAAGAGGCGCGTCGCATACACGAGGGCGAAGTCGACGAGCGGCCCATCCGAGGCACAGCCACCGAAGAAGAGCGCATGGAGCTCGCCCGCGACGGCATTGAGGTGTTTGCCATTCCGGACTTTCTGGACGACGACCGTTTGCAATGACACGCTGAACAAAGGCGCCTGTTTAATTAATAGGTGGCGCCCGACAGCTTCCAACCTCTTGACCGCCCAGAGATAAAAAGAGCCGCGTCAGTGCATGACGCGGCTCTTTTATTTATCGCAACGCGTAATTAGACGCGGCTGCGGTATTCGTTGGTGCGGGTGTCGATTTCGATTTTGTCGCCAATATTGCAGAACAAAGGCACGCTGATTTCTTTGCCTGTATTGATGGTTGCAGGCTTGAGCACTTTGCCCGACGTGTCGCCTTTGACGGCCGGTTCGGTGTAAACGATTTCCCGAACGATGATCGTGGGCAACTCGACGGAGATGGCGCGGCCTTCGTAGAACACGACCTCGACACTCATGCCCTCTTCGAGGTAGTTCAGTGCATCGCCCATGCTTTCAGCTTCGACTTCGTACTGGTTGTATTCTTCGTCCATGAAAACGTACATGGGGTCGGCGAAGTACGAGTAGGTGCACTCTTTGGTCTCGAGGACGACGATATCGAATTTTTCGTCTGCCTTGTAGACGGACTCGCTACCCGATCCAGTAAGCAGGTTTTTAAACTTAAGCTTTACGACAGCAGCGTTACGCCCCGATTTGTTGTATTCGGCCTTTTGGACGACGAGCGGGTCGTTGCCCACCATGATGACATTGCCTACGCGCAGTTCCTGTGCGGTTTTCATTTTAGAAAGACTCCGGGGAAATTCGATTGCTCCTAAAAGGGCCTTTAGATCAGAAAGCCGGAGCAAAACCTACAAAACCATCGATTTTAACTCTTTCGCTGCATTTCTGCGCAGCTTTCCATCAGGCGCGTGACCAAGGACGGCTCGGCCGCAAGTCGTGCGCTGAGACTGGCCGCGCTCTGCTTCCAGTCGGCCCAGGCATCCACCTGGAGTGATTGGGACAGACACAGACTGAATCGCTCTGCGTTGGACGTGTTCCAGAAACGGGTAAGGTCGGTCAGATACCGATTTGCCCCCGTTTTTGATAGGTAGGCGTCCAGTTTGGCGATATGAGCATTGTCCTCCTGCGCGTAAATTTGCCATACAAACGGCTTACCTGCCCATATAGCGCGAACCAGGGAGTCCTCCCCCCGCACGAAGTTTAGATCGCTACTCCAAAGCAAGCGATCGAATGTGTCCTGTTCCACAAAGGGAATTTCAACTACAAGGGATCTCTCGGTCTGAAGGAGTGAAAGTCCTGGGCTCACTCCCTCGGGCACCATCAGTATCGAAGGGTTGGGCGCCTGGGCAAGAGCCTTCATCAGCCCCTCGACTGGCGCGCTAATGTAGCAAAACAGAAAAATCTGCTTCCAACCCTGAAGCAGCCGTTCAACGGCGCCGGAGGGTACGCCCAGCTCTCGCAACAATTGGCTGCGGTTGGCCGGTCGAGACAGCCATGCGTCGCGCGCATCTATCAGCCCGGCTTCGCGCAGTAAACCGCCCGTTCCACCCGTAAAACCGGGAAAGAAGAACTGCTTCTGCAACCCGTTCGCCTGCAAAGAAGGCAGACCGTGGCACGACTCCACCCAGTCTTCGGCGCTGAGGTATTCCAGGTTCAACCAGAGGCTTTGTTTATCAGCCATGCGGTTCTTGAACGAGGAGGGCAATTCGCAGCCAAATGCCTCTATGACGACGTCATGCGGAGCCAGGCTCGGGGCGGGGTCAGTCCACCGTACGATCTCCACCTCTCCCACGCGTTGACGGGCCTGCCATTTAATCCGAGGTTCAATTTTGGCAAAGCTGTGCAGATCGTCTACCCAGAGGCGGACGGCTCCCGGCGCTGTGCCGCGCGCCAGCTGGCGAGCGAGTCGCCAGCTGACGCCGATGTCCCCAAAGTTGTCTATCACCCGGCAGAAAATATCGAATGACGGCAAGAACATAGGGTCGAATTTAGTCGACAGGCGAGCTGGACTGACGCAGCTTGCTTAAGTTGAAAGAAGTAAAGAGCTTCTAATGGAAATTGAGCGGGTTAATGTCAATTTCCTCGGGAAGCTCGGGGTGAAGCATTTCGCCCAAAGGGTTCGGGAAATACGGTGCGCCGCAGTCATCGCAGAATTCGGCCGTATGCAACCCCGGGAGGCGTCGGACGTCGCTTACGCCCAACTCGCGTAGCAGGCTGAGGATTTCTTCGGGCACAGCAGTTTCGTCATTGTCGATGCTGTCGGACACCGCTTCGTCTTTACTGAGTATGGGCCAGATGCAGCCGTAGATGACTTCAGTGCTTTGGCGCGTGCTGAAACCGATACGGTACTCTTCGATGATGGACTCGCCTGCGCCGGCAATAGTGGCCCGAAGCGAGTCGCCCGGCAAGCCCGCCGCCGTTTGCAGCCAGGTGACGGCCGCTTTGAGAGCAAGAGGCCGAATGCGCCGGTCGGCTTCGCGACTATTTACGTAGTAGGCATCAGGATGCAGGTATTCGACAGTGCATCCTGTGAACATGGGAGATATGAGGTTGGAGGCGTCGCGTACCCAATCTTCGAAACATTGGGCGCGCGTAGGGGCTTCGGCGCCGTCGTTTTGCCAACGGAACAGGCAGCCGCCTCGCGGGACAGCCACGGCGGCGATCAGGAATCGAGCATCGGCCAACATGCCTTCCATATTATTGATAGGCTTGATGACAAGGGGGTCGACCCGCTGTCCGAGCGCTTGCTTACCAAGCCGTTGGGTCCATTCGAGTGTTTCCTGAAACGACTGCGGCATCTGGTCGAAGCAGACCAGCTCTGGCACAAGCGCCACTTGAGCGCCTTCTGCAAGGATGTGTTGCTGCAAGAGCCGCTGGGCCGCTTGCAGCTGATCGCCCAATGCAAAAGACTGCGGCAGCTGATAGCGAGTCCAGGCAACCACTGGTGCGCAAATCAGCAGCACATCGTACGGCTTGTCCGCGACCTGCAATTGCGTAGACTCGGATTGGGTCTCGGCTTGCTCTACAAGTATTTCGTAGGCTTCCACGTTACCGGCAATGAGGTGTTCGAGGGCGGCCTCGATGGATTTATTCTTTTTGCCGATCAGCAGCTTATCGAGCTGATTGGCGAGAAGGCCCTCCCAGTAAACATCTTCTAGCCGGCTGCCAGACTGGGCAAGTGATTCGGCAAGGGAAACTAGCCTTTGCACATCGCGTGGAAGGCGGTTGGAACGGGGGGGTGAGGTATTGGGCATGTGATGCTTAGGGGTGACGACCCCTCTAGTTTACTCGTCGTGTCTATAAGTTGCAGGGAGGGAATTCCCGACAGCTTACAGAGTAGCTGAGGCAAAAATAATGCGCGGAAAAGGGGAGGGATGTGGGGCCACAAACAGGCCGGACGAGAGGATTAGTGCGCGAAGTCGGAACTTTGAAGCAAATATAAAAAGGGCGACCTCGAGCCCGATTCTGGGAGTCAGTGTGGTGCTGCTTCCCGCTGCGGTTCGGATGGTCGCCCTGCTTGAAACGGCGATCTATTAAAGAATAGGTGGCGCCGTCTCTTGCCCGATCTGATCAAATCGACGTTTTACGCGCCGACAGAATCAGCGATCTCTTTGTACTCTTCGATTTGGTCGAAGTTGAGGTATTGATAGATCTGATCGCCGCTTTCGTTGATGACTCCCATGTCGGCCAAGTACTCTTCCTTGGTAGGGATGCGTCCCAACCGCGAGCAGATGGCAGCCAGTTCGGCCGAACCGAGGTACACATTGGTGTTCTTGCCCAAACGGTTGGGGAAGTTGCGTGTACTCGTGGACATTACCGTTGCACCTTCACGAACCTGTGCCTGGTTACCCATGCACAACGAGCAACCCGGCATCTCGGTGCGCGCACCGGCCGTGCCGAACACACCGTAGTGGCCTTCTTCGGTGAGCTGTTGCGCATCCATCTTGGTGGGCGGCGCCACCCACAGTTTGACGGGGATGTCGCGCTTGCCTTCCAGCAGCTTGGAAGCTGCCCGGAAGTGCCCGATGTTGGTCATGCAGCTGCCAATGAAGACTTCGTCGATAACCGCGCCGGCGACGTCAGAAAGCGTTTTTACATCGTCCGGATCGTTGGGGCACGCAACGATGGGTTCGTGAATGTCGGCCAAGTCGATTTCGATGACGGCGGCATATTCGGCGTCGGAGTCGGGCTCGAGCAGCTTAGGATCGGCCAGCCAGTCTTCCATGGCTTTAATACGGCGGCGGATGGACCGTTCGTCTTCGTAGCCGTTTGCGATCATCCACTTCAACATCACGATGTTGCTGTTGATGTATTCGATGATGGGCTCTTTATTGAGACGTACGGTGCAGCCCGCGGCCGAGCGTTCGGCCGAGGCATCGCTAAGTTCGAAAGCTTGCTCGACCTTCAAGTCCGGAAGGCCTTCGATTTCGAGGATGCGGCCCGAGAACACGTTCTTCTTGCCTTGCTTTTCGACCGTAAGCAGGCCCTGCTTGATGGCGTACAACGGAATGGCATTGACCAGATCGCGCAGGGTGACGCCAGGCTGCATCTTGCCTTTAAAGCGCACCAATACCGATTCGGGCATGTCGAGCGGCATGACACCTGTGGCTGCGGCAAAAGCCACCAAGCCGGATCCGGCCGGGAAGGAAATTCCTATGGGGAAGCGCGTGTGCGAGTCGCCGCCGGTGCCCACGGTATCCGGCAGCAACATGCGGTTGAGCCAGCTGTGGATGACGCCATCACCGGGACGCAGCGAGATGCCTCCGCGCGTGCTGATGAACTCGGGCAGGGTGTGATGCGTTTTCACATCGACAGGCTTGGGGTAAGCCGCCGTATGGCAGAACGACTGCATGACGAGGTCTGCCGAGAAGCCCAGGCACGCCAGGTCTTTGAGTTCGTCGCGAGTCATGGGGCCGGTGGTGTCCTGGCTGCCCACCGATGTCATCCGAGGTTCGCAGTAGGTGCCGGGACGCACGCCTTTGCCTTCCGGCAGACCACAAGCGCGGCCAACCATTTTCTGAGCCAAGGTGTAGCCTTTGCCGGTGTCCTGGGGGCTGACCGGAAGGCGGAACAGCGTGGAGGGGGGCAGGCCCAGCGCCTCACGCGCCTTGGCAGTGAGGCCACGGCCAATGATTAGCGGAATGCGACCGCCTGCGCGAACTTCGTCGAACAGCACGTCGGATTTCACTTGAAACTCGGCGATGACTTCGCCGTTTTTCAAGGCCTTGCCTTCGTAGGGGCGCAGTTCAATAACGTCGCCCATTTCCATTTGGGTGACATCCAGTTCGATGGGCAGGGCGCCAGCGTCTTCCATTGTGTTGTAGAAGATGGGAGCGATCTTGCCGCCCAGGCAGACGCCGCCGAAGCGCTTGTTAGGCACGAAGGGGATGTCTTCACCCGTGAACCAGAGTACCGAGTTGGTGGCCGACTTGCGTGACGAGCCCGTGCCGACCACGTCGCCCACGTAGGCAACCAGATGGCCTTTTTCCTTCAGCGACTCGATAAACTGCACCGGACCGCGCTTGCCGTCCTCTTCGGGTTCGAACGCTGCGCCTTCACGCTTGTTCTTGAGCATGGCCAAGGCATGCAGCGGAATATCGGGCCGTGTGGTGGCGTCGGGAGCCGGCGAAAGATCGTCGGTGTTGGTTTCGCCCGGTACCTTGAACACGGTGACGGTAAGGCTTTGGGGGACTTCGGGCCGGCTAGTGAACCACTCGGCATCGGCCCAGCTTTGCATGACGGCCTTTGCGTTGGCGTTGCCTTTTTCGGCTTTCTCTTTGACGTCGTGAAACGCGTCAAACATGAGCAGTGTTTTTTTCAGACCAGCTGCGGCGATTTCGCCCAGCTGCGCATCGTCCAGAAGTTCGATGAGGGGGCCGATGTTGTAGCCGCCCAGCATGGTGCCCAGCAATTCGGTGGCTTTACGCTGATCGATGAGTGGACAGGTTTCTTTGCCGAAAGCGACAGCGGCCAGATACGAGGCCTTGACCTTGGCGGCATCGTCCACGCCAGCGGGCACGCGATGCGTGATGAGGTCAACGAGAAAGGCTTCTTCGCCAGCCGGCGGATTCTTTAGCAGCTCGATGAGATCGGCGGTTTGTTTAGCCGACAGAGGAAGAGGGGGAATGCCTAACGCTGCGCGCTCGGCGACATGTTGGCGATAAGTATCCAGCATTTGACGTGCCCTTGGAGGAGGGTTGGGGAAAAGTGATGCCTGAATTGTACGGTCTAGAGGTGGTTTGAGGCAAATGTCTTATGTCTTATATCTTATATAAGACTGGACCCAAAAACTGGCGTCCTGCCACGTTCCCCGGCCTCTGTTGGTCCTCGCATCATCCCATGGACCGAGCCGACGAATGGCCATGTTGCTACGTTGCTATGTTGCGGACGACTCAGGCTGTTAGGTCCATATATTCGGGATGGCGCCGGATGAAAGCGTCAGCATAGGCACATTGCGCTTTCACCTTCCAGCCATTAGCGCGTGCTGTGTCCAAGGCGCTGCGGGTGAGATCGCCGGCGATGCCGCGACCGGCGGCGGCCTCGGGGACTTCTGTGTGCAAGATGGTCATGATGCCGTCCTGCCAGTCGTACGTCTGGAAAGAGAGCAAGCCCTCTTCGGTCCATTCAAATCGTTTCTGGGCCGAGTCGTGCTTTATATCGCGGCTCATGGCGTGTGCTCCAGTTCAACGAGAAAAGGCCCACCTCGCTTTACTGACTCCTGGAAGCGAAATGCGCGCTTCACTTTCGGTGTGCAGTCGAACGGGGTGGGCCCAGGTACTTACTTCAGCAGATCTTTGACACCGTCACGCTCTTCCAGGAGTTCCTGCAAGGTGCGGTCCATGCGCTCGCGCGAGAATTGGTCGATTTCCAGATCGCGAACCATGGTGTATTCCCCGTTTTGAGTGGTGACTGGGAAGCCATAGATAATGCCTTCTGGAATGCCGTAGGAGCCGTCCGACGGGATACCCATGGTGACCCATTTGCCGTTGCTGCCCAACACCCAGTCACGGACATGGTCGATGGCTGCATTAGCTGCCGAAGCGGCCGACGATAGGCCGCGTGCTTCGATGATGGCGGCGCCACGCTTGCCGACAGTAGGAATGAAGGTGTCGCGGTTCCAGGCATCGTCATTGATCATCTGAGCCAGGGGCTGACCGTTGACTTGAGCAAAGCGGATGTCCGGATACATAGTGGGCGAGTGGTTGCCCCATACAATGAGCTTCTCGATGTCGGCCACTTTGACGTTGGCTTTATTAGCCAACTGCGAGAGGGCGCGATTGTGATCGAGGCGCAGCATGGCCGTGAAGTTCTTGGCCGGCAGATCCGGAGCCGACTTCATGGCAATGTAGGCGTTCGTGTTGGCCGGGTTGCCGACCACCAGCACTTTTACGTTGCGGCTGGCAACATCGTTAAGCGCCTTACCTTGGGCGGTGAAGATCTGGGCGTTGACTTGCAGCAAGTCGGCGCGCTCCATGCCGGGACCGCGGGGGCGGGCGCCTACCAGAAGGGCGACGTCGGCATCCTTGAAGGCTTCGCGTGCGTCGCTGTGGGCAGACATGCCAGCCAGTAGCGGGAACGCGCAGTCTTCAAGCTCCATCATGACGCCCTTGAGGGCCTTTTGTGCTTTTTCGTCGGGAATCTCAAGCAACTGCAAAATGACGGGCTGGTCTTTACCAAGCATTTCGCCCGAAGCGATGCGAAACAGGAGGGCGTAACCAATTTGGCCGGCTGCGCCTGTGACGGCGACGCGCATGGCTGGTTTGGACATGAAGAAATCTCCAGGAAAGTGTGGGTTTGGCGAGGGTTTACCCGACAGTGTAAAACCTTTGAAGATTAGAGGAAATCGGTTTAAGCGTCAACGATCTTATATCTTATATAAGACAGAAGACCGTTAGACAGAAAAAGTGAACCGTGCGAAAATGGCGGGCGTTTTACCTGCTATTCCGGTCAGTTTCCGACCCCTTTTGCCATGTCTGACAACTCTTCAAATGATCCGGCTTCGGGCCCAGATCGTGCTGGCAGCAGTGCGGCCTATAGCCCGTTGTATCAGCAGATCAAAAGTCTGCTGCTGCAAAGCCTCGATCGTGGCGAATGGAAACCCGGTGAGTCCATACCCAGCGAGGTCGAGCTGGCTGCCCGCTTTCAGGTCAGTCAAGGCACGGTCCGTAAGGCCATCGACGAACTGGCTGCTGAAAATCTGCTGCTGCGGCGTCAGGGAAAGGGCACCTTCGTGGCCACTCACCACGAAGCCAAAGTGCGCTTTCGCTTTTTGCGGTTAACACCCGACGACGGCAAGCAGCCCGTTTCCGGCAGCCAGATTCTAGATGTGCGACGTGTCAAGGCGCCGGTGGATGTGGCCCGGGCGCTTGATATGCGGGCTTCAGATGTCGTAGTGAACCTCAGGCGTCTTTTGTCTTTTGATCAGGTGCCGACCATTTTGGACGACATCTGGTTGCCGGGCGCAGCGTTCAAAGGCCTTACAGCTGAATCGCTCGCCCGGTATCGCGGACCCTTATATGCCTTGTTCGAGTCGGAATTCGGCGTCAGTATGGTTCGGGCGGAAGAGAAAATTCGCGCCAAGGCGGCTGGCCCCGAAGCGGCACAACTGCTTCAAGTAGAGCCAAATTCGCCGCTACTACAGGTGGAAAGGGTGTCGTATACCTATGGTGACCGGCCCATGGAACTACGCAGAGGTCTGTACGTGACCGAGCGCTTTCATTACCGGAACAACCTTAATTAGCAGGAAACCGCCGCCGGTTCTTTTTGCGCCAACAGGCCAAGCTATTTGATATGGGTTTGGCAAATAGGCGAAAATACCGGTTGCGCTTTGCAATACAAAATTCGTAATAACCTTGAGGCCATCATGTCCGATTCTGCTTCCAAGCCGCGTCCGCAGTTTCGCAATTTAAGCGTACCGCAGATTCTATTTAGTTATCGCCTTCCCCTGGCGGGGAAATCGTCCATTCTGCATCGCGTCAGCGGCGCCCTGCTGTTTTTGGCCCTGCCCTTGGTCATTGTGCCTTTCTTCGCGGCCAGTGTCACTTCGCCCGAAAGCTTCGCCGCTATGCAAGGCTGGGTCGACAATCCGCTGGTCAAGCTCATTCTGTTGGCGCTCATCTGGGGTTATCTGCACCATTTCTGTGCTGGCATTCGTTATCTGATGCTGGACCTGCATATCGGCATGGACAAGGTCAGTGCGCAGAAAAGCGCAGGCGTCGTTTTCGGAGTCAGCCTGGCGTTGACACTCGTCTTTGGTCTCAAACTGTTCGGAGCCTGGTAATGGCCTCTCAAGAAAAACTCGGCACCAAGCGCCTGGTCGTCGGCGCGCATTACGGTACGCTCGATTTCCTTGCCCAGCGCTGCACAGCCGTCATCATGGCCGTGTACACGCTAGTTTTGTTCTTCGGCTTTCTGTTCTCGTCGGACATGAGCTTCGAAAGCTGGCGCAACTTGTTCGCCTTCCAAGTGGGCGTGTTGCCCGTGGGCCAGTTGTTGGCCACGCTGGCGTTTCTGTCCCTCGCATGGCATGCCTGGATAGGCGTACGCGACATCTGGATGGACTACATCACTTCGGCTGGTCTGCGCCTTTTCTTCCAAGTGCTCACGGTGCTGTGGTTGCTGGGATCCGTTATCTATTTCGCTAAAGTTCTCTGGAGTATCTAAGCCGTGGCTGCTGTCAAAACATCATTACCTCGCCGCCAGTTCGATGTGGTGGTCGTAGGCGCCGGCGGAGCCGGCATGCGTTGCTCTTTGCAACTGGCGCAAGCCGGCTTGTCAGTGGCCGTTTTAAGTAAGGTGTTTCCCACCCGTTCGCATACCGTTGCAGCGCAAGGCGGCGTCAGCGCCTCGTTGGGCAACATGAGCGAAGACAACTGGTATTGGCATATGTACGATACCGTCAAAGGTTCCGACTGGCTCGGAGACCAGGACGCTATCGAGTTCATGTGCCGGGAAGCGCCCAACGCGGTGTACGAGCTCGAGCACTTCGGCATGCCGTTCGACCGCAACGCCGACGGCACGATCTATCAACGTCCTTTTGGTGGCCATACCGCCAATTTCGGCGAGAAGCCCGTCCAGCGCGCCTGTGCCGCAGCCGACCGCACCGGACACGCCATGCTGCACACGCTGTACCAGCGCAACGTATCGGCCCGTACTCAGTTCTTTGTAGAGTGGATGGCGCTCGATCTCCTGCGTAACGAGCAGGGTGAAGTCGTCGGCGTCACGGCTCTCGAAATGGAAACCGGCGAAATCTATATTCTCGAAGCCAAGCAGACAGTGCTCGCCACAGGCGGCGCGGGCCGCATCTGGGCCGCCTCCACCAATGCCTTCATCAACACAGGCGATGGTTTGGGCATGGCAGCGCGTGCCGGCATCGCGCTCGAGGATATGGAGTTCTGGCAGTTCCATCCCACCGGCGTAGCCGGAGCCGGCGTGCTCATTACAGAAGGCGTGCGGGGCGAGGGCGGCATCTTGCTCAATAAAGATGGCGAGCGCTTCATGGAGCGCTATGCCCCCACCCTCAAGGATCTGGCTCCGCGCGACTTCGTGTCCCGCTCGATGGACCAGGAAATTAAAGAAGGCCGCGGATGCGGCGATGGCAGCTATGTGGTGCTCAAGCTCGACCATCTGGGCGCTGAAACCATCATGAAGCGTCTGCCTTCCATTCGTGAAATTGCCATCAAGTTCGCCAACGTGGATCCCATCAAGGATCCGATTCCCGTCGTTCCCACCATCCACTACCAAATGGGCGGTATTCCCACCAATGTGTATGGCCAGGTCATGAACTGGGTCAATGGCGAGAACAAGCCGGTACCAGGCCTTTACGCTATTGGTGAATGCGCCGCCACTTCCGTGCACGGGGCCAACCGTCTGGGCACCAACTCCTTGCTCGACCTCATCGTGTTCGGTCGCGCGGCCGGCAATCACATTGTCGAGTCGCACCCCGAGCGCCAACACAGCCATCAGCCGGTGCCGCAAGAGGCCGTCGACTATTCGCTCGACCGGGTCAACCGCCTTGAATCGCGTACTTCGGGCGAAAACGTGTACGAAGTGCACAAGGCCATGCAGCTCAGCATGCAGCATCACTGCGGCGTCTTCCGCACGCTCAAGCTGCTTAACGAAGGCGTGGCCGACATGGAGCAAATCGCACAGCGCGTTGAACACGTCTACTTCAAAGACAAGTCCAAGGTCTGGAATACGGCGCGAATCGAAGCGCTTGAACTGAGCAACATGATTGAGGTGGCTCGTGCTACCACCAAGTCTGCTGCCAACCGTACCGAGAGCCGGGGCGCTCACGCTCTGGATGACCACCCCGAGCGTGATGACGAGAACTGGCTGCGTCACACCATGTGGTTCTCCGAGGGCAGCCGTCTGGAATACAAACCCGTGCAGATGAAGCCGATGACAGTAGAAAGCTTCCCGCCCAAGGCGCGGACGTTCTAAGCACGACAGGATATCGAAATGAGCGAAAAACGCATCGTCAAGTTTGAAATCTATCGCTACGATCCCGACAAGGACGAGCGCCCCTATATGCAAAAGCTCGAGGTCGAGCTGCAGCCTACGGACAAAATGCTGCTCGATGCTCTGGTGCGCATCAAGCACGAGGTCGACGACAGCCTGGCCTTGCGCCGTTCCTGCCGCGAAGGCGTGTGCGGTTCAGATGCCATGAATATCAACGGAAAAAATGGCCTGGCATGCACCACCAACCTGCGCGAGTTGAAGCAGCCCATCGTTCTGCGTCCCTTGCCGGGTCTGCCCGTCGTGCGCGACCTTATCGTCGACATGACGCACTTCTTCAACCAGTATCATTCGGTCAAGCCGTTTCTTATCAACGACCAGCCGCCACCCGAGCGCGAGCGTCTGCAAACGCCCGAGGCGCGCGAACAGCTCGACGGTCTATACGAGTGCATTCTGTGCGCATGCTGCTCGACGTCTTGCCCGTCTTTCTGGTGGAACCCCGATAAATACGTGGGTCCTGCAGGCTTGCTTCAGGCTTATCGGTTCATTGTCGATACGCGCGATGAAGCCACAGCCGAGCGCCTCGATAACCTCGAGGATCCTTACCGTCTGTTCCGTTGCCACACCATCATGAACTGCACCGACGTCTGTCCCAAGGGGCTGAACCCGGCCAAGGCTATCGGACAGATCAAGGAGTTGTTGGTCCGCCGAAGTATTTAAGGCAATTTTGATGAAAAAATTGTCCGAACTCGAGCGCGCCCGCCTGCGGTGGCGGGCGCGCCGCGGTTTGCTGGAAAACGACCTGATCATTACCAAGTTTCTGGATCAGTACGAAGAACAGCTCACCGACAAGGATGTTGCCGCATTGTCCCTTCTGCTGGATATGGGCGACAACGATCTGCTTGACGTGTTGCTGGGCCGCACCGAGCTTGCCGGGAAATACGATATTCCCGAGCTGCGCCGGATGGTCTCGCAAATGCGACAGCTGTAAATTTTTGAGGAAATCCAGATGCAACTGTCAGATAAAAAAGCCACATTGTCGTTTTCCGACGGCACCGAGGCAGTCGAGTTCCCCATCTACGAAGGCACCGTTGGTCCCGACGTCATCGATATCCGTAAGCTGTATGGCAAGACGGGCATGTTTACGTTCGATCCCGGCTTTATGGCCACGGCGTCCTGCGAATCCGCCATCACCTATATTGACGGCGACAAGGGTCAGTTGCTATACCGCGGCTATCCCATCGAACAGCTCGCAGAAAACTGCGACTTTCTGGACGTCTGCTATTTGATCCTGAACGGCGAGCTGCCTAACGCCGATCAAAAGCGCACGTTCGACTCCAACGTGACCAATCACACCATGGTTCACGAGCAG
The DNA here is from genome assembly GCA_029268595.1 of Alcaligenaceae bacterium. GTDB lineage: Bacteria > Pseudomonadota > Gammaproteobacteria > Burkholderiales > Burkholderiaceae_B > JAJUGB01. The sequence goes on along the minus strand of JAJUGB010000005.1, from coordinate 1,606 downwards.
ATGCACACCTTCTTGAAGGGCTTCCGCCGTGACGCACATCCCATGGCCGTGTTGACGGGTTTGGTCGGTGCTTTGTCGGCGTTCTATCACGACTCCACCGACATCACCAACGCTGAGCATCGCGAGATTTCCGCCATCCGCCTCATCGCGAAAATGCCGACGCTGGTGGCCATGGCGTACAAATATTCTTTGGGTCAGCCCTACATCTACCCGCAGAACGATCTGTCCTACACGGGCAACTTCCTGCGCATGATGTTCGGCACGCCTACCCAGGAATACAAAGTCAACGAAGTGGTCGAGCGCGCGCTTGACCGGATCTTCATTCTGCATGCTGATCACGAGCAGAACGCCTCTACCTCTACCGTGCGCCTGTGCGGCTCTTCGGGCACCAACCCCTTCGCCGCTATCGCTGCAGGTGTTGCCTGCTTGTGGGGTCCGGCACACGGCGGCGCCAACGAAGCATGCTTGCAAATGCTCGAGTACCTGCAAGCCAACGGTGGTATCGAGAAGGTCGGTTCCTTTATGGAACAGGTCAAGGACAAGACCTCGGGTGTACGCCTCATGGGCTTCGGCCATCGCGTATACAAGAACTACGATCCACGCGCGAAGTTGATGCAGGAAACCTGCAAAGAGGTTCTTTCCGCACTGGGTCTCGAGAACGATCCGCTGTTCAAGCTGGCCATGGAGCTCGAGCGCATCGCGCTGGAAGATCCTTACTTTGTCGAGCGCAAGCTGTACCCGAACGTGGACTTTTACTCGGGCATTGTCCAGCGCGCTATCGGGATTCCGACGTCGATGTTCACGGCAATTTTCGCCCTGGCTCGTACGGTGGGCTGGATTGCCCAGTGGGACGAAATGTTGTCCGACCCCGATTACAAGATCGGTCGTCCCCGTCAGTTGTACGTTGGTGCAGCAGAGCGCAACATCGCGAAGTGATCCATAAGTAAAGGCCGCTGCTTTTCTTGCTTCTGAGCGTTATGTGTGGCGCTCGAGGCTCGTAAGCTAGAGTCTTGCTGGTGTATGGACACCCTATGAGGTTGAGTTAGTCAGCCTTGTAGGGTGTTTTTTATTGGCCGGCGGATTTGGTGTTTCTTGAGGATTTGATGTTGGTTGCAGATTTGGTGTCTCTTGCGAATTTGATGTTTCTTGCAGATGCTGGTTTGGTTCTTAAGACGCTGAGCGCTGGGCGGGGAGGATTAGCGCCCTCACGTCATGCGCCCGGCTGAGGCCGGGATGAAGGAGGAAGCGCACCCCATGGATCTGTCCTACCTCGGCGCAGGCCTCGCGGCCCTCGGCGTCCTCGGCCCCGGCATCGGCATCGGCATCCTGGCCGGGATGTCGAGCAGCGCGATCGGGCGCAACCCCGACGCCGCCGGCCAGATCCGAGGCCTGGCGATCATCCTGGCGGCGTTCGCCGAGGGCCTCGGCGTCCTCGCGATCGTCGTCGGCATCCTGTCGCTCTTCGTCTAGCCGGCAGCGCCGCACTCGACCGGAGACCAGCCCGTGGATTTCTTTGCCGTCGCCGGCGGGCTCGCCCAGGGCGCGGCCGCGCTGACCGCCGAGGAGGGCGAGGCGAGCCTCGTCATCAACGGCTTCTGGATCATCG
>JAJUGB010000004.1 GCA_029268595.1 Alcaligenaceae bacterium | reverse complement strand
GTTTTGTATTAGGGGGCGTTGCTTTGCGAGAGGAGCGTTTTCGAGTTCTTGAAACGCCGGGAGGCGGGCGAGAGTGCGTGGCTCCTCCCCGTCCTGCGCCCCGTCTGTGGCGGGGTACCGCCGTTTTTGCCGGGCGGCAAAAACGTCGCGCATACCGAGGTCGGCGCCCCGCACTCTCGCCCGCCTCCCGGCTGCGGAAAAGTGTACTGGCCTACGAACGGTAATCGGCGTTGATGCTCACGTATTCGTGCGAGAAGTCGCAGGTGTAAACGGTTTCAGAGGCGTCTCCGCGGCCCAGGGCAATTCGCATGCTTATTTCGGCCTCTTTCATGACGCGTTGGCCGTCCGCTTCTTCATACTGAGGGTGGCGTTGGCCTTCGCTGGCCACCAATACATCGCCGAGCCACAGGTTTACCTTTGACACGTCCAGATCCGTTACGCCGGCATAGCCGATGGCCGCAAGGATGCGGCCGAGGTTAGGATCGGAGGCGTAGAAGGCGGTCTTGACGAGGGGGGAGTGGGCCACTGCGTAGGCGACCTTCAATGCTTCTTCCGAGGACTGGGCCTGCTCTACGTTGATGGTGATGAACTTGGTGGCGCCTTCGGCGTCGCGAACGATCTTCTGAGCCAACTCGACGGCGGCTTCGGTTAGGGCCTGGATTAGCGGAGCGAAGGCTGGGTGTTGGCGGTTGTCTACCTGCAGGCCGCTTTGGCCGGTGGCCATGACGATGAAGGAGTCGTTGGTGGAGGTGTCGCCATCCACGGTGATGCGATTGAAAGACTGGTTGGCCAGGTCTTGAGTAACTTCGCGAAGTAACTCGGGGGCCAGTCCGGCGTCGGTGGCCAGGTAGCCCAGCATGGTGGCCATATTGGGCTTGATCATCCCGGCGCCTTTGCTGATGCCGGTAATTGTGATGGTATGCCCTTGCAGCGTCAGCTGGCGCGACACGATTTTGGGCTGGGTGTCGGTGGTCATGATGCTGTGGGCAGCATTGAACCAGTTGTCTGGGCGGAGGTTGTCAATGGCTTGGGGCAGGGCGTCAATGAGGCGGTCGACGGGCAGGGGTTCAAGGATGACCCCCGTGGAAAATGGCAAGACTTGTTGCGGGGTCAGTTGCAGCAGGCTGGCCACGGCTTCGCAGGTTTTTTGACTGGCGGCCAGGCCTGAAGCCCCTGTGCCCGCGTTGGCATTGCCTGTATTCACCACCAGCGCAGCAATGGACTGTCCGCTGGCTAAATGGGCCTCGCACACCTGAACTGGCGCCGCCCGGAATCGGTTTTGCGTGAACACGCCTGCTACCGCTGTATTGGGCGCGAGCCGGAACAGGGTGACGTCTTTGCGGTTGGCTTTGCGTATGCCGGCTTCGGCAATGCCGATCTCGATGCCGGCCACAGGGTGGATGCTGTCTTGAGTGGGAATATGCAGATTGACGGCCATAGCTGCCTTGAATTGAAAGGTCCGAGAAGCAATTCGTCAGTTTAATGTAGTCGCGGAGGAATGGCGCTGGCCCATGACGCTGACTCTCGGGGCATGTGTCCGGCAACGGCTTATACCCAGTGAGCGGTGTTTGGGGCGCTATTCCGCGATGAACGCACACGACGGCCATAGCTGGTCCGCTGTGGGCCGGATTTTCCGATCACGGCAGCGGCCCCTGATGTGAATTTCAGCCGCGGGGAGTAAGCCGGGTCTGCGCCACCAGCTTTAATTCTCCTAAAGCTTCAAACATGGCCTTACGACTTTTATCGGATACGTGAGAGAACAGTTCTTGTATCCACGCTTCGTGCGAATCGGCCATTTTCTTGAATGCGCGGCGACCTTTGGGCGTCAGTTTTATGATGGAGCTGCGACGGTCGGTGGCCACTTTATTGCGTACCACCAGGCCTTCTTTTTCGAGCTGGTCGGTAATGCCTGTGATATTGCCATTGGTCACCATCATATGGCGCGACAGTTCACTCATTTTCATCCCTTGCGGTGCACGCTCTAACTGCGCCATGAGATCAAAGCGCGGCAGCGTGGTGCCGTGTTCTTGACGCAGCCGCGTGCGTATATCGCTTTCGATGAGCGTGCAGCAAGTCAGCAGCCGTAGCCAAAGGCGCAGGTTTTGATGATCTTCCGGACCGGTGCGGGTTTCCAAGTCAGGCATCGCGTTAAGCATGGCGTTGGCAGGGATGTCGTTCACGTGGTGGCCCTCCTCGATCACAAGACTAATCGAACCTTTTTTGAGTTGTTGAAGTGAAAACCGTTTAAACCTAAAGATACTCGAAATGACCGGGTGGGAACAGCTAAAAAAGTGTTGCACGACGTAGTCAATGGGGATATAGTTTAAGCCTAAACTAAATCGGCTGCTCGCGGCAGCGGCCGGCTTCCTTGTAAAGGAGAACACTCATGAAGATTGTTTGTATTGGCGGAGGTCCTGCAGGCCTTTACTTTGGCCTGCTGATGAAGCTTAGCGACCCGCAGCATGAAGTTACCGTCATCGAGCGCAACCGCCCGTACGACACCTTCGGTTGGGGCGTCGTGTTTTCCGACAAAACATTGGACAACCTGCGTGAAGCAGACCCAGTTTCTGCCGAGCAGATTGCCAAGGCCTTCAACCACTGGGATGACATCGAAATCCACTATCGTGGCAAAAGCATCCGCAGCAGTGGGCACGGCTTCATTGGAATTGGCCGCAAGAAGCTGTTGAACATATTGCAAGAGCGCTGCGAAGAGCTCGACGTCAAACTGGTGTTCGAAACCGACGTCACCGACGACCAGGCTATTGCCGAACAGTACAACGCCGACCTGGTCATCGCGTCCGACGGCCTCAATAGCCGCGTCCGCACGCGTTATGCCGACACATTCCGTCCCGACATCGACGTGCGCGACTGCCGCTTTGTATGGCTCGGTACAGAGCAGACGTTTGACGCCTTTACCTTCGCCTTCGTGGAAACGGAACACGGCTGGTTCCAGGCTCATGCCTACCAGTTCGAGCCGGGCATGTCGACATTCATTGTCGAGACGCCCGATGCCACATGGAAGGCGGCCGGCCTCGATACCATGAGCCAGGAAGAAGGCATTGCTTATTGCGAAAAGCTGTTCGCTCCCTGGCTGGGCGGGCACAAACTGGTCAGCAACGCTGCCCATTTACGCGGTTCCGCCATCTGGATTCGCTTCCCACGAGTCATTTGCGACACCTGGGTGCATTATCAAACCCTGCCTAATGGTCGAAAAGTGCCCATCGTGCTCATGGGCGACGCGGCCCACACGGCGCACTTCTCCATTGGCTCGGGCACCAAGCTGGCACTGGAAGACGCCATCGAGCTACGCGAATCCATTCTGGCACAAAACTACGACCTGGAGGCCGGTCTCAAGCATTACGAGGAAGTCCGCAGTGTCGAGGTCCTCAAGATTCAGAACGCGGCTCGCAACTCCACGGAATGGTTTGAAAATGTAGCGCGTTACGCCGATTTCGAGCCCGAGCAGTTTGCTTATTCCTTATTGACCCGCTCGCAACGCATTTCGCACGAGAACCTGCGGTTGCGCGATTCCGAATGGCTCGAGGGCTACGAGCGCTGGATGGCTGAGCGGGCTAAAGCGGCTTCGTCCTCAGACCGGCCAGTACCTCCCATGCTCACTCCCTTCACGGTTCGCGGCACTACGCTCAAGAATCGCATTGTGGTCTCCCCGATGGCCATGTATTCCTGCACAGACGGGGTGCCGGGCGACTTCCATCTGGTGCACTTGGGCGCACGCGCCATGGGCGGCGCGGGTCTGGTCATGGTCGAAATGACATGCACTTCACCAGAAGCGCGCATCACCCCGGGTTGCCCCGGGCTATGGAATGACGAGCAAGGTGAAGCGTTCAAACGCATTGTCGACTTCGTACATCAGAATACGACGGCGAAGATTGGCATGCAGCTTGGGCACGCCGGCCGTAAAGCGTCTACCAAGGTAAGCTGGGAAGGTACTGATATGCCGCTGGACGAGGGCAATTGGCCCATCGTTTCGGCTTCGCCGCTGCCTTATATTGAGGGCGTGTCGCAGGTACCCCAGGAAATGACCCGCCAGCAAATGGATCAGGTGCGCGACGATTTCGTTGCGGCAACCAAGCGTGCGGCCGCGGCAGGTTTCGACTGGCTAGAGCTGCATTGCGCGCACGGCTACTTGCTGTCCAGCTTCATATCCCCCCTTACCAACGTGCGTACCGACGAATACGGCGGGTCGCTTGAGAACCGCTTGCGTTACCCGCTGGAAGTGTTCAAGGCCATTCGCGAAGTGTGGCCGCAGGACAAGCCCATTTCAGTACGTATTTCAGCGCACGACTGGGTGGAAGGCGGTATTACTCCCGATGACGCGGTAGAAATTGGTAAACGCTTCAAGGCTGCCGGCGCCGATATGATCGACTGCTCGTCCGGTCAGGTCAGCAAAGCTGAACAGCCCGTCTACGGCCGCATGTTCCAGACGCCTTTTGCCGACCGCGTGCGCAACGAAGCCGGAATCCCCACCATTGCCGTGGGCGCCATATTCGATGCCGACCACGTCAACAGCATCATCGCTTCCGGCCGTGCCGACCTTTGTGCCCTGGCTCGACCACACTTGGCCGACGCCGCATGGACTTTGCGTGAAGCGGCTCGTATTGGATACACCGACATCACCTGGCCCAAGCAGTACTTCCCGGCCAAGCGTCAGCTGGAAACCAACTTCGAGCGTGCTGCCGCATACGCAGAGCAGTTGGTCAAATGACGGGCCCGGACGTCAAGCGCCATGCGCTGGTCACCGGCGCATCGCGCGGCATCGGGCTGGAGATCGCTCGTTGCCTGCTCACTCAGGGTATGCGGGTCACGCTCATGGGACGTGGGGTGTCGGGCTTGCAGGCGGCTTGCCAGCAGCTGGCCTCGTTGGGCGAGGTCGCGTATGTCACCGGCGACATAGGCAGCCGCGCCGATGTGCAACAGGCTTTTGCGCAAGCTCGTGAACGCTTCGGTCCGGTCCACGTTTTGGTCAACAACGCTGGGCAGGCGGTCAGCGAACGCTTCGACCGTCTGTCGGAAGACGCCTGGAATCAAATGATCGCCGTCAACCTCAACGGCACTTTTCATTGCATCCAGGCGGCTTTGCCCGACATGTTCGAGGCGCAATGGGGACGTATCGTCAACGTGGCGAGCACGGCGGGTTTGAAGGGCTATGGCTATGTGTCGGCCTACTGCGCCGCCAAACACGGGGTCGTGGGGCTGACCCGTTCGCTGGCGCTTGAGGTAGCGCGCAAGGGCATTACGGTGAATGCCGTGTGCCCTGGCTACACCGAGACCGACATCGTGCAAGAGGCCATCGACAACATCATGAAAAAAACCGGCATGACCGCCGATCAGGCCAAAGCCAAGCTAGCCGAATCAAACCCGCAGGGTCGCTTGGTTCAGCCCGAGCAGGTTGCTCATGCTGTCGCATGGCTATGTCAGGCCGGCGCCGATGCGGTCAATGGTCAATCGATTCCCGTCGATGGCGGGGAAGTGATGGTGGGCTGACGCGGCTGAGCAGCCCGCGCCCTGCATTCAAAGGAGCTTTCTAATGGATAACGCAGTACACACGATGGCGCACCACACGCGCCCCATGGCCGGATACGAGCCCAAGCATTTTTTGTGGTCGGTGTCCGACGACGGTAAAGTCGCCACCATTACGCTCAATCGCCCCGATCGCAAAAACCCGCTCACATTCGATTCGTACGCCGAGCTACGTGATTTGTTCCGCAGCCTCAACTACGCCAGCGACATCAAAGTCGTTGTCATTACCGGTTCCGGCGGCAACTTCTGCTCGGGCGGAGATGTCCATGAAATTATCGGGCCTCTCACCAAGATGACGATGCCGCAATTACTGGACTTCACCCGTATGACGGGCGATTTGGTCAAGGCCATGCGCAATTGCCCTCAGCCCATTATTGCTGCTGTTGATGGTGTTTGCGCCGGTGCTGGCGCCATTTTGGCTCTCGCCTCTGATATGCGTGTGGGCACCGAACAGACCCGCACTGCTTTCCTGTTCACCCGAGTCGGGCTGGCAGGCTCCGATATGGGGGCGTGCGCCATGCTGCCGCGCGTCATCGGGCAAGGCCGTGCTGCCGAACTGCTTTACACCGGCCGAGCCATGGACGCCCAGGAAGGGCTGAACTGGGGCTTCTTCAACGCTCTGCATCCTTCCGAGTCTTTGCTTGAACAAGCTCAGACGCTGGCGGCTCGTCTCGCCTCCGGACCTACTTTTGCTCACAGCGTCACCAAGAAGATGATGCATCAGGAGTGGGCCATGGGTGTCGATGAAGCCATTGAATCCGAAGCCCAGGCACAGGCTATCTGCATGCAGACCCAGGATTTCCGGCGCGCCTATGAGGCGTTTGTCGCAAAACAAAATCCCGTATTCGAGGGCGACTAAATGAGCGATATGACCTGGCTCGACTGGCCCTTTTTCGAGGATCGTCATCGCCAGATGGCGCAAGAGCTGGAAAGTTGGTGCCAGGCAAATCTGGCCCACGTCGATCATAGCGATACAGACGCGGCGTGCCGCGGGCTTGTCCGAGCGCTGGGCGAAGGCGGTTGGACCCAAATCGCCGTGCCGGCAGGCCCAGACGGCAGTTGGGGCGGCCGGTGGCCAGAGATCGATTCCCGCGCCGTGTGCATCATGCGCGAAACGCTGGCCCGTCATGACGGGCTGGCCGACTTCGCCTTTGCAATGCAAGGCCTGGGCAGCGGGGCCATCTCTATTGCCGGCAGCGACGAGTTGCGCCAACGGTACCTGCCGCGCGTTGCTCGTGGGGAAGCCATAGCTGCGTTTGCCTTGTCTGAGCCGGATGCCGGCTCAGACGTGGCCGCCATGTCTTGTGAAGCGGTACTTGATGGCGACAGCTACGTGCTGAACGGTGAAAAGACCTGGATCTCCAATGGTGGCATTGCCGACTTTTACTGCGTGTTTGTCCGCACGGGCGAAGCCCCGGGTGCACGTGGCATTTCGGCCTTTGTCATCGATGCCGATGCGCCGGGATTCACCATTGCAGAGCGCATAGACGTCATCGCGCCACACCCTTTGGCCCGGTTGAAGTTTGAAAACTGCCGCATACCGGTATCGCAGCGATTGGGCGAAGCAGGACAGGGCTTCAAGATCGCCATGATGACCTTGGATATTTTCCGTGCCTCAGTGGCCGCGGCCGCATTGGGCTTTGCGCGTCGGGCCCTGGACGAAGGCGTCAGCCGTGCGCAGTCTCGCCGCATGTTTGGCCAGACCCTGGCCGATTTGCAGCTGACCCAGGCGGCTCTGGGCGACATGGCGACCGAAATCGATGCCGCGGCTTTGCTGACTTATCGGGCCGCCTGGCTACGTGACGTCAAGAAAGTGCGCACAACACGCGAAGCAGCGATGGCAAAAATGGCTGCCACCGAGTCGGCCCAACGGGTAATCGATCGCGCTCTCCAGATGTTCGGAGGCGCAGGCGTCATGTCCGGAATGCCGGTCGAAAAACTTTATCGTGAAATTCGGGCCCTGCGCATCTACGAGGGTGCGACCGAAGTTCAAAAACTCATCATTGCACGAGAACTGCTTAAAAATTCCTGATGCGAAACAGCGGCGCCAAGCCGCTTGCGCATCACCCAGGAGACAACGAAATGGAAAGCTCTGCGCATATTGACACCTTTGCTCGCGATCACCTGCCGCCCGAATCCGAATGGCCGGTGTTTCTGCTGGATGGCAATCCGGACGTAAACTATCCGGCCCGACTGAACTGCGCAGTCGAGCTCGTCGACTCGCACGTTGAAAAAGGGAACGGTGAACGCGTCGCCTTGTGGTGGCCGGATCCGGTAACAGGCAAGGCTTCGCTGACCTACCGCGAGCTCATGGAGCTGACCAACCGCATCGCGCGGGTGTTGGTCGAGGACATGAAGCTGCAACCGGGCAACCGGATTCTATTGCGTGGCCCGAACAACATGATGATGGCCGCTTCGTGGCTGGCCGCTATCAAGGCGGGTCTGGTCACAGTGCCCACCATGCCCTTGTTACGCGCCAAAGAGTTGCAGACCATTATCGAAAAGGCGAAGATCCAGGCGGTGCTTTGTGACAAGCGCCTGGCCGACGAGCTCGAGCATTGTCTGGACCCGAATCACCCGGCGTACTCGCCGGAATTGAAAGAAGTGCGCTACTTTCATGACGACTCCAGTGATTCACTCGACAAGCTTGCTGAAGGCAAGTCTGCCGAATTCAAAGCTTGCGACACCGCCGTCGACGATGTGTGCCTCATCGCTTTCACCAGCGGTACGACCGGCAAGCCCAAGGGCTGCATGCACTTTCATCGCGATGTTCTCGCCATGTGCGATACCTTCGCCCGCCACACATTAAAGGTTCACCCTGACGACATCATCTGCGGAACACCGCCCCTGGCCTTTACTTTCGGATTGGGCGGTCTATTGTGCTTCCCTTTGCGGGTCGGCGCTTCGACGGTATTGATCGAAAAACTCACACCGGACGAACTATTGGCGCAGGTGGAAAAGTTCGCCGTGACCATGGTGTTTACCGCGCCGACTTTCTACAGGCAGATGGCCGAGTTGGTTGATAAACACGACATATCTTCTTTGAAGAAGACGGTATCGGCTGGCGAGGCCTTGCCCGACGCGACCAGGCAGTTATGGAAGCAGGCCAGCGGTATCGAGATGATTGACGGCATAGGCGGCACCGAGATGATCCACGTCTATGTGTCCAGCCCTCCCGAAGAAGTTCGGCGCGGCGCTATCGGCAAGGTGGTGCCAGGGTATGTGGCCCAGGTGGTCGACGACGACTTCCAGCCCGTACCCCCGGGAACCGTCGGTCGATTGGCTGTTCGTGGCCCCACTGGATGCCGTTATCTGGACGACGAACGTCAGCGCGTCTTCGTGCAAAACGGCTGGAACTTGCCTGGCGACACCTTCGCCATGGACGAAGATGGTTACCTCTACTACCAAGCGCGCAACGACGACATGATTATTTCGGCCGGCTACAACATTGCCGGACCCGAGGTGGAAGGTTGCTTGCTTACGCATGAAGCGGTGGCCGAATGCGGAGTGGTCGGTGTACCGGACGAGAAGCGCGGCAATATCGTCAAGGCCTTCGTCGTGCTCAAGCCGGGTTATGCCCGGGACGAAGCCATGGTCAAGACATTGCAGGAGCACGTCAAGAACAATATCGCGCCGTACAAATACCCGCGCGCCATCGAGTTTGTCGATACCTTGCCCCGCACGGAAACCGGCAAACTGCAGCGCTTTGTTCTGAGACAAAAGTAGATTTTTATCAACCTGGAAGGTGTGCGAACCCTTCTTGGCCCATTCTCCGGCCGGGCCTCAAGCCTGGCCGTTCATTATTAGAGGTGAAAATGAAAACCTTGCAACCGCCTAGCTGGGATAAACCCCGCGGCTATGCAAACGGCATGATGGCCGAGCTCGAAGTGGGCAGCCGCATCATTTTTGTTGGGGGCCAGATCGGCTGGAACGCCCAGATGCAGTTTGAAACGGACGATCTCGTTGAACAGGTTGGTCAAACCCTGCGCAACATTGTCGAAGTGCTACGTGAAGGCGGAGCCGGCCCCGAGCATATTGCACGCATGACCTGGTATGTGCGCGACAAGCAAGAGTATCTGGCGTCCCTCAAGGGCATCGGCGAGCAGTATCGCAACATCTTGGGCAAGAACTTTCCGGCCATGACAGCGGTTGAGGTCGCCGACCTGATTGAAGATCGCGCCAAGGTGGAAATCGAAGTCACCGCCGTGGCCCCCGCTCGCGCCTGATAGCCTGGCGCGCGTAGGTAAGCAGTAAACTGTCGGCGAACCGCTTCGCAAGAAGCAAGGTGACCCGACGATGCCTACATCAATTCGAGGACACCGCTTCCAAGCCGTGTCCTCGTTTATTTGAGGCTGCATGAAATGAAAATATTAATTGTGGGCGCCGGTGCAGTAGGCGCAGTATTCGGGGCCAGTTTGCACGAGCATGGCGCCGATGTGCACTTCTTATTGCGCCCGGCGCGTAAAGAGCTGGTTGACGCCGAGGGCATTACGCTAGAGCTGCCCATTGGTCAGGTAAATGTGCAGCCCCGTACGCTTAGCAGCGCACAACTACAGGACACCTTCGACCTCATTATCCTCACCAATAAGGCCTACTCTCTTGAGAGTGTTATTGCGGACATCACCCCCGCGGTGGGGCCGCAAACGCATATTCTGCCGCTGCTTAACGGCATGCGGCATCTCGACAGGCTCGACTCAGCTTATGGCCAGGCTCGTGTCTTGGGCGGCGTTGCAAAAACCATAGCCACGCAGTCTGCGCCAACCACCATTCAAGTGAACAACGCCTATAGCAGCATCACCGTCGGGGCGCGTCTTGCCGAGCAGCAAAGCAAAGCCGAGGCGGTATGGCAAGAGCTCGTCAATGCAGGCATTCATGCAGAGCTTAGCGACGCCATCATGGTCGATATGTGGGACAAGTTCTGTCGCATGGCCACAGTGGGCGCGGCAAATTGCCTGCTTAACGGCACCGTGGGCGAGTACATGCGCAGCGATGCCGGCGGGCAAATTGCCCTGCAGCTGTTTAAAGAATGCACCGACACCGCCCAGGCCGCTGGCTATCCTATGGCCCCCGCGGACATAGCAGGGTTTCAACGCGTGTTGACAAATCCCGCGTCCACCTTCAGCTCATCCATGTATCGGGACATGCAAGCCGGCCTGCCGGTGGAAGGGGATCATCTGGTTGGCGACATGTTACGCCGCGGTCAAGAGGCAGGGTTGCAGTGTCCTATGCTTACGGTCGCCAATGCAGTGCTGCAAACATATAGCGCGAAGCGGCAATAGTTCTCATACTTCTGATTGCGGGTCATCCCTGATGTGTGTGGCAAAGGCGCCCTGTATATTGTCGATGGTAAGCTAACCAGACTATTACAGGGCGAGCCTACAGGCTTGCCAGGAGGCAGGGATGCACGCACACGATGTAACCCGTAGTGCCCATAGGTATGACGCCATTGTGGTGGGTGCGGGTCTTGCAGGCGTTTACGCGGTATATAAGCTTCGACAAATAGGCCTCTCTGTCCGGGTCCTGGAAGCAGGCGGCGGTGTTGGTGGCACGTGGTATCACAACCGCTATCCCGGCGCCCGTTGCGACATTGAGTCGTTAGACTATTCCTATTCTTTTTCTGACGAACTCCAACAAGAATGGAGCTGGTCAGAGCGTTACGCCAGTCAGCCGGAAATCCTCCGCTACATCAATCATGTGGTAGATCGGTTTGATCTACGCCCTCATATCCAGCTGAACACTACTGTAGTGGCAGCGTCGTACGACGAAGAAGAGCACGTATGGGTGTTCGAAACGAGTACCGGTGAGTCGTACGTGGCCAACTATGCCGTGATGGCTACGGGGGTACTTTCGGTGGCGCAGGTACCGTCAATGACAGGGCTGGAAGATTATCGAGGTCGCTGGTTCCACACCGGCGACTGGCCAGAGGAGGGAGTCGACGTAGCTGGACGGCGGGTCGGCGTTATCGGAACCGGGTCGTCCGCTACGCAATTGATTCCGTTAGTCGCCGAGGAGGCCGGTCATTTATACGTGTTCCAGCGCACTCCGAACTACACAATGCCGGCGCAGAACCACCCCATGAAGCCCGAGGTGGAAAAAGACTGGAAAGCAAATTATCCGGAGCGACGCAGATTTGCGCGAGCATCGGGGTTCGGGCACAACCAGGTCACCAACCACCGATCTGGAAAGGAAGTGACCGAGGAAGAACGCCGCGCCGAGTTGGAAAACCGTTGGCAGTTGGGCGGCCTATACATGATGCGGGCATTCAAGGATATTTTGACTGACGCAGAGGTTAATGAAGAGGCCGCGGAGTTTGTCCGGAACAAGATACGGAGCATCGTCAAAGATCCTGAAACGGCAGAGGCGCTTTGTCCGCAAAATCTCTATATAGGCACCAAGCGCTTGTGCTCTGGAACGCACTATTACGAGACGTTCAATCGCGAGAATGTGTCTCTGGTCAGTTTGAAAGACGTCGCCATTGAATGCATCACCGCTTCCGGTGTGCAACTTACTGACGGTCGCGAGTACGAGCTAGACGTTCTGATCTTTGCCACAGGCTTCGACGCAATGACTGGTGCTATGAACCGCATCAACCCCAGGGGTAGGGGGGGCGTCACCCTGAAGGAGGCATGGGCCGCTGGCCCGCATACTTACCTGGGATTGTGCATGGCCGATTTTCCCAACATGTTTGTCATTACTGGTCCTGGGAGTCCTTCGGTATTCAGCAACATGGTCACCTCAATAGAGCAACATGTTGAATGGATCGCCGACTGCATCCAATACATGAGGGCGTCTGGTTACGCTGCTGTCGAGGCAACGTTTGTTGCACAAGAACAATGGACGCAGCATGTGTCAGAGGCGGCAGGCCGAACACTATACGCGAAGTCCCGCAATACCTGGTTTCACGGCGCAAATATTCCCGGCAAGCCGGTCACTTTTATGCCCTATGTAGGAGGTGTGGGCAATTACTACAACAAAATTCTGGAAGTGGCTCGGGAAGGCTATAAAGGTTTTCAGTTTCACAAGGTTCGATCAGTATCCAAGGTTTGAATCGTCATGAACCGGTAAGTAGTTGACCAAACGTACACAAGGGGAAACCATGGGGACAAAATTAATATCGCGGTTGTTGTTGAGCTTTTCGCTTATCGTGCCATTTGCAATGTCGGCGCAAGCCGCAGACAAGCCGATCGAGATGAGGCTCGGAAACATAACCAGTAATGATGCACAAGAGCGGATTGGCCAAAAGTTTCTGAAGTTGGTTGAAGAAAAATCAAATGGGCAGATCGTCGGCAAACATTTTTCGGGTGGGTCGCTAGGCAGCAACGACGAAGTAATGCGAGGGTTGCGCCTTGGATCGGTCCAAGCAATAACGAATCCCTCTGGCTACTTGAATCAGTTTGTCCCCCAAGCAGGCGTCTTGACTCTACCGTGGGTTTTCCCTGGCTCCACTCCAGAGGAGCAAATCCGGAATATCACCCGCGCAATGCAGGGCGAGGCGGGGAATAAGATCAGGGAGCTAGCGGATGCCAAGGGTTTTCGAGTGGTCTCTCTATTCGGTCTAGGGCCAAACCAGATTTACCTCCGCGAAGTCGATAAGGGCGCCAGCGTCATCGACATGCTCAAAGGTAAACGAATTCGCACCATAGGCGGGCACGAACATACGGAGACAGTTAACGACTGGGGTGCTCGATCTGTCCATATGTCGCTTCCGGAGGTTTACACATCTATTCAGCAAGGTGTGGTGGACGGCTTCGACCTGCCTGCTGCAGTCACCGTAAAACTCAAATACCACGAGCAAGCTCCCAATGTGGTCATGACCAACCACATAGTGTTGACCGAATACATTGCGGTCAGCAAAGAGTGGTACGAGAAGCTGCCGGCCGAGCTCCAGAAGGCTGTGGACGAGGCGGGCAAAGAGGCAGAGGAATTTGGGACGACCGAGTTTGTCAACGAACAAAACGCAGCGTTGGAAATGTTGCGATCAGACCCGAAGATCAATGTCATTGAACTGAGCAGTGAAGACATTGCAAAGCTCACGGAGCTGAACAAGAACGGGGTCTGGAAAACGGCCGCTTCCAACCCGGGCAAGGCTGAAATGCTCAAGCTCCTCGAAGCGGACATCCAAAAGCTGGCAAATTGATGCCATATAGATGATGTGTGTGTCGATAGAATCCGACTCGCGCACAAAGACCCGGTCTATCGTCCAAGGCCAGCAACTATGAAGACGCCTGTCGCCAGTAAAAACCATGTCGGCCCTCGCTCTGCACCCGATGCGCCAAGCGTTGCCGATGGCATCGATCGCATCTGCTTTCACCTATTGAAAGCGCTTATGGGCATTGCATTTGTCGCAATGCTCATATCGGTATTTCTGTCGGTGGTGTTGCGAGAGTTGGGTTATATGCCGTTTCCTTGGCTCGAAGAAGCTTCCGGCTATCTCGTGGTGTGGTCAGTCTTCCTCAGCGCACCGGTGCTGGCTCGCCGCAATCAGCACATTAGCGTGGACATCTTCTACGAGCATCTGTCCACGAGGGGACGCAAGGTGGTAAATGTGTTGGTGGCTGTGCTCGGTATAGGCGTGATCGGATATCTTGCCTATATGGGCTGGAGTTTCACTTACACCGCCTATCGTTTCGGCGATATGAGCCTGAGCGGATACATCCCTGCGTGGATGGGGTATCTGGCCATCCCATTAGGCCTCGGATTGACCGCCGTCGCTTATCTACTGTGGCTCATCGACTTAGTGCGGCCTAGAAAGGACCCAATACAGGAAGCAAGGGACGACACCGGTATGAACGCTGTTCAAGGTGGGGAAAAAGCATGGTAGCGACCGGCGCAACTTTCGGAGTGGTACTGCTGCTGTTGTTTGGTTTCCCGCTGTGGTTGGTGTTTTTGTTTGCCGGGTTTACCTTGTTGACGCTGTCGGGTGCAGGCATCCCGCCGGATATGCTGGCCTCCCGCATGTTCAGCAGCTTGAACGTATATGCGCTGTTGGCAGTGCCTGGCTTCATCTTCGCGGCGGAGCTCATGGTAAGGGGCGGCATGTCGCGGCGTCTTGTCGACTGGGTAACGGTCCTGCTCGGGCGAGTACCAGGGGGCGTACCCGTCACCACTATTGCCGCCAGCGAGGTGTTCGGCGCTATTTCTGGATCCAGTACCGCCACTGTGGCTGGCATAGGAAAAGTACTTTATCCCGGACTACGGCAAAGCGGGTACTCGGAACACTTTTCTCTTGGTCTGATCACCTCCATGGGTGCTATTGCCGTCATCATGCCGCCTAGCATCACCATGATTCTCTACGGCGCCGTCGCTTCGGCCTCCGTAGGCGAGCTTTTTCTAGCGGGCTTCGGACCGGCCGTACTTATAGGCCTCATGGTTGTGGCGTATAGCGTTTGGTATGCGATGCGAAACTCAATAGCCTCGCAGCAGGCTAAATGGGATGGCAAAAACTTGTGGCTCGCCACTCGAGGCGCAGCATGGACTCTTGGTGCTCCAATCATCATATTCGGTGGCATTTATTCTGGGTTTTTTACTCCCACCGAGGCTTCTGTCGTGCTGTGCGTATACGCACTGCTGGTAACCACCCTCATCTATAGGGATTTGTCCTTGCGGGGTGTGTGGGACGTGGTGCTGGAGTCGGCACTGCTCACCGGCAAGATTTTTACAATCGTGGCCGCGGCTTCAGTGTTTTCCTTAGTGCTTGTCATTAACAACATACCTGACAGCATCGTAGCCGTTCTACTCGGGTGGGATATGAGCCCCTTCCTGATCCTGCTCATGCTCAACGTGGTTCTATTAATTGCCGGCATGTTCATGGATCCGAATTCAGCTATTGTGGTACTAGTGCCGTTGTTGGTGCCGGTCGCTTTAGCAGCAGGAGTGGACCTCATACATTTTGGCATCATCATGACGGTGAACCTCGCCATAGGCATGTTCACACCGCCATTCGGGATGAATCTGTTTGTGAGCACCAGCGTGTTTAACGTGCCAGCCAGCAAGGTGGTATGGTCTGTGGTGCCTTTTATTTTTGTCTATCTTGCGGCACTGCTGGTAGTGACTTATGTCCCTGCGATTTCCATGTGGTTGCCTAACCTCGTCAAATAAGTCCGCTCCCGAGTTCGGGGGATGAGGCCACCCGGCCGCTCTTCACAGGGGTAGTCCTATTAGCTGTATGTTAGCCTCCCCTTGTTGCGACGTTACCCAAGCGGTCGCATCCTGAACATTCACGTTCAGCTCCATATTTCGTTCGGCCAACTCCGCCAGGGCCGAAGTGCCGTCCACCGATAACGAGTAGGCTTTGAGCTTATTGGCGCGGTTCAGTTTGCCGCGAATGCCTTGCCACCACACGTCGACATTGCGCCCGTAGGCGAACACGATTACCTCGTCGGCGCGACCGAAAGCTTTAAGAATGCGACGCTCGTCGGGCAGGCCCACTTCTATCCACTGCTCAATCGAGCCAGTCAGGTCTTTGCGCCACAGGTCGGGCTCATCGGTTTCCGATAGACCGCGAGTGAACACAAGGCTTTCGTCTTCTTGAGCATATAGCGCGTACGCCAGCAAGCGCACCATGAGGCGCTCGTCAGTTTCAGAAGGATGGCGTGCAACCGTCAGTGAGTGGCTGGCGTAGTAACTGCGATCGTTATCCGCAATATGAAGGTCCGCCTTGTAGACGGTTGCTCGCAAGGCCATGATTGCTTTTAAACGAGGCGCGAGAACGCAATCTCGGCTGCGTCCAAGGTAGCTTGGATAACTTCGTCGTCATGGGTGCTTGAAACAAAACCGGCCTCAAATGCCGAGGGCGCAAAATAAACGCCGCGTTCCAGCATTTCATGGAAGAAACGCCTGAAAAGATCGACATCGGCCGCCGAGACCTCTTCGAAAGAGGTTGGCACTTCGAGCGAGAAATAAAGGCCGAACATGCCCCCGATGCTATCGGCGGCAAAGAGCACACCGGCGCTACCGGCTCGTTCTGTCAAACCCTGAACAAGCTTTTTGCTTTGCTCAGCCAACCTGTCGTAGAAGCCGGGCTCGGACAATAGCCGCAAGGTCGTCAGGCCAGCCGCGACGGCCACGGGATTGCCCGAGAGAGTCCCTGCCTGATACACCGCGCCTACTGGGGCGATGTGCTCCATGACATCGGCCCGCCCGCCGAAAGCTCCCACCGGCATGCCACCGCCAATGACCTTGGCCAAGGTGGTGATATCGGGTGTGACGCCAGTTAGCCCTTGTACGCCTTGCGGGCCAACGCGGAAACCGGTCATGACTTCGTCAAAAATGAGCAGCGCGCCGTGATCTGAACACAGCTTGCGCAGACCCTCGAGAAAGCCCGCTTTTGGCTTGACCAGGTTCATATTGCCTGCGACGGGCTCGACAATCACACATGCAATCTCTTTGCCGTATTCGGTGAATGCGGTTTCTACGGCTTGCAGGTCATTAAAGTCCAATACAAGGGTGTGTTGTATGAACTCCAGAGGAACGCCGGATGACGTAGGGTTCCCGAAGGTGAGCATGCCGGAGCCCGCCTTCACCAGCAAGCTGTCCGCATGGCCGTGATAGC
The DNA here is from genome assembly GCA_029268595.1 of Alcaligenaceae bacterium. Classification (GTDB taxonomy): domain Bacteria; phylum Pseudomonadota; class Gammaproteobacteria; order Burkholderiales; family Burkholderiaceae_B; genus JAJUGB01. The sequence continues at coordinate 26,203 of JAJUGB010000004.1, read as the reverse complement.
AACCTTCGAATTTGATAATTTTTGACCGTCCTGTCGCGCCCCGGGCTAGCCGGATCGCGGACATCGTGGCTTCGGTGCCGGAGCTGACCAGTCGCACCTTTTCCATGGACGGAATGCGTTCACAAATGGCTTCGGCGATCAGTATTTCGCCCTCGGTGGGGGCGCCAAATGACAAGCCATTGACCGCCGCCTCTTGCACTGCCTTGATGACTTCCGGATGCGCATGGCCGAGTATGGCGGGGCCCCACGAGCCGACGTAATCGATGTACTTGGCGTCGTCTTCGTCCCAAACATAAGGGCCGTTTGCCCGCTTTATGAAACGCGGCGTGCCGCCGACAGAGCGAAAAGCGCGCACGGGCGAGTTGACGCCGCCCGGTATGGTTTTACAGGCGCGTTCAAAAAGTTCGGAGTTACGTGACATGGCAATGGAATACAGGGGAAAGCAGAAAGGCCATCATACCGTGCCGGTGAACGCCGCCGCGCAAGCGGCCGCTGCAGCGCGAATATCCGAGGACTCGAATATGCCGCTAATGACCGCTATGCTGTCGGCGCCGGCACGGACCACGGGTAGGGCGTTGTCGGCGTGGATGCCGCCTATGGCCACCACGGCGGCCTCGGGCCATAGCTGGTCGGCCAGCTTGCGCCCTTGTCGTATATGGTCAAGGGAGGCTTTGACCGCCTCTGGTTTGACTGTAGAGGGGTAAACGGCCCCGAAGGCGATGTAGTCGGCTCCGGCCTCCAGTGCTTCATTGGCCAGATCCAGCTCGTTGTAGCAAGAGCAGCCCAGCAGTTTGATGGGTCCCAGTTTGCGGCGCGCCTGTAGCCACGAGCCGTCGTCACGGCCCAGATGCACGCCATCTGCATCCACCTCCAGAGCCGTCTCGACGCTGTCGTTGACGATGTAGACAAGCCCAAGCCGCTTGCACAACTGACCGACTTCCCGGGCCTGGGCCAGTCGTTCGCTGGCGTCGCCTGATTTTCGCCGCCACTGCAAAGCCTTCATTCCGCCTTGCGCGGCTTCGCCTATTGCCGTCAGTAGACGCTGTGTATCAGGCCAGTCCGGTGTAACGCCATACAGGCCGCGAGGAAATCGAGTGGTGGCGCGCATTATTGATGCGATAAGCTTCGGTTGATAAGGCGGTAACCCATGCCGGCCTGATAGGACGACGCCAGCATGGGCTCGGTTTGTTTAATGCCCGTTTCTACTGCTTGAGCCATGGGAAGCCCGCGGGCCAGGTTAACAGCTACAGCGCAGGCTAGAGGGCCGTCGGTATGGGCCACCCGCACGGGGGCCGGCCCTGCTGACCAGGAAAAGACCGCATTTTCTCCGCCATGCAGCACGTAGGCTGAGTGGCCCGGTCGCATGGGTGATGCGGTCGTCAGCACCCAATCAGCGCCATGGTGTATGAGTACTTGCGGTGTGGGCACGCCAGGTGCGGCGGAAATCAAACCCTCGGTGTGCCACTGCTCGAGCATGGCGTGTTCGACGATGATGACGTCCGTCTGGGGCAGAAGCAGTTCGAATATGGCCGCCAGCACTTCTTCCGGATCGTTGTCCTCGAAGCGGCCCTGATCGGGCAGGGCCGCCAGTTGCAGTACCAAGGGAAGGTCGCTGTAGTCGGCAGCGATCTGGGCCAGAACGCTGACGGACTCTAGGGTATAAAGAGGACCGACCTTGATGGCACGGACGCTGATGTCTTCCAATAAGGCCCGCGCCTGCTCGTTGATGAACTCCGGGGCCAGATCCTGAATCTCCAGGATGCCAGTTGTATCTTGCACATGCAGGGCCGTCAGGACGCTTACTGCATGTGCGCCGCATGCGGCACAAGTAATGGCGTCGGCAGGCAGATGGCCCGCACCGCTAGGGTCGTACGGGCTGAACAACAGGATGGGAGTAGGTGCGGAAGGTTGCACGGAATGCATGTGCCAGGCTAAACGACTTCTTTGGTTAATATCAAGGTACGGACCGAGGGCCGTCTAGTAAGATTGCCCCATTCTAATAGAAGCTCCGCCAATCGTCCGGATTTAGGCGGAAACTTTCAGTGAGTAACAAAAGATGCGAACGTGGATGTGTTTGATTTGCGGTTGGATATATGATGAAGAAGCGGGGGTGCCTGAAGAAGGCATCGCCCCAGGAACTAAATGGGAAGATGTCCCGCCTAACTGGGTCTGTCCAGAATGTGGGGCGCGTAAAGAAGACTTTGAACTGATCGAGGTCTGACCCCATCTAATGGCCAATAGGTCTAGCAAGTCGCGGAGGGCAAGTCATGGCAACGATTAAAGATACAAGCGAGATGCGTAGTGTGGACTTGTCCAGGCAGTTTCTTTTGGCCATGCCCGGCATGGTCGCTGGCAACCTGGCCAATACAGTCATCTACATCTGCGAGCACACTGCACATGGGGCGCTGGGTCTGGTCATAAACCGCCCCACCGACCTCACGGTGGGCAATCTTCTGCAACGAATAGACCTCGATTTATCGCTCGAGATCGGGCCGGTGCAAGACACCCCGGTCTATTTCGGAGGGCCTGTGCAGACAGACCGAGGCTTTGTCCTGCACGCCCCGGTTGGGGAGTACAGCTCCAGCATTCATTTGGGCGATCTTGCTCTGACTACTTCTCGCGACGTCTTGCAGGAGGTGGCACAGGGTAAAGGGCCGTCACAGCTGCTTGTCACCCTGGGTTATGCAGGGTGGGGCGCAGGCCAGCTCGAGAGCGAAATGGCGCAAAACGCCTGGCTTAACGTCACGGCCTCCAATGATATTCTGTTCCGGGTGCCGCCGGAAGAACGCTATGAGGCCGCCTTGGGCTTATTGGGCATAAACTCTTCCATGCTGGCGGGCGAAGCCGGCCATGCCTGAAGAAACCCTGTTGGCGTTTGATTACGGTTTGAAGAAAATCGGGGTCGCCATAGGAAACACACTGACTTGTCAGGCGCGGCCCCTGCAAATCCTCATGCCAGTCACGCGTCAGCAGCGTTTTGAAGCTATCTCTGGGTTATTGCAGGCTTGGCAGCCCGACCGGCTGGTGGTCGGGCTGCCCTTGACCCTCGACGGCGAGGAACAGTACGCTTCCATGCAGTCGCGGCGGTTCGCTAATCAATTGCATGGACGTTACGGTTTGCCCGTGGAGCTGGTCGACGAGCGCGGGTCCAGCCTTGAAGCACAACAACTATTAGGAACCAACGCCGCGGACGACGCTGTTGCAGCCGCTGTGATTTTGCAGCGGTATCTCGACGCCTTACCTGCTCGATAATCTATCCGGAGAAGCTTAGATTGGGCCTGTTGCTGTTTGTCTTGCGCCTGCCGGGCGTGCTGCTTTGGTTGCTGTCAAGTTTAATTACTGTCGCCACCGTCTATCCGCTCTGCTCGGTGGAGGTCCGTGCGGCCATGAACAGAGCCTGGTCAAGGGCCATTATGTTCCTGTGCGGCGTCCGAATTACTGTCAAAGGGGCGCCGCCTCCTTCGGGTACTGCGCTTTGGGTCGCTAACCACGTCTCCTGGATCGACATCTATGTGTTGTCCAGTGTCCGCGCTGTCATCTTCATTGCGAAAGCCGAAATTCGTAGCTGGCCTGTCATTGGATGGCTGGTCGCCAATGTCGGCGCAGTGTTCGTCTCGCGCGGCGAACGCCACTCGTTGAAAAAGGTGGCCGATCAAATGCAGGCCCGGTTCGCCCAAGGGCAAGTATTGGGCTTGTTTCCGGAAGGAACCACTTCGCCTGGAAATGATGTATTGCCGTTTCATTCCAGCTTATTTGACCCCGCCATTCGCACAGGCGTGGATATCCAGCCGGTGGCGCTCAGATTCTTTCATCAGGGACGGCGTAGCGCCAAGGTCGCCTTTGTAGGCGAGCAAAGCCTGGTTGGAAACTTATGGGTGCTGTTAAGGCTCACCGGTGTGGAAGTCGAGGTGGAGTTCCTCCCTATGATTTCCGCCGAGACCGCTAAAGCGCTGGGCAGGGTCGGTGTGGCGCGCCACACTCATGAAGTCATAGGGGATGCCGTTCGAGAGACAGGTAAGGCTGCAGAAGAAACGCAAGCTGGGGTGGCGTTAGAACAGCCTGTGGCCGTTGCAGAGGGTCGCAAAGTCTAGCTCGGTACGCACGGGCCTGCACGCCACTATGGCCCGGCACAACTTCACTGCAGCAACGTTCGTTCTTCTTTGGGCTTGCTGTATTGCGTGCACGGTATCTGTATGACTTTACGGTCTTGCAAACGGACGGCAGTCAGCTTGCCCCCCCACACGCAACCGGTGTCGAGGCTGAGCACATCGTCCCGCATCAGTAGCCCCAAAGTCGACCAGTGGCCGCAGACCACCACGGCTTCTTGAGCCAGGGGACGCTGCGGCACGTCGTACCAGGGGAGCAAGCCCGGGCGGGCATCAGCTGGATGACGCTTATGCGAAAAGTCCATGGTCCCATCGACTTCGCACATGCGCATCCGTGTTGTGGCATTGATAATTACACGTAGCCGGTCTGCGCCCTGTAGGTGGTTGTCCCATTGTGCCGGTTCGTTGCCATACATCTTGGCCAGCCGCTCGTGCCAGTCTGGCGAACGTAAAGCGGCTTCAACCTCCTGTGATAGCTGCAAGGTTTGCGCCAGGGTCCAGCTGGGATGAGCGCCTGCATGTACGAGCAGATGGCCCTGAGCGTAATGTGCCAGCGGTCTGTGGCGCATCCAGTTCAAGATATCCTGAGCGTCCGGAGCATCGAAGATCCCGAGCAGGGTGTCGGACTTGCCCGATTTGCGTATGCCGGCCGAGACGGCCAGAAGATGCAGATCGTGGTTGCCCAGCACAGATACCGCCCGGTCCCCCAAAGCCATGACGCGTCGAATTGTCTGGAGCGATTCCGGACCTCGATTGATCAGGTCTCCCGCAAACCAGAACTGGGCCTGCTCGTCTTGCGCAATTTCAGGATGAGAAAGTAGTTGTTCCAAAGGCGTGCAGCAGCCCTGAAGGTCGCCGACTGCCCAAATAGATCGTGTCATGCCGAGCGCCCGGTACCCGAGATTTTTGGAAGCGAGAACCCGCGCAAGGTATGGCGGTTCTCCATCAGGATGAGAGCTCCGAAGGCCAACGCCAATGCGCCAAGGTTGGGCACCAAAGCGGTAATCCAGGGCGCCCACTTGCTGAGCATGCCCACGTTAAGCGCTAACTGATTCACCATGAAGAAGCCCACACCCAAGAGTATGCCTATGAAGACCTTGCCGCCAACGCCTCCTCGACGAGTCTGCATAAATCCGATGGGCGCGGCAATGGTGATCATGACCAGCAGAGTGAACGGATAAGCAATCTTCCGCCAGAGGGCCACAACTTGCCGGTCGGTTTCCAGGCTGTTGTTCTTTAAATAACTGATGTAGTCAAGCAGCACCGACATGGACATGCGCTCGGGGGTCAGGATGCGGGCGATAAGGCGCTCCGGGGTCAATGTCGTGCCGATGCTGCGCTCCGCAATATTGTTTACCTCGGTAATGGGTGATTTGGGCTCTTGTGCATCGGCCAGCGCCGATACTGCGTTGGCGTCTATCTGAGTTTCCACTACGCCGGTCATTACCAGATTATCGTTGCCGAAATAGCCTTGCTCGGCTTGAGACAAGGCGGTAAGTTCCTGACTCTTGTTGAACTCGTATAAGTTGATGCCGGCCACTCCCCCGTTGGGTTGCAGCCGCTCGATATTGATGATGCGCGTACCGCCTTCCGGTCCTTCTTCTTTGAACCAATAGCCGCTACTCAGCCGCCCTCCGCCTGCATGGCCGAGTAGCAGCAGATTGGCTTCGCTGACTTTGACTTCAGCGGCCGGCGTCACCACTTCCGACAAGAAGAAGGCCGCCAAGACCCAGGGAATGGTGATGATCCACAGCATGCCCAGCAGCTTCATGCCGCTAACACCCGATACGCGCAGTATGACGAGCTCGTTACGCTGAGCCAGGCTTGCCAGCGCCAGGATGGCGCCGATCAGCAGACCTATGGGCAGCAAATCGTACAGGCGAGTGGGTAATTGCAGAGCCTGGAGATAAAACAGATTAAGCAGTGTGAATTTGCTACCGACATTGTCCAGCTCTTCGATCAGGGCGAAAAACGAAAACAGGCCGATCAGGGCCAGCAACACGACAAAGCTGGAGCGATAAATCTCGCGAGCGAGATAGCGGCGGGCAGTACGCATCGATTGAATGCCTGAAAATGGGGCGATGTAAGCGCAGTCGTAAGAGTAACAAAAACGCGGTTGCGCTATGGCGCCGTAACTAATCTCATGCGGCGCATGATGGTCGAGGTGCGAGATCTTAAATAGGACGTCACCCCCCGTTCGTCGTAATAGGCGGGGTTGGGCAGCATGGCGGCCAACTGAGCTGCTTGTGCGTTGCTTAAACGGCTTGCCGACCGCCCAAAGTAGTGCTGCGCAGCGGCTTGGGCGCCAAACACATTCTCTCCCCATTGGGCTAGGTTCAGATAGAGCTCAAGTATGCGTTGCTTGGTCATGACAGTTTCTATCATGTAGGTAAGGATAAGTTCCTGACCCTTACGCACATAAGACCGGTCGCCGGACAAGAAAAGATTCTTGGCCAACTGCTGGGAAATGGTGGAGCCCCCGCGCATGCGATTGCTGCCGCGCGCCGCCTGCCGCCGGTTGTACTCCCAGGCTTTGCGTATCGCCTCCCATTCCACTCCGCCGTGCTCTAAAAAATTGGAGTCCTCAGAGGCGATGACCGCACGCTTCAAGTTGTCGCTGATCTGTTCGTACGGGACCCACTGGTATTTCAGGCTGGCGGAGGGCTCTTTTACCCTCAGTTCCGTAAGGGTCTGCTTCATGAAGGCGCTGCTGCTGGGGTTGCGGAAGTTGAGCCAGACCACCATCACCAGCAGACCAAACTGATACAGCAGAAAACCGAACAGGGCGAGCAGCAGGCCGGCCGCGGTCAGTTTAAGCCAGGAGAAACGGCGATACGTTTCAGCCATTGATCAGGAAGCAAGCAGCTGCTTGCGCAGTTCCGGCAAGACCGGCTCGATGTCTGGCTGGATACCATTCCAGATAGCGAAGCTGGCGGCGGCTTGAGCCACCAGCATGCCCAAACCATCCGCAATTCGCGCCCCCTGTGCGCTTGCGGCTTGCATAAAGGGAGTGGGAGTCGCCGCGTACACCATATCGTAGGCCAAGGCCTCGGGAGCGTATTGCACGCCCTGAAGCGGTGGCGTTTCACCACTGAGGCTGCTGGAAGTCGCGTTGATGACAATATCCCAATTGCCCGACGCCTCATGCAGTCCCCCCCCGGAAAGCTGGTGGGCAAAATCCGGTAATTGTTCTGCCATCTGACCGGCGAGATCGACGGCTTTACGTGGGCTACGATTGACAATGTGTAGCCGGCTCGCGCCGGCTTCCAGTAAGGGAAAGATGACTCCCCGCGCAGCGCCTCCTGCACCGACGAGCAGGATGCGCTTGCCAGCCGGGTCGTTGCCCAAGCGTCGAAGATCGGCAAGCAAGCCGATTCCGTCCGTATTGCAACCATGCAGTTCGCCGTCCTTCATCCAAAGGGTGTTGACCGCGCCGGCAAGTAAGGCGCGCTGGCTCAGATGGTTGTGAGCCAGCTCCCACGCCTGCTGCTTGAACGGGACGGTGACGTTCAAACCGCTCCCGCCTTCTTCAAAAAAGCGCCTGACGACACTCGTGAAGGCGTCCAGCGGGCTTTCGATGATGCGGTAATGCAGTGCGATACCTGTTTGCTGCCCGAAATGATGGTGAATGGCCGGCGAGCGACTGTGTGCAACGGGATTGCCTACAACGGCAAATTCTTTGAGATGGACGTCAGAGTTCACGGTGAGTCGGTACTTAAAGTGTTTTTACGAGTGAAGTGCCAGGTGCGCGTAATGGCCAGTACGTCGGTCTTGGCGGCGAGCGCAGGTGGCAGGGGCGCGAAGGGCGCCGCCAACTGGACGATGCGCCGGGCAGCGGCATTCAGTATGGCGTGCTCGGACGGCCGGTCAATTTCTACTCGAAGCAATTGCCCCTGTGCATCGATATAGACGGTCAGTTGTAGCGAGCCATAAACCTTGCCGCGCGCTTGCGGCGGGTAATGTTGGGTCCCCAGCAACTCGACTTTTTCCCGCCAAGCCTCCACGTACTCGGCATAGTCTACCGCCTGAGCAGAGGGGCCGACGAAATGCTGGCGCGGGCGCTTGTTGTATTGTTCGACTTCGTCCTTCAGGGCGGCAATGCGGGCGCTGAGCACCGCGCTGTCCTGCTCAAGGTTGTCGTCTCCTGGGTCTTGAGCGTCCTGGAACAGATCGGGCCGATTTCGTGCTTCCCACGTTTCTTCTTGCGACTCCAGTTGGTGCAATAAACGTAGCTGCTCTTGCTCTAGCTGTTGTTGCCGTTTGCGCAGGGCTTCCAGGACCACCTCGTCAGGGGCGTCGGCAGACGTAAAAGGTAGCGGGGAGGCCGCCACCCCTTGGTTCGCATTACCGCCCGCATTCACGTCTTGCTGAGCCACCACCTGAGGCGCAATAGGTGCGGCCTCTGTGCGTGTGTTGACCAGTGTCACCTCGAGTGTGGCGGCCGGAGCTATAGCGGGGGCGGTTGAAGACGCCTTGATGGCCAAGAGCGCCCCATGCGCCAGCAAGGACAGGATCAGCGCAATGAGAAGATTCCTTTGCTCTCCTACGAGCGGATCGGGCAATGGCCGGTCGGGAGCGCTGGCAACGGGCACGAACTTACCTCGCGGGACAAAGGGAAGGTCAAGTCTCTATCGTATCTAAAGTGCCGATGAAACGGCACTCCAGCTCGAGGCTGAGTTCGTCGAAGCCTGCAATGGCCAGTTCTACCTGCCGTCCACGCTCAAGCTCCGGCAGCCCGGTTACGCGAGTGACAAGGGGCACGCACGACAGGCGCACGAGGTCGTCGCGCAGCACACTTGCCTGCACCCGATCTTTTTTCTGCTGCTGCAGCCATCGCAAGACCCAATACCGCTCCATATCGTTCTGGAAGTCGCTCCAGATAGAGTATTGCGTATCGAATGCGCCGATTAGCGCGTACAAGTCGGCTTCTTTGGGCTTGAAGGGCGCGACCAGTCTTGCGGAAACCCCATGCTGAGCGGCGGTGATGATTTGACCCTGGTTGATCAGGTCGACGTAGCGGCGCAGTGGAGAGGTGGACCATACATATTGGGGAACGCCTATGGCCTCGTGCGGCAACGCCTGGGTCGACATGCGCACGCGTCCGGCCTGCTGCGAGCGGTAAATGCCCGGCACCCCGTGCTGTGCCAGGAGCCCGCCCCAGAGGTTGTTGGCAAGTATCATGTATTCTGCCACCAGGCGATCTAGCGGGGCATTGCGACGCCGGGGAATAATGCGCACTGGGCTGTCCGGATCGTCCGGGGGGCCATCCAGATAAAAGGAATACTCCACGCGGGTATTGGATTCGGTCTTGCCTCGGATGGCATCGCGCTGAGCACTAAGCTTTTGAGCCGCTGCCCAAAGGGGGCGCAGCCAATGGCCGTAAGGAAGGTCGGCATCCGGATTGTCCAGCGCCTCTTCCGTTACATGTTCGTCCAACGCGTTATGCCGAAGATTCTCGCGGACCTGGATGCGTTCCACTCGGGTTTCGCTTTGGAGCACTTCGCCTGTTCGCAGATCGATGTCCGCATACAGCGACAAGGCGGGCCGGGCAATACCGGCATCCAGCGAGAAGGCATGCACGACTTCGTCGGGTAGCATGGGTATTTTTTGCCCCGGCATATACACGGTGGACATGCGGCTACGGGCGATGTCATCCAGCTCTGAGCCGCGCGTCACAGCCAATGCCGGTGCTGAAATGTGTACGCCGACGCGTACAGTGTCTGCATCCAGCGGGGTGACTGACAGCGCATCGTCCACCTCGGTGGTGGTGATGTCGTCGACGGAGTACGCTTCCACTTCAGCCAAGGGCAGTTCCTCTGGCAAGGCGGGAAGCGTGATGTCAGGGAAGCCGGTGCCACGGGGAAAATTCTGCGCAAAAAAGCGCGAGCGATGCATGGCTAGCGGGTGGGGCCATGCGCCCAGACGCAGCAGCAGACGTTCGGGGCTCGTGCCCAGCTGCGTTACAGCCGCTTCAAACGCCTTCCATTGCATCGAGTTCTTGTCCGGCCGAGTGAGCAGCGTATCGGTTACCTTTGCAATTTCGTCAGGCAAGTGGCCGGCCACCATTTGGTCGGTCCATTCTTGCTGCTGGGCCGCCTGCAAACGCTTTTTTTCGATGGCCGCCAGGGCAGCCTGAAGTATTTCGGGGGGCGCGGGCCGGTAACGCCCCTTGCCCCGCCGGTGAAAATAGGCCGGAGCGCTGTTGAGGCAAAAAATGAGTGCGGCCTTTTCCACCGCGGTGGGCGGGTGGCCGAAGTATTCTTCGGCGAATTCAGCGGCGTCGAATTCTTCCTGCGGAGCGCACTCCCAAAGGAAGTCGATCTCGAGGGTCTCTGCCATTGCTTGAGCCTGCTCGAGTAGGGCCGACCCGGCGGGCTGGTCAAAGCGAAAAAGAACATTGTTCTTTTTAATTTTGCTGCGCTTGCCGGACTCGGACTCCACCTGCAAGGTCGAGTCGCTTTCCGAAAAGATCTTCTCGGCCTTGAAGTTACCGCTGTCTTCGTAGAGAACGTACATAGTATGTGAGTGTTGCGTGGTTACGCGCGCTGCGTGTCGGTTTGAGGCTGCCCTAGGGCAAAGGCAAGTACGTCGGGCAACCACTTGGCAAAGTCGGAAATGCCATGGTCGCTGCCTTGCACGATGCGGCCCTGTGAGCCGGCATACCAGCGCGACATTTCTCGCCAGTCGAGCACCTCGTCGCCCGTCGTGGCAAGCAAGTAATACCGCCTGGGATCGGCAAGCGTTGTGACCGCCATCGCCTTGAGCTCGTCGACATACTCGGGCAGAAAGACAAACGGCTCGTCCGAGTGATATTGGCGGTGTTCACCTACCTGGCTGGCCAGGTCGCGAGCCGCATTGACGACCGGGTTCAAAACCGCCGCGTGGCATTGCCACTGTTCGGCAAGACAGGTGGCATAGTAACCGCCCAAGGACGATCCTATGAGGGTCAGTTCCGTTCGAGGGTCGGTGCCGGTGTTGCAAGCAGACTCAATAATCGTGTTGGCCAGAGCAAGAGCCTGGGCAGGGCTGGCGGGCAATTGTGGGCAATGCCACGCAACAACCACGCCACATCCAGCGATGGCATGAGCCATGAGTGTGGCTTTGGTTGACTGGGGCGAGGACCGAAACCCGTGTAGGTAAAGTACTGTTTTCATGGCGCCAGCATCGGCCTTAGAGTGGGACTGAGGCGTGCAAGCCTTCAAGAATACGTTCGTGTATGCCGCCAAAGCTGCCGTTGCTCATGACTACTATTGAGTCTCCCGGGCGTGCCGCGGCGATCACCGCCGCGGCCAGCTCGGTCACGCTATCCTCGCAGCAGGTGGGTACTTGTAGCGGGGCCAGCACCTGCGCCGGATCCCATCCCAGTGCGTGTTTACCGTGGGTCTCCGCATAGCAGAACACCAGGTTGGCTTCCTGTAGAGCATTCGGCAATTGCGCTGCCATGGTGCCCAGCTTCATGGTGTTGGACCTCGGCTCGAGCACGGCCAGAATGCGGTTTGCGCCCACTTGCTTGCGCAGGCCTTGCAGGGTTGTGCGTATGGCAGTCGGATGATGGGCGAAGTCGTCGTACACTTTAACGCCTGCGATAGTGCCGCGTAACTCCATGCGCCGTTTTACGCCCTGGAACCGCGTCAAGGCCTTGATGCCTTCCTCCGCAGGTACACCGACATGTTCAGCGGCAGCCAACACCGCCAGTGCATTCATTCGATTGTGCTCGCCGCTTAACGTCCATGCAACAGTACCAATGTCTCGTTCATCCCGACGCACGGTGAAACTGCCGTCCTCATGCGCGATTGCCTGCCATCGGCCGGATTCACCGAACGACTCCACGGGAGTCCACAGGCCACGCTCGAGCACACGGTCTAGAGCTGCACACTGGCTGGGGCGCACAATCAGTCCCGACGCCGGGATGGTGCGCACCAAATGATGGAACTGGGTTTCAATGGCCGGCAGGTCCGGGAAAATATCGGCGTGGTCGTATTCGAGGTTGTTTAGTATGGCGGTGCGGGGTCGATAATGAACGAACTTGGATCGCTTGTCGAAAAATGCCGTGTCGTACTCGTCAGCCTCAATAACGAAGTGCTTAACCGCCGGACTGAACCGAGCGGACACCTTCAGCCCGGGTGCAATGCCGCCAATTAAAAAGTTGGGCGACATACCGGCCTCCTGCATGACCCATGCAAGCATGGAACTGGTGGTGGTCTTTCCGTGGGTGCCTGCCACGGCCAGTACGTGTTGCCCTTGCAAGACCTGTTCACCCAACCATTGCGGCCCTGATATATAGGGCAGGCCCTGGTCGAGAATGGCTTCCATCAGTGGATTACCGCGCGTCACCACGTTGCCCACGATATAAAGATCGGGTCGCAAGGACGTCTGCTGCGCGTCAAAGCCTTCAACTAGGGCAATGCCTTGTTCTTCCAGCTGGGTGCTCATAGGGGGATACACGCCAGTGTCGCAACCCGTCACGGTATGGCCGGCGGCTCGAGCAATAAGGGCTAGTCCGCCCATAAAGGTCCCGCAAATCCCCAGTATGTGTATGTGCATGAATTCCTCCTGGTTGGTATTGTAGTTGCCGCCCGTCGGCCGTTTGCCAAAAGTTGGCCCAAATCAACGCACGGCCAAACGACTAGCCTTAGGGTAAGGGGCGAATCTGCCTTGGACATTTGCAGGGGGAACGACAGCGCCGGCACGCCCATAGCGGTCGCGATGTTAGAATTGATCGGCAGACGAACATCTTCTTGCCCCATCTTTGACATTTCCACGCCGTGCCATGAACCGCCGAGACTTCCTGTTGCGCACTATGGCTTGCGCCGGGTATGCCGGCCTTGCCTCTCTTCCTTTTCTACCCGCTCTTGCCAGTTCCACCCAGGCGCTGTTTGATCAGATTTTGCCCGACACCAAGGGGACTGAGCAGCCGCTCAGGCAGTGGGCGGGCCGGCCCTTGGTGGTGAATTTCTGGGCCACATGGTGCGCCCCTTGCGTAAAAGAAATGCCGGACCTCGATGCCCTGCATCATCAGTTCCGGCATGTCGGTTTTGTAGGGTTGGCGGTGGATACTCGGTCCAACGTAGAGAAGTTTCTCGACAAAGTGCAGGTGTCCTATCCACTACTGCTGATAGGTAATCAGGGCATCTCGCTGATGCGCACTTTAGGTAATACGAAGGGCGGCCTGCCGTTCACCGTTGTGTTGGACGAACAGGGCAAGGTCGTGGAAAGTGTCTTGGGACAGATCAAGCCAGAGGATCTGGCCGCGACGCTGGAAGGTTTCAAGGCCTGATGGCACCGACGGTTTTCCGTGCGCAAATCCGCGTATTTATGGACAAATACGGCCTTTTCGCTTAAAAAGGCGGTCTCACAATAGTAAAACCCATAATGGCGCAACAAATACTCGTCTTGCATGGCCCTAACCTCAATTTGCTCGGTACGCGCGAGCCCGAGGTCTACGGGCGGCAGACTTTGGCCGATATCAACCAGCGCCTGGCCGACATTGCTACCCAGAACGCAGCACGCTGTACGGCTTTCCAAAGCAATCATGAAGGTGCGCTAATCGATCGCATTCATGCCGCGCGAGAAGATGGCACCGATTTCATCATTATCAACGCCGCCGCATACACACATACCAGTGTGGCCATTCGCGACGCTCTCGCGGCGGTTACGATTCCATTCATTGAAGTGCATTTGTCCAACGTGCATGCGCGTGACGCGTTCCGTCATCACTCTTATCTGGCGGATATCGCTCTCGGGGCCGTCGTGGGTTTAGGTTCGTATGGGTACGAAGCGGCGCTACGGTATGCGCTTCAAACCTGACAGCCACGTTTTAATTTTTATCAATCATTATTCGTTCACTGTGGACTACGGACTGCGGTGTAATGGCATGGGAAATTTGTATGGACCTGAGAAAACTCAAAACCCTCATTGATCTGGTCGCCGAGTCTGGCATCGCCGAGCTGGAAATTACAGAAGGCGAAGGCAAGGTGCGCATCGTCAAATTCTCCCAGTCGACGCAACCGGTGGCCTATGCGCCAGAGCCGGCGCCAGCGCCCGCAGCAGCTGCTCCGGCGACCGCGCCAGCCGCCCCTGCAGCCCCGGCTGCTCCGCAGGGACACGTGATCAAGGCGCCCATGGTGGGCACGTTCTACCGGGCACCGAACCCTGGTGCTTCTCCGTTTGTGGAGGTTGGCCAAAGCGTCAAAGAAGGCGATCCGCTTTGCATTATCGAAGCCATGAAGCTGCTCAATGAAATCGAAGCGGACAAAGCCGGGGTAGTGAAGGAAATCCTGGTCGAAAACGGCGAGCCTGTCGAGTACGGTCAACCTCTATTCATTATCGGTTAACCATGTTTGAAAAAATTCTTATCGCCAACCGCGGCGAGATCGCGCTGCGTATTCAGCGCGCGTGCCGTGAGCTTGGCGTAAAAACCGTCGTAGTGCACTCGGAGGCCGACCGCGACGCCAAATACGTGCGCTTGGCGGACGAATCAGTTTGTATTGGGCCAGCGTCGGCGCGCGACAGCTATCTCAATATGCCGGCTTTGATTTCGGCGGCGGAAGTGACCGATGCCGAGGCGATCCATCCGGGTTATGGCTTTCTTGCTGAAAACGCCGACTTCGCGGACCGGGTCGAAAAGAGCGGCTTTGTCTTTATTGGTCCGCGTCCGGAAACCATCCGCATGATGGGCGACAAAGTCAGCGCCAAGAAGGCCATGATTGAAGCCGGTGTGCCGGTGGTCCCCGGCTCCGACGGCGCTTTGCCCGACGACCCCGAAGAAATTCGGCGTGTGGCCCGACAAGTGGGCTACCCGGTCATCATCAAGGCGGCTGGGGGCGGCGGCGGACGCGGCATGCGGGTAGTCTATACCGAGGCCGCCCTGCTGAACGCCGTAGCCATGACGCGCACGGAAGCCGGCGCGGCGTTCAACAACCCTGAAGTGTATATGGAGAAGTTCCTCGAGAACCCGCGCCATATCGAGATACAGGTGCTGGCTGATGGCGGCCGTAATGCTGTATGGCTGGGCGAGCGCGATTGCTCCATGCAAAGACGGCACCAGAAGATTATCGAAGAGGCGCCCGCGCCTGGCATCCCGCGCCGGCTGGTCGAGCGCATCGGAGAGCGGTGCGCCGATGCCTGCCGGAAAATGGGTTATCGCGGGGCCGGCACCTTTGAGTTTCTTTACGAGAACGGCGAGTTCTTCTTCATCGAGATGAACACCCGCATCCAGGTCGAGCACACCGTTACAGAAATGGTGACCGGCATCGACCTGGTGGTCCAACAGATACTGATTGCGGCCGGTCAGAAGTTCACCCTGCGTCAACGTGATGTTCAGTTCCGTGGCCATGCCATTGAATGCCGCATCAACGCCGAAGACCCGTACAAATTTACGCCTAGCCCGGGTCTCATCACCAACTGGCATACGCCGGGTGGTCCAGGTGTGCGCATGGACTCACACGTGTTCACCGGATATCGCGTGCCTTCCAACTACGACTCCATGATCGCCAAGCTGATCACGTATGGTGATACCCGAACCCAAGCTATCGCGCGCATGGAAATCGCCTTGTCGGAAATGGTGGTCGAGGGTATTCAAACCAACATCCCCTTGCATCGCGAGCTGATGCAGGATGCACGCTTTGTCGAAGGCGGCACGAGCATCCATTACCTCGAGCAGAAATTGTCACAGCGCCCTGGGGCCAAATAAGGCGGCAACGCCTACCATCGCAGGGGATAGCTCCTGCTTTTCTTGACGGAAGACCATATGCGCGAGCTCGTGCTGCATTGCCTGGAGGCACAGGCTGAAACGCTATCCGACGCTTTGCTTGAAGCCGGCGTATTGTCCGTCTCGGTCGAAGACGCGGACCGCGACACCGAAGCAGAAAATGCCTTGTTCGGCGAGCCAGGAACAGAGCCGGAAGTTCACGCCTGGCATCGCAATAGGCTGGTGGCTTTATTGCCAGACGGCCTGGACCCTCAGCAAATTCTCGAACAAGTCAGAATCGAGTCCGGTCAAGACCACCTTGCAAGCGGCTGGTTTTTGCGAGATGTGCCGGACGCTGACTGGGTTCGGCTCACTCAATCACAATTCGGACCCATCCATATCGGCGAACGCATCTGGATTGTGCCCAGCTGGCATCGCGACAATCCGGATGTCCCGAACACGATAGTGGACGATCCGGACGACGCATCAGCAATACGCATTGAGCTTGATCCTGGTTTGGCTTTTGGTACTGGCAGTCACCCGACGACTCATTTGTGTCTCGAGTGGTTGGAAAGCTGCATGACTGGGCGGCCCAATGTTCTCGATTACGGCTGCGGGTCGGGAATATTAGCTATTGCGGCGGCCAAGCTGGGCGCCGCGCGAGTAGTGGGTGTGGATATCGATGCACAAGCCGTGGAAGCCACACGGTATAACGCAAAAGTGAACAATACCGCCCTGGACGCCACACTGCCGGACGGATTGACAGAAGGGCAGTACGATATTGTCGTGGCCAACATCTTGTCCAATCCGCTCAAGGTGCTCGCGCCCATGTTGGCTAACCGAGTGGCAAGCGGGGGCGATCTTGTGCTGTCAGGCGTGCTTGAGCGTCAAGCAGATGAAGTGGCGCAGGCCTACGCGCCGTGGCTTCGGATGTCGGTGTGGCGCGCGCGAGATGGATGGGTGTGCTTGCACGGCAAGCGGCCTTAATTGCCAATCTGGTATTGAGCTATGGATCTCACCACTCGGTGTCCTGAATGCGGTGAAGTTTTCTCGGCTAGCCTTCAACAGCTGCAGCTGCGCAAGGGCTTCATTCGTTGCATCAATTGCGCCAATATTTTCGACGGTTATGAGGCGGTTGTACCGCCGGGCGAAAAGTCCGCCCCCAAAGCTGCAGCGCCGGCACCGTCGCAAGTCTTGCGCAAACCACCCAAGCGCTATGCGCCGGCTTCTCCCGCTCCTGCTCATCCTGCTCAAGCGCCTGCCAGCCCGGCTGGACCGGGCACTTTAGCTCCAGTTCCGACCGGCACCACATCAGGCACAACGGCGCCGTTCACCATTCCGGACTCGGCCTTGCCCAGCGCCGGATCTGAACCGGAGTTCGGGGTGCCGGAGATCCAGAGCGATGAGGACGAGCACCACATCTCAATGGAAGACCCTTCCCAGTGGCGGCCCGAGCCGTCTTTTGGACAGCCGCACGAAGGGGTTCTGACCGGCTCATCCAGGGCCGAGCCTGTATTTGATGTCGGCCAAGATGGCGCCCTGCGGTCCAATGAAGTTGGGGACGGCGACCTGGCCCCTACTCAGTCCGCCTATCGCCCCTCGGTAGTCAAGCAGCGCGATCAGGCCGCCTCCAGCCGGACGTCGGCGATACAGGGGGAGCACGCTGAAAAGAGCCGGGGGCCGACGGATCAGCGGGTCTATGCGAGCCAGAGTCAGGCTGCCGCGAATCCGCTGCGCGCTCACGCCACCTCGAACCCGGGTTCGACTGGCCAGCGGCGTGGCGAAGCCGTTTCCAGCTGGACCTCATCAACTCAAAGTCAGCAGCGCGATCGTCTCACCTCGAACGAGCCCACCAAAGAGGCGCCGCCGCCTCAGCTGCCGCCGCATCTGCCCCGGTCAGAGCCAAGGACAACATTCGAGGAGCACGACTCGGAAGGAGTGTCGCGAGGGCACGAGCCAAAGTTCGAGTCGACGCATTATTTGCGCGCTGGCCGTGGACAGGAACCCACCATTTCCGATCCCATCAGTGGCGGGACACGTGCCCCTCAGGTGCCGCCTATTTACGTTGAGCCGCGACGACATGCCGACGATGTCGATCGTCCCGCCCCGGACTTTCTGGAGGACGCTGGCGATCGGGGCTGGAGCGGGCCTATGTGGCTGGTGCTGGTCGTTGTGGGCCTCATGGCCATGGCGGCCCAACTGGCTTATATATACAGAAACCAGGTGGCCCAAGCCGCGCCTTGGACTCGCCCCATATTGCAACAAGCGTGTCAGCCTTTGGGGTGTACCGTCGACTACGCCCGTCGCATCGACCATATATCCATCATGAGTTCGTCTTTGCAGGCGCAGCCGGGCCAAGACCCAGGCAGCGCCGACCGCCAACTTACGCTCAATGTCGTGCTGCGCAATACATTCGGGTATGCGCAAGAATGGCCCAACCTTACGCTAGACTTGGTGGATGTGTCTGGGTCGCGGGTGGCGCGGCGCATTCTGGCCCCGCAGGACTACCTGCCCACCGCCGCTATTCAGACGCCCTTTCCGCCGCAAAGCGAAATGCATCTGTCAATACCTGTTGCGGTGAAGGGCCATCAAGTCAACGGGTATCAGCTCGGAAAATACTATCCCTGATAGGATCAGCATGTCTAAAAAAATACTGGTGTGCGGCTCGGTCGCCTTCGACACCATTGCCGTATTCGAGGGGCATTTCAAAGACCATATTCTGCCCGACACAATTCAGTCGCTTAGCGTATCGTTTTTCGTGCCGACCATGCGCAAGGAGTATGGCGGCTGTGCCGGCAATATCGCCTATAACTTGCGGTTGCTTGGGGCCGATCCGGTCCCCGTAGGTACGGTCGGCGCGGATGCCGGCGATTATCTTCAATACCTGCAAGAGCTTGGCATAGACACCCGTCTGGTTCGTGTGCTGGACGATATGTTCACGCCGCAATGTTTCATAACCACCGATCTGGACAGCAATCAGATTGCCTCATTTCACCCAGGTGCAATGGCGCGTTCGGCCGAGAACGATCTGACAGGGACCGAGGCGGCGTGGGCCATAGTCGCGCCCGATTCGAAAGAAGGCATGTTTGCGCATGCGCACCGACTCAAAGCGCAGGGTACCCCGTTTGTCTTCGACTTGGGCCAAGCCATGCCCTTATTTTCGGGCGAAGACCTGCAGCAAATGATTGACCTGGCCGATGTCATCACGGCCAACGACTACGAGGCTGCGGTTATTGAACAGCGAACGGGCCGATCGCTTGAAGACATTGCTCGCGATCTGCGGGCGGTCGTCGTAACTCGAGGCGCCGCCGGAGCAACGCTCTATGCCGACGGGGCTCAACATCCCATTGAAGCTATCCGAGTCGATGCCGTAGTCGATCCCACAGGCTGCGGCGACGCACATCGTGCAGGGCTCCTGTATGGTCTGGTAAACAATTGGAGCTTGCAGGACGCTTGCCGCTTGGGTAATGTCATGGGCGCATTTAAAATTAGTTCTCGTGGTCCTCAGAACCACAAGCCGAGCCGCGCCGAAATCGGCGAATCGCTCAAGACGCACTATGGCATCGAATTGGCCGAACCGGTCATATGAGCCGCTAAGGAGTTCTTTCATGAAATCAGTTTTATCAACGCTAACTGGCAGCCGGGTATTTCGGGCCGGCGCAGTAGTGGCGTTAGCCGGCTCCATGCTGGTCATGGCGGGCTGCGCCAACCGCTCAGCCTCCAGCTCGGTATATAGCTACGGGCAAGCTCAACAGGAACAGGTCGTCCGAACAGGTACTGTGGTATCTGTGCGGCCCGTAGTCATTCAAAACGACAAGTCCTCCGGCGCCGGCATGGTGGCTGGCGGAGCCCTGGGAGGCGTGGCAGGAAACGCTGTGGGCGGCGGCTCCGGGCGAGCCATCGCCACGGTGGGCGGCGTCATCTTGGGTGGCCTGCTCGGAAACACTGTCGAAAACCAGGCGGGCAAGACGCGAGGCCTTGAAATTACCGTTCGCCTCGATACCGGAGAAACTCGCGTGGTGGCCCAGGCGGACGACGTGCAGTTAACCTCCGGGCAGCGTGTGCGTTTGGTTAGTGGTGGTGGCCCGACGCGCGTAGTGCCTATGTAATCGGCGTCTGCCGATCATGGGGTGGTATGTGAACCACCCCCGCCAAAGCGCCTCGCTGGTTGGCCTCTAGGCCAGTTGCCGAGGCGCTTTTCCATGCCTGAAATAATCAGGCTGCCCGGCGTGTGCTAAACGCCAAACAAGCCGTAAGCGAAGTTCTGCAATACCATGATGGCCACTTGAGCCAGAATAAGCAGAATAAGAGGCGATAGATCAAGACCGCCCAAGTTGGGCATGATGCGGCGGATGGGATCCAGCAAAGGGTCGGTGAGCGTGCGCAATACCGGCATTATGGGCGCCATGGGATTCACCCACGACAATATTGCTTGTATAAGCACCAGCCACAACACCAGGTTGAAGAGCCACTTTAAAGCGGTAAAAACGCTTGCCAATAGGGCAGGCAGCAGGCTGTTGACCAATGGCAGCTGTCCTGTCAGGACAACCCAGGTGACCAGCAGGTAGATAAAGGCTGTCAACCATGTGGCAATAATGCTTGGCCAATCGATACGACGGCTTGGCGACACCAATTTGCGTATTGGTTGCACCAGCCAGTCGGTGATGCGGATCATCGCTTGCGAGTAGGGATTAAACGGGTGCAATCTGGCCGCATACGCCCAGGCCCGCAGTATTAGCGCAATGCCAAACAGCGAGAAAACGATGTTGATGACGAAATGTAGAACGTTGCTGCCCATATGTACGGAACTGTAAACGAGAAAAGAACCCATTGTCGCACGAGTGCATTACCCAGCGCCTGCACGTTCTTCAAGGTTTTGTACAACCCGTCAAACGTAAAGTCCCGCTCGAACGCTTACAAGCAAAGCGGACCGTAGGCGATAAACAAACTGCCCGGCGAGCCGGGCAGTTTATCGACGATCGACTTGAAGCAGTGCGCTGTTTAGGGCCGGTTTCCAGTTGGGAAAGGCCAGGAAGCTGCCGGATTGACGGTTTTATTAGCTGGGGACGCTTCTGTCTTGGCCTTTTTGGCCTTGGCCGCCGCTTTAGAGTCGCTTTTTTTGGCGCTCTTTTTAGACGAACCTGACTTGTCGGCCGCTTTAGCGGCGCCCTTCGACTTGCCTGTTAGTGTCTGCTCGCCGTTATTTTCAGAGGCTTCTACCGATGCCGTAGCAGATTTGGCGGCGGCTGTCGAATCGGTGGCGCCAGACTTACCTGTCTTTGCCGACTTTGCGGCGGTTTTGTCTGTAGCCGACAGGTCGGAACCGGCCTGGGCCGATTCACCCGGGGCTTGGCTAGCCGTTTTGCTGCCCGCCTTGGTTGCGGATTTGCTTACGGAAGCGCTGGTGGCGCGTGAGGACGTGCCGGCCTTCTTCGAGGCAGCTTTGGCCGGAGTAGCCGTCTCGGATGAATTGGCTGCGCCAGCCGATTTGGCGCTTACCTTTTTGGCTGCAGCAGTCTTGCTTGCTTTTTTAGCGGTGGATTTCTTGGTCGCAGTATTGGAGTCGGTGGCCGACTTTGTTGCAGCAGTATCGGTGGCAGCGCTTCCAGAGGTGGACGCTTTAGTAGCCGCCGACTTCTTTGAAGCGGTCTTGCTGGCCGTAGCTTTCTTGGCGCCAGTGGGGCTGGCCTTCTTGGCAGCCGGTGCTTGAGCTTGAGACGATTCACTAGCCGTGGGCGTGCTGGCCGATTTGGCGCCTGCTGACTTGGCGGCTGTGGATTTGCCCGTTGCTGACTTAGTAGCCGGAGTCTTGGTGGCAGAGTTTGTGGCCGACTTGGTGCTTGCCTTTGTTGCTGCCTTTTTAGCTGTGGCTTTGCTGGCAGTGCCAGTGGTTTCCGCCTGTTTGGCGGCTGTCTTGCCTGCCGCTTTGCTGGCTGTCTTAGTTGTAGATTTGCTTGCCGCTGTGGCCGTTTTTGTAGCGGTCTTGCTTGCTGTTTTCTTGCTTGCCGACTTGGCCGGGGAGGACGTTGACGACGTCTTTTTTGTACTTGCTTTCTTTGCGGCTGGAGCGTCGACTATAGGGTCTTGAACCGTGGTGGCTGTCTTCTTGGTGGCAGTATCTTTTTTTGGTGCAGCTTTCTTTGCAACCGCCTTTTTTGCGGTTTTTTTGGCTGTTGCCATGGTCGGGCTCCTAAAGGTCGAGTCGTCGAGATCATCCAACCATTTGATATGGCCCGCACAGAAAAGGGCGCGACCCATTTCAAATGATGCAAGCGTGCATAACGCACTGCGTCATGCACGCCTAGAGTCTAACGTAAGCGGTATCCGGCTCCAAGCATTATTCCCAGCTTAAGGCGCCTCCAGTCTGATATTCAATCACTCGTGTCTCAAAAAAGTTGCGTTCCTTCTTGAGATCGATCATTTCGGCCATCCAGGGGAATGGGTTCTCTTCTTGGGGGAACAGCGGTTCTATGCCAATTTGCTGGCAGCGCCGATTGGCGATGAAGCGCAAATAAGACTTGAACATGGCGGCGTTCAAACCCAGGACGCCGCGCGGCATGGTGTCTTCTGCGTAGGCGTATTCAAGATCGACTGCCTGACGGAACAGGTCGCGTATTTCTTCGCGGAATTCGGCCGTCCACAAATGAGGGTTCTCGAGTTTGATGGTGTTGATGAGGTCGATGCCGAAGTTGCAATGCATGGATTCATCACGAAGGATGTACATGTATTGTTCGGCCGCCCCGGTCATCTTGTTTTGCCGGCCCAGTGCAAGAATCTGCGTAAAGCCCACATAGAAAAACAGGCCTTCCATCAGGCAGGCGAACACGATCAACGAACGCAGCAGTTTCTGGTCGGCCTCGGGTGTGCCGGTCTGGAAATTCGGGTCGGCAATAGCGTCGATAAACGGAATCAGGAACTCGTCTTTGGCGCGTATGGACGGAATTTCGTTGTACGCGTTGAAGATTTCTGATTCATCCAGGTCCAGGCTCTCGACTATGTATTGATAAGCATGAGTATGGATGGCTTCTTCAAACGCCTGGCGCAGCAGAAATTGGCGTGCTTCCGGAGCCGTGATATGACGGTAGGTGCCCAACACAATGTTGTTGGCGGCAAGTGAGTCGGCCGTGACAAAGAAGCCCAGATTGCGCTTGACGATGCGGCGCTCGTCTTCGGTCAGCCCATTGGGGTTCTTCCACAAGGCGATGTCGCGCGACATATTGATTTCTTGCGGCATCCAGTGGTTGGCGCAAGTGGCCAGGTATTTCTCCCAGGCCCACTTGTACTTGAACGGGACCAATTGGTTGACGTCGGTCTTGCCGTTGATGATGCGCTTGTCTGCCACCCGGACGCGCGAGCCTGCAGCCGGCTCGGGCGCGGCCGAAGCGGCCACTGTGGGGTTCATGGCCGTATCGTCGAACGTGCTCCCGGCGGGCTGTTGAGCCGGGCGGCTGGAAGGGGTTTGTGTCTGGGGGGTATCGTCCCAATTAAGCATAGTCGTACCTTTACTAATTATTTATTGGCAGGCTTCGCACTCTTCGAAGCCGTCATCACCTGGGCGCATGGTGCATACCGCGCCGACGATTTCGGGTTCGGGGGCCATCTGGGCAGCCGGTGCTGCCGCCACGGCGGGCGCGGGTGCTGCAGCGCTGCTGGATGCGGCGGCTGAGGTGGACATTCCACCCATGGGCACAGCATTCAGTTCGCCACCGCGGCCAGTGGATTTTTCTGCGTTGGTTGCGCCGCTGGAGCGCAAGTAATAGGTGGTCTTGAGGCCACGCAGCCAGGCGAGCTTGTAGGTCTCGTCCAGCTTTTTGCCGGATACGCCAGCCATGAAGATGTTGAGCGACTGAGCCTGGTCTATCCACTTCTGGCGGCGCGCGGCGCACTCTACAACCCAGCTGGGGTCGACCTCGAATGCGGTGGCGTAGAGCTCGCGCAAATCGCTTGGGACGCGGTCGATGCGAGCCAGGCTGCCATCGAAGTATTTGAGGTCGGCCACCATGACTTCATCCCAGAGACCGCGCTCTTTCAGGTCGCGCACGAGGTGATCGTTAACCACGGTGAACTCGCCCGACAAATTGGATTTGACGTACAAGTTGCGGTAGGTGGGCTCGATGCACGGCGAGACGCCAATGATGTTGGAAATGGTGGCGGTCGGCGCAATGGCGATGCAATTGGAGTTGCGCATGCCATGCTGTTGAATATGTGCGCGCAAGGTGTCCCAATCGAGGGTGGAGCTGTCGTCCACTTCTACATAGCCGCCGCGCTCGTCACGCAGCATGGCGATGGTGTCTTGCGGCAAGATGCCACGATCCCATAGCGAACCTTTGAAGCTTGAATAAGCGCCGCGCTCGATCGCCAGCTTGCTGGATGCCCAGTAGGCGTAGTAGCACACGGCTTCCATCGACCGGTCGGCAAATTCTACGGCGTCCTCAGAGGCAAAGGGCACGCGCATGAGATGCAGGCAGTCCTGGAAGCCCATGATGCCCATGCCGACGGGGCGATGCCGTACGTTGGAGTTACGTGCTTTGGCGACAGCGTAATAGTTGATGTCGATGACGTTGTCCAGCATGCGCATGGCAATGTCGATCGTGCGTTGCAGCTTCTCGTGGTCGAGCACGTACTGGCCGTTGGCGTCTTGCTTCAAATGAGCCGCCAGGTTCACCGAGCCAAGGTTGCACAC
This sequence comes from Alcaligenaceae bacterium, assembly GCA_029268595.1. Taxonomy (GTDB): domain Bacteria; phylum Pseudomonadota; class Gammaproteobacteria; order Burkholderiales; family Burkholderiaceae_B; genus JAJUGB01. Next base: position 1,725 of record JAJUGB010000004.1, on the reverse strand, counting down.
CGCAATTTCGGTGTCGCTGGTGTTAAGCGTGATCTCGGTGCACAGGTTGGAGCTGTGAACCACACCCACATGTTGTTGCGGCGAACGGATATTGCACGGGTCTTTGAAAGTCAGCCAGGGGTGGCCGGTTTCAAACAGCATGGAAAGCATCTTGCGCCATAGCGAAACGGCGGGCACCGTCTTGAACAGCGTGATTTCGCCGGTTTGCGTCTTGGCTTCGTAGGCGGTGTAGGCCTGCTCAAAATCCTTGCCGTACTTATCGTGCAGATCGGGTACGTCGGAGGGCGAGAACAGGGTCCATTCGCCATTTTCCATGACGCGCTTCATGAACAGGTCGGGAATCCAGTTGGCCGTGTTCATGTCGTGGGTGCGACGGCGCTCGTCGCCGGTGTTCTTGCGCAACTCCAGGAACTCTTCGATATCGAGGTGCCAGGTTTCAAGGTAGGCGCAGACAGCCCCTTTACGCTTGCCGCCCTGGTTGACCGCCACCGCCGTGTCGTTGACAACCTTAAGGAAGGGTACGACGCCTTGGCTTTCGCCGTTGGTGCCCTTGATATGGCTGCGCAAGGCGCGCACCGGCGTCCAGTCGTTGCCCAGTCCGCCAGCGTACTTGGCAAGCAGGGCGTTTTCCTTGATGGCGTCGTAGATGCCCTCAAGGTCGTCGGAGACTGTGGTGAGGTAGCAGGACGACAGCTGCGAGTGCACCGTGCCGGAATTGAACAGCGTGGGGGTCGAGCTCATGAAATCAAAAGAAGACAAGATTTCATAGAACTCGATGGTGCGCGCTTCGCGTTCGATTTCATTCAGGGCCAGACCCATGGCGACCCGCATGAAGAAAATCTGGGGCAGCTCGATGCGGCGACCGCGCACGTGCAGGAAATAGCGGTCGTACAGGGTTTGCAGGCCCAGGTAGTTGAACTGCAGGTCGCGTTTGGCGTCCAGCGCCTGGCCCAGCTTGCGCAGGTCGAACTGGCCCAGCTTGCTGTCCAGCAAACCGCTTTCAATGCCGGTCTTGATGAATTTGGGGAAGTACTCGGCATATACCGTTTCCATCGCCGATTGAGCGATTTCCTCGCCCAGGACTTCCTTGCGGATGGTGTGCAGCAACAGCCCGGCCGTGACATTGCTGTAGGCGGGATCGGTTTCGACCCGGGCGCGAGCAGCCAGAATCGCCGACTTATAGACTTCATCGACTGGGACGCCGTCGTAGAGGTTCTTGATGGTTTCTTCCAGGATGCCGTCTACATCGATTTCGATGGGCAAGCCGGTGGCCGTTTCGGCAATGGTGGTGCGCAGGCGCGCCACGTCCAGCGGGCGCATTACACCATTGTCGTTGACGTTGATTGCGCTTTTTTGCACGGGGGCTTGCTGTTCGGTACTGCGTGCGCGTTCTTGCGCGCGCTTTTCACGATACAGGACGTAGGCGCGAGCCACGTCGTGCTCGCCCGAACGCATCAAGGCCAGTTCAACCTGGTCCTGGATTTCTTCGATATGGAAAGTACCGCCACTGGGGCGGTTGCGCATCAGGGCAGAGACGACCTGAGAAGTGAGTTGTTCAACAAGTTCACGAATGCGAGCCGACGCTGCGCCCTGGCCGCCGTTGACCGCTAGAAACGCCTTTGTCATGGCGATGGCGATCTTGCTGGGTTCGAACCCCACGACTGCCCCATTGCGCCGGATGATGCTGAAGTTTTGCCATTTGCTGGAGGGCGAATTGCCGGCCTT
>JAJUGB010000003.1 GCA_029268595.1 Alcaligenaceae bacterium | reverse complement strand
CGTTTCAGCGAAGTTTCCAAGGCTTCAAGCCGTTGTTCGAACCAGGGCACGTACAGGGAAGAAAGAATCTGGAATTTGGACGAAAAGTAGACGTAAATCGTCGAAGGAGAGATGCCGGCCGCTTTGGCAATTTGCGGCATGCGCGTGCCGGCATATCCTTGCTGTGCGAACAGGCGATAGGCGGCTTCGAGAATCGCCTGCTCCACTTCCGCTTTTTTTACTTGTGCCACATCGCGCCTCCGGCCCGATCTTATCTATTGTCGACTCTTGTCGTCCCCGGATGCCTTACCGGGCATATCTTCCGGGAAGTGACTTCCATTCGTTCCCGCTTCCTCAATAACGGACGCCACGGCCAAGGGTTAATCCTGACTGGGCAGTTGAAAGCCGCCTTTTATAATCAATACCGAATAGTATTCGTTATTGGCCGGACTGCAAAGGCACCATCCGGGCCGCTGTTTCACGCTGTATTCCTTTCCACTCGATGCCGGCAGAAACTCGATTCGGCCCGGTCAAGGACAGACGTATGATCCAGGCAGATATACGAACTATGCTCACCAACCCGGCCAAGTTGCCTTTTCTGTTCAAGAAGCAGTTTGAAATGTGCAAAGTCGCGCCGGGGCAAACTGTCGCCATCGTCAGCGATTTAGGCACGCGGCCAGAGTACATTGAAGCGGCCTTCGCGGCAGCCGACGCCCTTGGCGCAGACATCTACGAAATGAAGGTCAATGCCATCCCGGGCTGGGCCAATGTGGGGGTACCCACCATTGGGCAATGCAAGGGCACGCTGGAAGCCCTCATGGCGTGCGACATGGTGCTGATTTTTCATGTGCCTTTGTTTGCCAAGTGGCTTAAGCAAGTCATGAACAACGGGGTGCGGGTGCAGATGATTATCGACGCGCCCGACGACCTGTACGCGCTTCAGTCGCCTCCTGGCCTTAAAGAAGCCGTCTTGCATGCACACGCCATCTACGAAAAAACTCGCAGCGTGCGCGTCACCAGTGAAGCCGGCACGGATCTGACTTACGAATGCGGCGAATACCCCGTCATGAGCCAATATGGGTTTGCCGACGAGCCGGGCCGCTTCGATCACTGGGGGGTGGGTCTAATCCATACCTTTCCCAACGAAGGCAGCGCTCGAGGGCGGGTGGTGGTGCAACCGGGCGACATCATCATTTTGCCTTATTGCCGTTATGTGCAGGACCCTATCGATATCCAGGTGGAAGATGGCCATATCGTCTCCATCGAAGGCGGTCTGGACGCCACATTGATGCGCGAATGGCTGGCCGACGGCCAGACCGGTCCCGAAGATCGCGATCCATACGCCATCTCTCATCTGGGGTGGGGATTGAATCCCCAATGCCGCTGGGACGCCATTGCCCTGTATGGCGATTCGCCTGAACGCAGCCGGGCGGCCGCGCGCAGTTTCCCGGGCAATTTCCTCTTCTCTACAGGGCCGAATAGCCAAGGGGGCGGCAAGCGCACTACCCGGGGACATTACGACGTGCCCATGCGCGACTGCACCATAGAGCTGGACGGCAAGCGCGTGGTCGAGGCCGGAAAACTGATAGATCCGCAAATGATAGTGCCGAGGGAGCGACGGTAATGAATTATCAGGACTACCCCCAACAAGAACCCCTATCAGCAGTCGCGCAGGCCTATCACGAGCGCTTGCAGCAGCTGGGAGAAGGCATAGAAGGCATTGAAGAAGCGTATGGCGATGACATCTACCAGCGCGTGTTGGTGTTCCCCGCGCAGGAGCCTGACGGTACGGTGCTGATTGCTTTCCACGGCGGAGGCTGGACCAACGGCTATAAAGAATGGATGTCTTTTATGGCGCCGGCTCTCACTACGCAAGGCATCACCTTGGTTAGTGGGGGCTACCGGCTCGCGCCGGCCAATGTGTTTCCGGTAGGTCTGCAAGATTGCGCGGCGGTGGTCAACTGGACATACAACAACGTCAGTCGCTTCGGCGGCGATCCCAATAAGCTCTTCGTGTCAGGGCATTCCGCAGGCGGTCATTACGCCGCGCTTCTGGCAGTTGACCAAGTCGATGGCGCACTTACCCAGACCGCCGCACTTAAAGGCTGTGCACCCATTTCCGGGGTTTACCGGTTCGGCGAAGGCGCCGGCATGGCGGTACGACCTCGTTTCCTAGGGCCGGCCGAACAGGGCAATGAAGAGGCCGCCTCGCCCCTATTGCACGTAAAGGAAGGTCTGTGCCCCTTCTTCATCAGCTGGGGCGAAAACGACTTCACCCACCTTAAGACCCAGGCTGAAGAAATGGCAGCCGCACTTGCCGCAAGCGGTGTCCTTGTTCAAACGCTGGAGTTACCGGGATGCGATCATTTCGCCGCACATCATGCGGCCGGTGAGGCCGGTGGCGCCTGGGTCCAGAACCTAAGGCGTTTCATGGACACAGTGCTGGAAAACGCGCCGACCGAGCGTTGAATCGCGTGATCGGTGCATGGTTATTTCCTGCACCAGTGTTGACGAGTCCGTAGCCATACACATCCATCATGAGGAGACAGCTGTGATCACTACACTCAAGAAGACTCGGCGTCATTTTCTAAGTAGCGTATTGGCCGGCTGTGCTTGGTTGGCCGTGGGTAACGCATGGGCGCAAGAAGATCCAGTTCGCATCGGCTTTGCCATTTCCAAGACGGGTCCTTTTGCCGCAGCGGCGCAAGAGCAAATAGCGGTGTACGAATTATGGAAGGACGAAATTAAAGCGCGCGGCGGGCTTAATGTAGCAGGCGCCAAGCGGCCGGTAGAGTTTGTGGAATACGACAACCAGTCCAAGCTGGATCAGTCCACGCGCTTGTACGAAAAACTGATTACGGACGACAAGGTTGACCTGTTGCTGGCGCCCTGGGGCACGCCGTTTCAGATTGCGTTGGCTCCTGTCGTGGAAAAGTACAAATTCCCGGTAGTGGGCAACACCGCTGCGTCGGTTGCCGTCCGCCAAGTGCAACCGGGCTATATCTGGTTTCCAACTTCGGCGATTCCTGACAAAATGGCCGGCGAGCTCGTCAAGATGATGCAGCAAAACAATGTGAAAAGCGCTGCCATCTTGTCCAACGTGCTGCCCTTTACCAAAGAGCTCAAAAACTTCCTGGAGCCCGAACTGAAAAAGGCGGGCATTGAAGTTAAGTACTCAACCGAGTATCCGCCCAGCATCAAGGATATGACTTCCATTGTGACCCAGATTCGCGATGCTCAACCGGATGCTGTTCTGGCGCTTTCCTATCCCAGCGATTCCATTTTGTACGAGAAGCAAGCGCACGAGATCGGCATCAAGGCGCCTTTCCAGTTTATTGCCGTCGGTCCATCCACCCACGCCTATCGGCAAGCGGTGGGCGCTGCCGCCAATGGCACGGTCACCATGGGGCATTGGTCGCCCAAGCGCGAAGAATGGCCCAATGCCAAGAAGTTCAATGATGCGTTTGTCGAGCGCTACAAGCACGAGCCCGATTACTTGAATGCGTCGCTCACTTACCTGTCGCTTGAGATACTCGAGCAGGCCGTGGCCAAAGCGGGGCTGGACAAAGAAAAACTGCGCGAGGTCATCTCCACCGAGACCTTCTCCACCATCAACGGAAACATCAAGTTCGATGGTGTACAGAACACGATCACGCCGGTCGCCTTCTTGCAGATCCAGGACGGTTCGCTCGAACTCGTCTGGCCGGATAGCCTGGCAACCAGCAGCTGGAAGCCCAAGACGCAATAGGGTTAGTCCGGTCAAAGGGGCGCAAATCTCATGGGTGTGCTGGACGTCCTGTTTTCCGGGCAGCTGTTGTTCGCTGCGCTGCTGACTGGTGCTCTGTACGCCATTGTCGCGGTAGGGCTCAATATGGTTTATGGCACCATGCGCCTGCTTAATGTGGCGCATGGCGACCTGGTCATGATCGGGGCGTATGGGGCCTATTGGTTCTTTACGGGCTTCGGCTTGTCGCCCTTGGCGGCGGCTCCAGTGGTGGCGGTCGGGTGTGCGCTACTGGGCTTGGTGCTTTACCGCTTGCTCTTCGCTCGGTTGCTGCGCACGACGGGCAATCCGGTGCAACTGGAAGCCCGTTCGCTCCTGCTGTTCTTCGGCTTGTCCATGGTTATCCAGAACATCATGGCCACTCTCGAAACGGCCACTCCGCGTGCCTATCAGTACCTTGAAGTGGTGTACCGCGTGGGCGGGCTGGCGATGACGGGCAATCGACTGGCGGCTCTACTCGTGGCGCTGGCAGTGTGTATAGCCGTTGCCTTGTTCTTGCGCTTCAGTGTTTTTGGGCTGGCGTTACGAGGCGTCATCGAGCGGCCCGACGCGGCGCGCATCGTGGGCGTCAATGTCGAGCGCGTGCATTGGGTCAGTGTGGTGCTGGGCTTTGGCGTGGCCGGCGTTGCCGGCGTACTTGTCAGCATGATGGAGCAGTTCTCTCCTTTTATCGGCTTCCCCTTCACCATCGCGGCATTCATCGTCATTATTTTGGCCGGACTGGGCAATATTGCCGGGGGACTCATTGCCGGCTTATTGCTGGGGGCTATTGAGGTTTATGGGGTTGCCCTGACCTCGCCGAATTGGCGGTCCGTCTTGCTGTACGGCATTTTTGTGTTCGTCCTGATAGTTTTGCCCAAAGGCATTTTTGCAAGAAGGGGGCGCGCATGAAGCCGGCCCTTCTTCCGGGTATCTTGTGGGCCGTGTTGGCCGCCGTTTTCTTGCTTTTGCCTTTTGCTCAACACGACTACCTCCTGGGCATCGGCCTTTCCTTTTTAATGTGGCTGGCGCTTACTCAGAGTTGGTCGGTGCTGTCCAGCATGACAGGCTATATCTCCTTGGGCCACGTGGTGTTCTACGGGCTTGGCAGCTATACCGTAGTCGTCAGCTGGCAACAGCTGCCATTGTGGGTAAGCATCCCCTTAGGGGGTCTATTGGCGGCGGTATTCGCAGTCATTGTGGGCTTGCCCGTCTTGCGGGTTCGCGGCCCTTATTTCGTCATTCTTACTTTCGGTCTGGCGGAGCTGGTCAAGTATGTGCTGTTGGCCGTGGAAGCGGCGATGGGCGTCTCCAGCCGCCTGCTTTTTGGCGCTCCCGATCTCGTGCAGATCTATTGGATGATGTTGTCACTGGCAGTGGCTTCAACAGCCTTGCTCTGGTTTGTACATCACTCGCGATTTGGTCACGGGCTCAAATCCATACGCGAGAACGAGGACGCGGCCGAGACATTAGGGGTCCCGATCACCCGGTACAAGCTATGGGCCTACATGCTCTCGGCAGTAATTCCGGGCATGGTCGGAGGCGTCATGGCTTTGCGTTCAACATATTTCGAGGCCAGCCAGGCTTTCGATCCCATGATCTCCATCAACATGATCGTCATGGCCCTTATCGGGGGCGGTACCACCGCCATGGGGCCTCTGATAGGGGTGGCCTTTCTGGTCGCACTGTCGGAGCTCCTCTGGACCGAGGCGCCGCAGTTCTACATGGTGATTCTCGGGCTTTTGCTGGTCATTTTTGTGATGAAACTGCCGAACGGCCTATTGGGTTGGCATGAGGCGCGGCGACGCAAACACGGCAGGGCGGCTTTATGAAAATGCTCAGTCTGCAAGGTGTAAGCAAGAACTTTTGGGGCTTGCGTGCTGTGTCGGATGTTAGCTTTGACGTCGACCAAGGCCAGATGGTTGGCCTCATGGGCGCAAACGGCGCCGGCAAGACCACCCTGTTCAACCTGATAACCGGGCACCTGGCGCCTAGCCATGGACAAATCCTGCTCAACGGTGAAAACATCGCCGGCTTGCGTCCCGACGCTATCTGCCGTCGAGGAGTGGGTCGCACCTTTCAGATCGTAAAGCCATTTCCGGGCCTCTCGGTGCGTGACAACCTCATGACGGCCGCTCTGTTCGGATCGGATCGATATCGAAATCGTGAGGCAGCGCGTCAACACTGCGAAGACATCTTAGGGGAAACCGGGATGTCGGCCTTGGCCGACGTTCCGGCCAGCGACCTGACTTTGGCGCGTCAAAAAAAGCTGGAACTGGCCAGGGCGGTGGCGACCGATTGCAAGCTGCTGCTGTTGGACGAGGTGATGGCGGGTCTGACCCCCACCGAAGTCGCAGAAGTCACAGCCACTATCCGGCAATTACATGCCGCCCGCGGGCTTACCGTTCTGATCATCGAGCATGTGATGCGCGCCTTAATGGACCTTTCAGAGCGAATCGTCGTGTTGCACCACGGTGAGAAAATCGCTGAAGGAGCGCCCGAAGAGATCGCCTCCAATAGCCGAGTCCACGAGGTCTATTTTGGGGAAGCGGTATGACGCCCCCGGTACTGTCGGTGCAAGGCCTTAAGACGGGTTATGGCGTCATGACGATAGTCCACGGGGTCAGCTTTGACGTTGCTCCCGGTCGTATCACTGCGCTCATTGGTGGCAACGGCGCCGGTAAGACTACCCTTATGCTGGCTCTGGCCGGACTTCTTCCTTTGACCGCCGGGCGCGTGATCATGCACGGGGTCGACATCAGTCATCAGCGCAGCAACCAGAGAGTACAAGCGGGCTTGGCACTGGTGCCGGAAGGACGCAAGGTGTTTCCCACCTTGTCGGTAGCCGAAAATCTGCGTTTGGGCGCCATCGTGCCTCGGGCGCAGGCCGACTGGCAGGGCCGGATGGAGGAGATGTTCGAACTCTTTCCGCGCTTAAAAGAACGCCAACGGCAATTGGCCGGTACGCTTTCTGGGGGCGAGCAACAAATGCTGGCTATTGCGCGGGGGTTGATGTCGCGGCCGTCGCTGTTGCTGTTGGACGAGCCTACCCTTGGCCTGGCGCCCATCATGGCCAAGTTTGTCTTCGACACCATCTCTCGCTTGAATGAATCGGGGGTAACTATCTTGCTGTCTGAGCAGGACACGCGCAGCACTCTGCGGGTGGCGCATGAAGCGCATGTCATTGAGAATGGCCGGGTGTCTTTGAGCGGTTCAGGGCAAGAGTTAGCGGATCATCCGCGGGTGCGGCAAGCTTATCTGGGGCTTTAATTATCTGGAGCTTTGATTTAGTGGCTGTTGGCGAGACGGTAACTCGTCGGCAAATCGGCAGTTGATAGAGTTCACTGGGAAGGCGCTCGTTTTTTGGGCTAACTATCGTGCTAACCCGGTGCCGGGAAGGGCTCCGGGGGTGCGGGCCTGCGCTTGGCGGTCCTCCGGACTTCCCGCCATATTGCTCGATTCGGGGCGGTCGCGGAACTCGCGCCTCGGGAGCAGTGCCCCCGAAAAACTGGCGCTCAAACGGCCGCGACCTTTCATCCCCGGATCGAGCAATATGGCGGCGCCCGCGAAAGGCCCGCACCCCAGAGCCCCGCCCGTCCCCTGGAAGCTGGGGGTAATGAACGGGGGAAACGCGATGTGTTGCGGGACTGAGTCTGGCCTGGCAGGCTACGGCAAGGCTCAAAGCGTTACGTTCAGCTTCAAGAGCCAGGCGCCAAGCGTCAATTACCGGAAGAGCGAATCCACGTAATCGGCCCCCAGGCCCACTTTTTCGTAGTGGTCCCGGCACAACTTGATGTAATCGTGCACATCAAAGTGACCACAGGAATCGCCGTTTTCGTCCAGCCAGATCAGCGGACCCTTCACGACAAAGAACGTGCGCATTGGCTCTTCGTGCTCGTAAGCAACCAGAGTATGGCCCTCGCCGGGGGTCTCGTATACGAAGTCGCCCTTGGTGGCAGTCCAGTCGTGTTCCAGATAACCCCATTTGCCTGAAAGGGTTAAGGCAAACACCTCGTGCGGATGGTAGTGGCGGTTTACGAGTCCTGCGGACTTGGCCATCAGAATATCTGCCCATTTGTTCTGGGAGGGCGAAATCCACAGCGGCCGGGAGGAGACGGTCTCGGAAAACGGTACGTAGTAACGCTCATCGTCAGTTGGCGCGTTGGCAATGTATGCTTCGGGAAGCGCGTCCGGCTTGAAGCTGTCGGCGATGGGCTTGAGGTCTCTCCAGAATTCGGTGGTGGCTTTTTCTGCCATGTCGGTCTCCAAATAGTTGCAGGCGTCCAGCGCCTTGTGGGGTCAGTCTAGCGCGGCCCGTCGAACCGATTTTGCCTAAATGGGTCATATTTATTGTCGATTCAAGACATAAGCAAGAAGCACTCGGCGTTTCCAACAGCCGACGCAAGCTGCGGCACGGTTTGGCAAACGTAGGCAAGCGGCGGCATGGTTCCGCAAACCTGGGCAAGCTTTACTTAGGGTAAGGGCACATATGACAAGTTTGGACACTCTGGACACCGTTATCGAAAAGTGGTCCACGGACGACGTGGCCGCCAGTCAGCGGGTCGAGTACTGGAACGAACGCAATACCAATGTGCTGGTGGGATTAAACAGCTTGCCTTTCGATAGCGCCGGGCTTAGGGCCAGCCAGGCCAATTACGACTTACAGCACTTTCGGTTAGCGGACATCCGCGGCAACGCGCACGTCATCGAGCGCAATGCGGACCTGGTCCGACAGCACCCCAAATCTGCGGTGTTTGCCAGTTTTGTTCAGCGCAGCAAGGGCTTTTTTTATCAAGGGCGCAGCTCGCAATTATTGGAGCCGGGCGACCTCATCATTTATGACACCAGCCGTCCATACATGATTGGCTTCAACGAAGACATGCACCAGTTCCTGGTCGACATGCCGCGTCAGTTTTTCTTGGAACATGCTGGTGAGCATGTCCTCGACTCACCCATCAAGATAGACACGCGTACGGCCACGGCGAAGGCGCTTCTCAAGGCGTTGGCGCAGCGCTCGCGCCAACTGGCGAGCATCGGGGATCGCAGCAGGGTGAACAACTTGCGGGATGAGATTGGGGGGTTGTTGCATACCGTGGTGTCGGACCATCTTGCAGGCGGAAGCGGTAGCGGCCTTTCGGCGGCCTACCTCGCCGCGGCCAAAACCCATATTTTGGGTCGGCTCACCGAACCGGAACTCAACGCGGCGCAAGTTGCTCACGAGGTGGGCTTGTCTCTAAGGCACTTGAACCGGCTCTTTGCGACGCAAGATACGTCAGTGGCCGCCTTTATCCGGCTGGCGCGCCTGCAGCGGGCGCGGGCCGATTTGGCCGACACAGCACTTAAAAGCTTCAGCGTGGCCGACATTGCCTACAAGTGGGGCTTTTCCAGCCCGGCTCATTTCTCACGCGTGTTTCGGCAAAAATTCGGTATCACTCCCGCCGAGGCGCGTCAGTCCGGATAGTTCGCGTCTGTCAGTTCCATTGCTGAATACGCCCTGCGGCCGGTAAATGGCTACAGCGCTGTAACTGGAGTACGGCTCGAGGCGAGAGGCCAATGCTCGGACAGGTAATCCAAGACTTCATCGTGGCTGCCCTCAAACACAATGCGATCTGCCTTGGCTTCACGTTGCGAGTGGTACATGGGGTCGTAGTACTCGGCCAATAAGGCGGTGATCCATGCGCGATGCGAGTCGACGTTGCCAGAGCGCAGCTGCTCGTGCAGGGCCTCGTCCATGGTTTTTGCCAGCTGCGCGTAGCGGGCACCGCCCAGTCGTTTGCTGATGTTTTTCAGACTTTCGCGCAGGCGGTTAGCAAACAACTCGAATCCCGTGTCGGACCCGTGCACAGATTCGTACTCTGCGACCAGGTCTACAACGTAGTCTTGCAAAATACGCTCCACGCGGTTTTGAGCGGTGTCCTTTAGCCAGACCAATGGAAAGCGCTGCATGCCCTGCCGCAACGGTACAGGCAGGCAACACGCGCCGATAAGGCGACTTTCATCTTCGAGGACAAAAGCGTCGCTACCGCGAGCCCGACGCTTTAACAGGTCAATTGCCAAAGCGTTTTCAAAATCAATTTGAGAAGGTTGCGCGGTGGGGCGCTTCCCGAAACTGGAGCCGCGATGGTTTGCATGCGCTTCCAAATCGATTGCGTCAGGAATTTCCCTCAACAGCTCCGTTTTACCGCAGCCTGTCATGCCCCCGATGACCACGTACTGGCATTCCCTTATAGCCGCATCGAGGGTATCGAGAAGGAAGGTTCGCATGGCCTTGTAGCCACCGGCAACGCGCGGAAGCTCGATGCCTGCCTCCACACGCAGCCATTCTTGGCTAATGGCTGAGCGCAGACCGCCGCGGAAACAATAGAGGGCACCGCCGGGATGTTGGCGGGCAAAATGCGCCCACGCTGCTATGCGCTCGGTCTTGGTCTGTCCCTGCACCAAATGGTGGCCCAGTTCAATAGCGGCCCCGTTGCCATGGAGCTTGTAACAGGTGCCAACCTTTTCACGCTCCGCGTCGTTCATAAGTGGCAGGTTGGTTGCGTGCGGAAACGCGCCCTTGCTGAACTCCACGGGGGCGCGGACATCGATAAGTGGGACGTCTTGGAGAAAAAGGCTTTGGTAGTCGGTGATATCGTGTGCCATGGCTTGGCCGGCGTAAGGCGCCACCTGAGGGACGACGTCCTGCATAAAGCAGGACGTCAATGGTACGCATCGCGTATTTTACGCCTTCAGGACACAGAAACCGGGAAAAAACCGTGGGGCTGCACAGATAAAGCGCGTGCCTCCGCGGTGTTTTGGGCTTAGGGCAATCGAGACGTGCCCGGTCAAGGCTCGGATTCGGCCAGTGCGTTAGGCATGACGTGCCCGCACTCTTTGCAGGTGCGGTGCTCTTCGCTGTCGAAAAACCGCTTATAAGCCTTACCTACCGGGTCGACTGAATAATCGCTGACGGTGAACGTCTCTTCATGTAGGAAGGCGTCGCACTCTGGGCAATACCAGTGAAAACGATCGACTTCGCCTTCTTTGCGCTTGCGCTCCTGGACCAGCAAATAGGCGTCGGATGGAAAGCGCGGCGAGTGGGGAATGCCGGCGGGTGTGTAAATGACCTCGCCCTCTTTCAGAATGGCGACCTCTTCCTTCCCTTCGGGCGTACGATAATGCAGCCGCATTTCTCCCTTGATCATGTACATCATTTCATCAGTGGGATTAATGTGAAATTCGCTGCGATAGTCGCGGCCGCGAGCGACAAACACGAGGGACTCGGGCTCTTGCCAAAGCACGCTGACGCGTCGACCCGATTCTGTGAGTTTGTCGCCTTCGCCCATGAGGTTGACGATGGGCATTTGATACATGGTGTGCTCCTTAGCGCAGTCTGTTGTTAGCGCTTAGCCTAAATAAGCCACGCAGTCCACTTCCACCAGGACCCCTTGACGATGGGGGGTGCCGCCCGTGCAAGTGCGGGTGGTTTTCTCGCCTTGCATAAACTCGCGGAACACCTCGTTAAAGGCAGGGAAGTCGGCGACATTACGCAGGCACACGCGCATATTGACGACATTGGACAAGTTGGCGCCGCCGGCTTCCAGAACAGCCAGCAGGTTCTTTAGTGTTTGCCTTGCCTGCTCGCGGATGTCGTCGGAAACGACTTCACGAGTTGCTGGATCAAGTGGTCCTTGCCCGGAAAGATAGAGGAAATCGCCAGCTCGGATCGCTTGAGCGAGTGGCGAAGGTGTGTTCTTGTCGGTAAAGCCGGTGACTGGGGCGGCGTTGCTTTGAACAATGATTTTTGGCATGACGGCGTTATTCTCCCGCTAGAAGAGGTTTTACGACTTAATCGATTTTTGAAACTAATATCGATATTGATCGTAGTTCAGCGAAAGAGGGGTGTCAAACCGAACGCCCGAGGCTTGGTCCGGAAGGCCGGGGCACAGCCGGTCGTGTGCCCCGGCCGTTTGAGTGGGCTGCTCAGTTCAAGCGACGATTGGGAAAACCGATTCGTCGCTTGAACCCCTGAGCACTAGGCCAAAAAATTGCGGCGCAAAGCAGAAGTCCGTTTACTTCATAGGGCACTGCTCGGAATAGGCGTCCTTATGCGCTTCAAGGATGACGCCCTTGGTTTTGAGTTGGGCGGTGCCGTCTTCGCCCTTGACCACGTCTACGCGGTAGAAGTTCGCAATGGGGAAGTGGTTATTGTTGAACGCGAAATCGCCTCGCACAGAGTCGAAGTCCGCTTCCTTAAGCGCGGCGCGGAACGCGTCTTTGTCTTTTAAATTGCCCTTGACTTTACGTATGGCCGAGTCGATAAGCATGGCTGCGTCATACGACTGAGCGGCATACAAAGATGGCAGGCGGTTGTATTTCTTCTGGAAAGCTTCGACGAACTGTTTGTTTTGCGCGTTATCCAGGTCGGGCGAATAGGGCGAGCTGGTCATGGCGCCCACTGCCAGATCCTGCATGGCCGGCAGCGTGGAGCCGTCAATTGTGCTGGCCGAAATTAGCGGAACCTTCTCGAACAAGCCGGCTTGGCGGAACTGCTTTACAAAGTTCACGCCCATACCGCCCGGGTAAAACACATAGACCGCGTCTGGATTGGCCTGCTGCAACTGAGCAATTTCTACTGAGTAGTCCAGCTGGTTGACCTGTGTGTAGACCTCGTCAATGACTTCGCCCTTATAGAAGCGCTTGAAACCCGCCAGAGCGTCTTTGCCGGCTTGGTAGTTCGCCGCCATGAGGTACATCTTTTTGTAGCCCTGGTTGGTAGCCAATTGGCCGCCGCCTTCATGCAACTGGTCGTTGTTCCATGAGGTCGAGAAGAAATACGGCGAGCACTGCGCCCCGGACATGGGCGAAGGGCCGGCATTGGAGCCGATGAGGAATGTCTCGGACTCGAGTATGGGTTTTTGCACCGCCATCATGACGTTGGAGTACACGATGCCGGTGATTAGATCGACCTTGTCGTTCTCAAGCAGTTTTTTGGCAATTTGTACGCCCACCTGTGGCTTAAGCTGGTCGTCTTCCACAATGACCTGTACGGGTTCATCGCCGAGTTTGCCGCCCTTTTGTTCCACAGCCAACATAAACGCGTCGTATTGGTCCTGACCCAAGGTGGCGCCTGACCCCGATAGCGTCGTGATCATACCGATCTTGATATCGGCGTGGGCCGGCGCCCAGGCCATGCTCAAGGCCAAGGCCGAGGCGCTCAGTAAATACTTAAAAGGTGTCTTCATATTTGTCTCCGGTGTTATAGGGTTAAGACACTAAAGATTGAAAAATTCGCTGGCGTTGGTGCTGCGAAGTCGGTTTTGAGTGGCGGCGTCGAAGCCCGCTTCTTGAATCAACTGGCCGACCTTGCGCTCGCCCAGCGGATAGGGGTAATCGGATCCCAGCATGACCCGCTCTTCGCCCATGACGTCCACCAACAATCGTAGCGAACGCGGGTCAAAGACAGCCGAATCCACATAGAAGCGGTCTACATAGTGGGAAGGCGGATGAGGGCAGTCTTCACGCACAATATCGCGCTCGCGCCAAGCGTTTTCCACTCGCCCTAACAGGAAAGCGAAGCTGCCGCCACCATGGGCAAAACAAATTTTGAGCGACCGTGGCAGGCGTTCGAATGCGCCGGACAAGATCAAGGAAAGTATGCCCAACTGCGTTTCGGCCGGCATGGCGACCAACCAGGGCAGCATCCACTTTTTCATGCGGTTTTCGCCCCCCATCATGTCCCAGGGGTGTACCAGTAGTGGAATGTCTTCGTGGGCACAGTGGGTGAGAAAGGTGATCATGTCCTCGTGGTCGAGGTCTTTCTCTTGCATATGGTTGCCGATCTGCACACCCAGATGACCGCTGCGCTTGGCGCGTGACGCTTCTTGGCAGGCAGCGTCGATGTTCTGAAGTGGAACTTGGGCCAGAGGCTTAAGCCGCTGAGGATTATGCGAGCAGAGCTCTAGCGCATAGTCATTCATGCGCTCGGCCCAGGGCAGTACCCGTTCGACCGGATACTGGGCGCCAAACATGACCGGTGTAGCGCACATGATCTGTATGTCGACTCCGGTGGCGTCCATTTCTTCGATGCGTCGTGCTGGATCCCAGAGAGCGGAATACACAGGACGAAATGCTCGTGAACCCGTCATGATGTGGCCGGTGCCATCACCATTGTCTTGTAGCCAAGGCGCGTTGTCTGGGTCCAGTTGCGCCGCCTCGTCGCGCGTAATGGGCGGAAAGAAGTGCGAATGAATGTCTATGGTGGGCGACTCTGGGCGTTTCAAGCCTGACTCCTGGATGATGCCATGTGATTCGGGACCGGCTGCTTGCCCTGTCTTAGCGGGCGAACCGCCAGCCGATCAATATTGGGGTAATTGCCTTGAATTATTCCGGCTGAGCCACGGTGCGCCGCGCATCTTTGCCTGGGTGCACCGTTTGGCATTGGGGGCAGACGCGCAACGATGCATCGGCGTAAAAGCGATCGAAAAGTGGCGGCAAATCTTTGACTATGCTTTTGAGCTGTACCTCGACCCGATGCACGAGGTGGTTGCAGTTAAGGCAATACCATTCGAAAGCGTCGAGCACGTTAAGAGGCCGTTGCCTTTCTATGACCAGGCAGCGACTGTCGGGCTCGGGCCGCTGCGGCGAATGGCGCACGTGCGGAGGCAGCAAGAACATATCGCCTTCCTTCAGATCGACGCGTTCCACTTTGCCCTCGTTCATGATGTTGAGGTAGGCATTGCCCTTGAACTGATAGAAGAACTCTTCAAACGGGTCGTCGTGGAAATCCGTGCGTTCATTGGGGCCTCCCACCACGGTCACGATGAAATCGGCGTCCTGCCAGATTTGTTGATTACCGACTGGCGGTTTGAGCAGATGATCGTGCTCTTTAAGCCACTGCTGGAAGTTAAAAGGCGCGCCATAGGTCAGCATGGTTGTCTCCGAATTTGCGTTCTTTCCGGGTAAGGATATTTTCACGCCGGCTTGTAAGCCACCGCCTTGATCTCGATCAGCAAATGCGGATGCGGCAACTGATGCACAGCGACGGTGGTTCTGGCCGGGCCGGTGTAATCGAAGTATTCGCCATAGACCTTGTTGTAGCCGGCAAAATCGTTCATGTTGACCAGAAAGACGGACATCTCAACGAGATCGTCAAGTGTGGCGCCGGCGCTTTGCAGTATGTCGGATATGTTTTCAATCACGGCGCGAGTCTGTGCTTCGATGTCCAGGTTGGTGACGCCCAGTTCATCGACTTCCACACCGGCGTACGAGTTGTCAGCGCGCCTTGAACTTGTTCCCGATACATAAAGAAAGTCTCCAGCCCGCTTGATATGAGGATATTTACCTCGCGGCTTGGCTTTCCCTTCAAGTACCTGTGCCTGTGTGGACATGCTGTCTCCTTGGTGAGTGGCGTGACTGGTTCCTGGATTGTTCGCTTCAGTCCGCATCAGAACCGGATATGTCTGCGTAAATGACATAGGGTATAGGAAGGCAATGGTCGCCGCTACGGGATCTGCCCTTAGCCTGTGGGCCTTTACTTTCAAGGCCTTTTTGAGAATGGTCAAAAGACCACGTTGTAACAAGGGGGGATTGTGGACCTCTAGAAGCATCTCTATACTGGCCCCAGTACGTATCGCAGCTGTGTTTGTTTTTCGTGGTTCCACAGTAGTTCCATCATCCTGGGGAGAGCGTCATGTTAAACATGAGTCGGCGTCAATTCTTCAAGGTGACAGGTGCTTCGCTGGCGGGCTCCAGCCTGACCCTGATGGGGGCCGCTCCGGCTCCGGCATTGGCGGCAGTCAGACAATACAAATTGGCCCGCAGTACCGAAACGCGCAATACCTGTCCCTATTGTTCAGTCTCGTGCGGCATCCTTATGTACGGACTGGGCGATGGCGCTAAAAACGCCAAGGCAAGTATCTACCACATCGAGGGTGACGCCGATCACCCCGTCAACCGCGGAACGCTCTGTCCCAAGGGCGCGGCCCTCGTCGATTTCATCAACAGCCCGAACCGGCTTCTCTATCCAGAATATCGTGCACCCGGTTCCGACACCTGGCAACGCATCTCGTGGGACGACGCCTACGACCGCATCGCCAAGCTCATGAAAGAAGACCGGGATGCCAATTTTGTGCAGACCAACGAAGACGGTCGCCTGGTCAACCGGTGGCTCACGACAGGTTTTCTTGCGGCTTCCGCAAGTACCAACGAGGTCGGGTACATAACTCATAAAGTGGTGCGCAGCACCGGGATGCTGTCCTTCGACAACCAGGCTCGCGTTTGACACGGTCCGACGGTGGCAGGTCTTGCCCCGACGTTTGGCCGTGGAGCGATGACGAACCATTGGGTCGACATCAAGAATGCGGACATCATCCTCATCATGGGCGGCAACGCTGCCGAGGCGCACCCATGCGGTTTCAAATGGGTTACTGAAGCGAAGGCAGGCCGAGGCGCAAAACTCATCGTGGTCGATCCGCGCTTTACGCGCTCGGCTTCGGTGGCCGATTTCTACGCCCCCATCCGCACGGGCACCGACATAGTCTTTCTGGGCGGCGTCATCCGATACCTTATCGAGAATGACAAAATCCAGCACGAGTACGTTCGCAATTACACCGACCTGGCTTTTATCGTTCGCGAGGATTTTGCCTTCCAGGAAGGCATCTTCTCAGGCTATGACGAAAAGCGTCGCTCGTACGACAAAACCTCCTGGGAATACGAAATCGGCGAAGACGGCATGGCTCGGGTCGATCCTTCGTTGCAGCATCCCCGTTGCGTATTCCAGTTGATGCGCCAACATTACGACCGCTACACACCCGAGGCTGTCGAACGCATCTGCGGCACTCCGCGCGACAAGTTCCTCAAGGTCTGTGAAATGTTGGCGTCGACGGCACAGCCCGATCGCGCCGGCACCATTCTTTATGCCTTGGGTTGGACGCAACATAGTGTCGGCTCGCAAATGATACGCACCGGCGCCATGGTTCAACTGTTGTTGGGCAATATTGGCATAGCGGGCGGGGGCATGAACGCCCTGCGCGGTCACTCCAACATTCAAGGTCTGACCGACCTTGGGCTCATGTCCAACTTGCTGCCGGGCTACCTCAGTTTGCCGTACGACTACGAGCAAGACTTCAACGCCTACATTGAGTCCCGGGCTCCAAAGCCAATACGGCCTAACCAGCTTAGTTATTGGGGCAACTATCGCAAGTTCCACGTCAGTCTCATGAAGGCGTGGTGGGGCGATCATGCTCACGCGGGTAATAACTGGGCGTTCGACTACCTGCCCAAGCTCGACCGTCTGTACGACATGCTGCAAACATACGAGCTCATGGACAAGGGCCAGATGAACGGCTACTTCTGTCAGGGGTTCAATCCGCTTGCGGCTCACCCCTACAAGAAGAAGCTCATCAATGGCTTCTCCAAGCTCAAGTACATGGTCATAATGGATCCGCTTGTCACCGAAACCTCCGAGTTTTGGCGAAATGCGGGCGAGCTCAACGATGTCGATCCCTCTCAGATCCAGACCGAGGTCATCCGGTTGCCCACGACCTGCTTCGCCGAAGAGGAAGGCACCCTGGTCAACTCGGGCCGCTGGCTGCAGTGGCACTGGAAAGGCGCCGAACCTCCTGGTGAAGCCAAGAGCGACATCGAAATCATGGCGACCCTGTACATGCGCCTTCGCGCGTTGTACGAGAAAGAGGGCGGAGCATTCCCCGACCCCATCGTCAACCTATGGTGGCCGTATAACAACCCCGAGAACCCCACGGCCGAAGAGTTGGCCAAAGAGTACAGCGGCAAGGCCCTGGTCGATCTGGTCGACCCCAACGATCCCACTCGCGTCATTCGCAAGGCCGGCGATCAGCTCATGGGCTTCGGCGAGTTGCGCGACGACGGCACCACCATTAGTGGTTGCTGGATCTACGCAGGTTGCTGGTCGCCTGCGGGCAACCTCATGGCCCGGCGGGATAACTCCGATCCGAGCGGAATTGGCCAAACGCTGAATTGGGCGTGGTCATGGCCGGCCAACCGCCGCATTCTGTACAACCGTGCCTCGGCCGACCCTCAAGGTCAACCATGGGATCCCACCCGCAAGCTCATCTACTGGAATGGGCGTAACTGGACCGGGGCCGACGTTCCCGACTACGTCCTGACCGAAGACCCGGCCAACGGCATGATGCCTTTCATCATGAACCCCGAGGGGGTGGCCCGATTCTTCGCACGCAAGGGCTTGGTCGAGGGACCCTTCCCAGAGCATTACGAACCGTTCGAGACACCTTTGGGATACAACCCGTTCTATCCCAAAGAGCCCCGTGCGGTCAGTAGTCCGGCTGCACGGGTGTTCGAAGACGACCTGGCCACCATGGGCAAGGCCTCCGAGTTCCCCTATGTGGCGACCAGCTATCGACTTACCGAGCACTTCCACTACTGGACCAAGCACAATCGCCTCAACGCGATTTTGCAGCCCGAGCAATTCGTTGAAATCGGCGAAGCGCTGGCCGAAGAGCTTGGCATTGCCAATGGGTCCTGGGTGCGGGTCTCGTCCAACCGCGACTACATCAAGGCTAAAGCGGTGGTCACGAAGCGCATTCGACCCTTACAGGTCGAGGGGAAAACGCTGCATCAAGTGGGCATTCCCTTGCACTGGGGCTTTGTCGGGTTGGCCAAGCCGGGCTTCCTCATCAACGCTCTCACGCCGCCAGTCGGGGATGGCAATACTCAGACACCTGAGTTCAAGTCCTTCCTGGTCAACGTCGAGAAAATCTGAGGGGGTTAGCCATGTCTATGCAATCGCTCGATATTCAAAGGCGCTCGGCCACCACCTGGGTGCCGCCTCAACAGCGCGAGAGCTGGGCCATTGGCAAGGTGGCCAAGCTCATCGACACCACCAAATGCATCGGCTGCAAGGCATGCCAGGTAGCCTGTATGGAGTGGAACGATACGCGTGACGAAATCGGCGAGAACGTGGGGGTTTACGACAACCCGCTCGATCTTACCGAAAACTCCTGGACATTAATGCGGTTCGCCGAGTACGAGAACTCGGCAGGCGACCTCGAGTGGCTGATTCGAAAGGACGGCTGCATGCATTGCGAGGATCCGGGCTGCCTGAAGGCATGCCCTTCGCCCGGGGCCGTCGTCCAGTTCACCAATGGCATCGTCGACTTCCAGGAAGAAAACTGCATCGGCTGCGGATACTGCGTTTCCGGATGTCCTTTCAATATTCCTCGCATTTCCAAGAAGGACAATAAAGCGTACAAGTGCACCTTGTGTTCCGACCGTGTGGCTGTGGGCCAAGAGCCTGCATGCGCCAAGGTCTGTCCCACAGGCGCCATTGTCTTCGGCAGCAAAGAAGACATGATTGAACACGCCGACGGACGTATTGCCGATCTGAAGTCCCGGGGCTTCGAGAACGCGGGCCTGTACGACCCGCAAGGCGTAAGTGGCACCCACGTCATGTATGTGTTGCACCATGCCGATCAGCCCGAGCTGTACAACGGGCTGCCTGCAAATCCCACCATCAGTCCATGGGTCTCGGTGTGGAAGGGCATTACCAAGCCCTTGGCGTTGGCGGTCATGGCCGCTACCGCGCTGGCGGGCTTCTTCCACTACATCCGGGTAGGTCCCCTCGAGACCACGGAGGAAGACGAACGTAAAGCCAGGGAGGCCGCAAATGAGTGACGTCAAAAGATCCGATCTGATCGTTCGCTATAGCCGGGGTGAACGAGCCAACCACTGGATCGTGGCTGGTGCCTTTTTCCTGGCGGGCTTGTCCGGCTTGGCCCTGTTCCATCCTCTGATGTATTGGCTGTCCGCCTTATTTGGCGGCGGCCAATGGACGCGCATCCTGCATCCATGGTTTGGCCTCTTCATGTTCCTCCTGTTTCTTGTATTGGCTGTGCGGATGTTCAAGCACAACTCCATACAAAAGCACGACATCGAGTGGCTAAAGCGGGTGGGTGATGTCGTCAATCATCGTGAAGACCGTGTGCCAGAGGTGGGCAAGTACAACGGCGGCCAAAAGTTGTTGTACTTTGTGTTGGTCATAAGCATGTTGGTGCTGATCGTCACTGGCATACTCATGTGGCGGCCGTGGTTTGCCTATACGCTGGTCCCCATTCCCGTGGTGCGGGCGGCGGCGGTATTTCATGCCTTCTTTGCTTTTGTCATTATTTGCGCCATCATTATCCACATCTACTCGGCGTACTGGGTAAAGGGTTCAATGCAAGCCATGACGCGCGGCACGGTCACACCGGGCTGGGCGTATAAGCACCACCGGCTATGGTGGCGTCAGCTGCGCAGGCCTGCGGCAGACAAGTAGAAAGCTTGCCCGCTCAGGCAGTTGGTATCCCGGGTGTCCTGTCGCGTGCGCGGCAGGCGCCCGTTTAATTTCTGGAGGCGACCCTTGCAGCGTATTCTTGAGCGCGGTGAAATCGAATCTACCGATCACACCCGAATCCCACGAGTTCAACTCCCCGACAGTTCTAGCGTATTTGTCGATCGGGCCGCCCGCTTGCGGCAATTAGCCAACGATCACACCCTGGCGGGCTATCTGAATCTCATGGCCCATGTGGCCGACGCCCAGCACAAACTGCTGGGCACCGTCCACCTTACTCCGGTACCCACCGACCGCCTCGAGCGTGCTCAAGCGCATGGCATGCCGCCCCTGCAGGCTGTGGGATGGCAACGGGGCGCCGAATGGCTCGAGGTACTGGATGGCCTGCTCAAGCATCTGCTTCAGGTTCAGCCGCCATTGCCCGACGCCGCTCAACAGGTGGTGCTGGGATTGCGTCAAGCAGTGGCCACCAATCCGGCCGGGCTTGAAGAGCTCGCCGACGATTTATTGGCCGAGCGCGACCAAAACATCGATACCGCCGCTGCACCCTTCGTCATGGCTGCCTTGCAGGTGTACTGGACCGCAATGGCCGCTCACTTCGAGGAAAACCACCTGCCGGTCGTCAGCCCCTTTGGTGTATGCCCTGTGTGTGCCAGTCTGCCGGTTGCAAGCGTGGTCCGGGTGGGTGGTGCGCGCGACAGCTGCCGTTACCTGTGTTGTTCGTTGTGTTCCACAGAATGGCATCTGGTACGGGTTACCTGTTCGCACTGTGAAGATACGGAAAGTATCGCCTACCATCGAATCGAGGACGGACACGAAGGTATCAAGGCCGAATCCTGCGACAAGTGCAAAACCTATCGAAAAATCTTCTACCAGGAAAAGGATCTGCACATCGAGCCGGTCGCAGACGATCTAGGTAGTCTCGCGCTCGACATTCTGATGGGCGATGCGGGCTATATGCGAGCCAGCGGCAATCCTTTGTTGTGGCAAGACGGCGCTGATTGATCTATGGCTGCAGCAACCCCCGGCGAGCTCACCGCGGCTCGCCTTAGCGACATTCCCTCTCTTGATCGCCTGCTCAACGCCTCTCGCGGCGTCCAGTTAGTCGGTCAGTATGGGCATACGCAGGTGGCAGGGGCATTGCGCATTTGCCTTGACGAGCTCCGGCAGGCCGTAATTGACGACAAGGCGTCGCCAGACGCCCTTCTCCCCGATCAAATACTCACTCAAGCGGCGGGTCGGCTCGAGAAAGCCAACCGTGGGGCGTTCCGTCCTGTCTTCAATTTGACGGGCACGGTGTTGCACACCAACCTGGGCCGGGCGCTTCTGCCCGACGAAGCCGTGCAAGCGGTGGTCCAGGCGTTGTCGCAGCCCATGAACCTCGAGTACGACTTGACTACGGGTCGACGAGGTGACCGCGACGACCTCGTGCAAAAGCTGTTATGCGAGCTCACGGGTGCCGAAGCTGCCACGGTCGTCAACAATAATGCGGCAGCGGTGCTGCTCATGCTCAACGCCTTGGGAAATCGGCGGGAAGTGGTCGTGTCGCGGGGCGAACTGGTCGAGATTGGCGGTTCTTTTCGGATTCCCGACATCATGCTGCGGGCCGGCGTGCGCCTGAAGGAAATCGGTACCACCAATCGCACCCACGTGTCCGACTACCAAGAGGCCATTGGTCCACGCACCGCCATGCTCATGAAGGTGCATTGCAGCAATTATGAGGTTACCGGCTTCGTTAAAAGCGTCCACATCCGCCAGGTGGCAGACATTGCGCACGCGCACGGTCTTCCTGCAGCGGTAGATCTGGGTAGTGGCACATTAACGGACTTGGCCAAGTGGGGGCTTCCACACGAGCCGACAGTGGCCGACACCGTGGCTGCCGGCGCCGATGTAGTGACCTTTAGCGGCGACAAGTTGCTAGGAGGTCCTCAGGCGGGACTTATCGTAGGCCGGGCCGATCTCATTGCCAGAATTAAAAAGAACCCATTGAAACGCGCTTTGCGAGTAGGCAAACTCACCTTGGCGGCGCTCGAGCCTGTCCTGCAGTTGTACAAGGCGCCCGAACTGCTTGGCGAGCGGCTGACCACATTGCGCCTGTTGACTCGTCCCGTACAGACTATGCACGCCCAAGCGTTGCGCCTTGCGCCGGTGCTCCAGCAATTTGTAGGGCCGGAATATCAAGTTGAACCAGCGCCCATGTATAGCCAAATCGGCAGTGGCGCCATGCCGGTTAATCAACTGCCCAGCTATGGTCTGGCCATACGGACCACGGCCGGTAAGGGACGCGGCGGACGGGCCTTGATGCACCTCGAGGGTCGGTTGCGTGACCTCGATCGACCCGTCGTAGGGCGCGTGTCTGACAAGGCGCTTTGGCTGGATCTTCGATGTCTGCAAGAGGCTGACGAAGCCGAATTTATACAGCAACTAAGAGGACGTGCTGAATGATAATCGGCACCGCAGGACATATAGACCATGGCAAGACGACCTTGGTGCGGGCGCTCACCGGAGCTAACACTGACCGCCTCAAGGAAGAACAAGCGCGGGGCATATCCATCGAGCTCGGGTACGCCTATACGCCCTTGCCCAATGGGGACCGTCTCGGATTCATCGATGTACCTGGCCATGAAAAGCTCATTCACACCATGGCGGCAGGCGCAAGTGGCATCGACTTCGGTCTGTTGGTCGTGGCCGCTGACGACGGCATCATGCCGCAAACGCACGAACACCTGGCCATCTTGAATCTGCTGGGCGTAGAACGGGGCGCCATAGCGCTCACCAAATGCGATCGGGTCGACGAAGACCGGATCGCGAAGGTTTGCGCCCAAATACAGGCACTGGGCGCAGGGAGTTTTCTGGAAGGCGCACCGGTTTTCCCGGTGGCAGCGGTCGACGATCGGCACAAGGGCATAGAACAATTGCGGGAACACCTGCATCAGGCCGCGCGGACAGTGACCGGCTCCCAAAGCCAGAGCCTGTTTCGCCTTGCGGTGGACCGGGTTTTCACCTTGACCGGCCATGGAACCGTTGTGACGGGCACCGTGCATAGCGGCACAGTGCGCGCTGACGACCAGGCCGACTTACGGCTTATGCCGGCCAGCACACCTGTCCGGGTGCGTAGCATCCATGCCCAGAACGAGCCGGCTCAAGAAGGCCATGCAGGCCAGCGGTGTGCGCTTAATCTGGGGGGAGTCGCCCGGCACGAAATCAAGCGTGGTGACTGGATTGCGGACGCCCGCTGCTTTTCGCCGACGCGTCGTGTTGACGTGCATGTTCAGCTACTGACCGACATTGAAGAAAGCCTTAAAGCATGGACACCCGTGCATGTGCTGGTGGGTGCTTCCCATCATATGGCTCACGCTGTGCCCTTAAGCGCAGACAGCATCACGGCAGGGCAGACCGGCTGGTTGCAATTGGTTTTTGATGAGCCTATCTGCGTCATGCCCGGCGACCGCTACATCATACGCAATGCTCAAGCGAACCGTACCTTGGGCGGCGGGCTGGTCATCGATCCGGAAGCTCCAGATCGCAAGCGGCGTTCATTGGCCCGACTCGCCTGGATGCAAGCGGTGCATCGCGTGCTGTACGGCGGCGATTTGCAGGGCCTGCTTGACGATGCGCCCTACGGACTGGACGAGGCCCGCTTGGTACGGATAGTGGGGCGTGATCTTGCGGAGTTTGCGGCCCCAAGGGGCGCCCGGTGGATGGCAGCGGCCAATGGCACCCAATACCGCACACTCATAGCCGATCATAGGCTGCAGGAACTTGTTCAGAAGGTTCAGCTTGCGCTAGACAACTACCACGAACGTTGGCCCGAAGAGCCGGGGCCCGACGCTGGGCGTTTGCGCCGCATGGCTTTGCCCGCGTGTCCGGATTCGCTTTGGCCGGCTTTGCGCGAGCACATGTTGCAGCAGGGGTTGATACAGCGCAACGGCCCCTGGCTGCACCGCCCGGGTCATCAAGTCAGCCTGAGTGGTCCCGAAACGGAATTAGCCCACGAATTATTGCCGCGCTTACACGCAGGGCAATTCGACCCGCCATGGGTGCGCGATCTGGCGCGCGAGCTTCAGAAAGACGAAGAAGACGTGCGGCGCTTACTGCGTCGACTGGTTCGGCAAGGACAGCTCTTTCAAGTGGTGAACGATTTGTTCTATCACCGAGAGCAGATCGCACGTCTTGCACATTTAGTTGCGCAACTCGATCCAGAAGGTGTGCGCGCCGCTACCTTGCGCGATGCCACTGGCCTGGGTCGTAAACGGGCGGTTCAAATCCTCGAGTTTTTTGATCGGGTCGGCTATACAAGGCGATTGCGCGATCGCCATGTCCTGCGGCCCGATAGCGCGTCGTTCTGGCTCAAGTTATCATAGGCCACGACCATGGAAGGCATGCGTGTCCGGTGGCACGGCCGGGCTTCAAACCCGGTTGGGGGCGTCAGACGCTCCCAGGTAGGTTCGACTCCTGCTGCTTTCCGCCATATCTCTTTCCGCTACATCTAATACAGCCGCCCCTGCTTGGGCGGCTGTATTTTGCTTCTACGGAGATCGCCCCATGTCCGAATCGCTGACCGCCACGCCGCCGCGCCTTACTTCTCTTTCACATGGGGGCGGGTGTGGCTGCAAGATAGCGCCGGGCGTGCTGGCCGAACTCATGTCCACAATGCCGTCTGCAGCCGCATATTCACAGTTGCTGGTGGGCACCGAAACCTCGGACGACGCCGCAGTCTATAAGCTAAATGAAGAGCAGGCGCTTATTGCGACCACTGACTTCTTCATGCCGATTGTTGACGACCCGTACGATTTCGGCCGTATTGCCGCCACAAACGCCTTATCGGATGTGTACGCCATGGGCGGAACGCCCATCATGGCCCTGGCAATTGTCGGTATGCCCATCAACGTTATGGCCCACGCCGACATCGCCCGTATTCTTGAAGGCGGGGCCGCTGTGTGCGCGGATGCCGGCATCCCCGTCGCCGGCGGGCATTCCATTGATTCGGTAGAGCCCATATACGGTCTGGCCGTGATGGGGCTTGCTCATCCTTCCCACATCAAACGCAACGCCGACGCCAAAGCCGGCGATGTGCTGATACTGGGCAAGCCTCTAGGGGTGGGCGTGCTTTCGGCCGCGCTTAAGAAAGACATCCTCGACCAGGCTGGTTACCAGGCCATGATCAACGCCACGACCAAGTTGAATAGGCCCGGCGCGCAGCTGGCGCGCTTGCCGGGTGTCCATGCCATAACCGATGTCACAGGTTTCGGCTTGTTGGGGCACACGCTTGAAATGGCGCGTGCCTCTGATCTGGCCGCGCATTTGCGGGTCAGCGATATCCCGTGGCTGCCGGGTGTCCACGAGTTGGCCCGGCAGGGCGTCATCACAGGCGCGTCCGGTCGAAACTGGCAGTCCTATGGGGCGTCCATTCATTTGCCGTCCCGGCTTGACGATGCAATGCGCGGTTTGCTGACCGATCCGCAAACGTCGGGTGGGTTGTTGGTGGCTTGTGAACCCGAGGCAGTGGAAGAAGTACTAAGCACCTTCAGGTCTCAGGGCTTTTCCCAAGCGGCCGTCGTGGGGCAGTTCAACCCCGGCGACGCCTCTGTGGTGGTGGAGTCCTGACTACTCTGGCACGGGCCTGAAACTGCTCGACTTCCCGGGCCGGAAACTGCCGGGGCAGCCGGCTCGCTTGGCCTCAAAAGGGTATCCGGCACTGTAGGGCTTGGTTACAATGCCCATGCCTTTCCCCTCTCGGACTTCCGAGCATGCCCGTCCTCTACGCTATAGCCGTCAGCACCGCATTGGTGTGCTTAGCCCTGTTGCTGGTGCTGGGCTCGTTGCGGCGTACGGGCTTGCCGGGCATCAAGGAGTGGATGGCCGCCAATGCGGCGGTACTTGTCTCCATGCCGCTTTTCGGTTTGCGCGGCTATGTGCCTGACTTTCTCTCTATTGTGTTGGCCAACGCCATCTTGGCCTGTGCGCCGGCTTTTTATTATGCGGGTTGTGCCCGCTTCATGGGACATCGGGTTCCGTGGGGATGGATGGGCTGCGCCATTGCTCTCACGATGGGCGCCGGCATGGTGTGGCTCTATTACCTCGACGATGCACGCATACGTAGCCTGATCTTCAGCACCTACGCCGGTCTCATGCTGTTCGCCGTGGCGGTGCTTGTTTATAGACGGCATCCGCCTTTTGGGGACCGTCATGCGTACTTGTTTACCGCAGTGGTGGCCACGGTGTTTTCAGTAAGCGCTCTGGCTCGCGGTTGGTACGCCCTGTCAGTACCTATGGCAGACTCCATCGAGCTGTTTAGCGGCGTCTGGACCATGGCCTTGCTGGTGGTGGGTGCGGTGCTCATGCCGGGCCTTACCATGGGCGCCATCATGATGGTGCATGGCGCGGTGCTGGCTCACGCTCATGAGGTGGCCAATCGCGATTATGTAACCGGAGCGCTTACTCGAAAGCGCTTTGAGGCGCTAGCCGAGGAACACATCCAGCAAGCCGCCATTGAGAAGCGCCCGTTGTCCCTGTTGCTGGTGGACCTGGACCACTTCAAACGAATCAACGATAGCCTGGGCCATGCGGCGGGCGACACGGTGTTGCGTGAATTTGTGCGGGTGGCCCGTGTGGCTCTTCGTGAAGGAGACATCTTGGGCCGCGTGGGCGGCGAAGAGTTTGCGGTCCTGATGCCCGATGCCGATGCCCAACTGGCGCAATATCTGGGGGACCGGTTGCGTATGGCGGTCGAGGCCGATCCTGCACGCGGACCCTTCGGCCGCTGCAGTTACACGATTAGTGGAGGCGTTGCATGCTGGACGGAAGGCGAGTCGTTCGAATGGCTCAGCATCCGTGCCGATCGATCCCTCTATCAAGCGAAACGCTCCGGACGCAATCGTATCCATCCCGAGCTTCCACTGCTGGACGTGGCTTCCGCTCAGGTTGCGTAGCGCGGGCGTCAACACAGGCGTCTTCATCCTTCGTACGGCATGAAGGAAAATCGTCATCCTACGCTTTGCAGCGCGTGCGATTATGCCAAAAGCGGATGGATCCTATATAAAGTAGGCATTAGCGACTTGGTGGGCGGGCCGTTAGACTGGGGGCTCGCCGGCTTGGCTAAAGATAAACAGGAGGAGATATGAGCAAACCAAAGGTCATCGTCACCGTGGCACCCACTGGAGGGGTAGCCACTAAGAAGCAAAGCCCCCATTTGCCGGTTACCCCCGAGGAAATCGCGGCCGACGTCTACGATTGTTATAACGCCGGCGCCAGCGTGGTGGCTGTGCACGCGCGGCGTGACAGCGATCACCTTGCCACCTGCGATGCCGGCGTGTACACCCGCATTAACCGGCTCATTCGTGACAAGTGCGACATCATCCTCAATAACTCGACGGGTGGCGGCGTGCACGGAGACATGATCCACGAGCTTAACAACGGCTTGTGGGAAATCAAGTTCGAAGAGCGCCTTAAGGGCATGGAGGGCGAGGGCGTCGAAATGTGCACGCTGGATGCCCAGACCATTTGTTGTTCGTTTGGCGACAAAGAGATTCTCGTTCCGACCACCCCAAAACGTATCCGCGAATTGGCTGAAAAGATGAAAGCCCGGGGCATCAAGCCCGAATGGGAAGTCTTCAGTCTGTCCGATCTGGTCACCGATGTGCCCAAGATGATTGATGCCGGGCTGGACGAAGAGCCCTTCTTTGTCAATATTGTGCTGGGCGTCTACGCCTTCCAGGGCGCTTTGCCTTATACGCCGAAAATCCTGCAAACCATGGTCGATCACCTGCCCAAGGGCGCCATATTCAACGTCAGCGCGGTCGGCGCCGCACAGCTGCCCGCAAGCATGCAGGCGCTGCTGCTGGGCGGTCATGTGCGGGTAGGCCTGGAAGACAACTTGTATTACGAGCAAGGGCGCCTGGCTACCAACGTCGAGCTGGTCGAGCGCATGGTGCGTCTGGTTCGGGAAATGGGCTACGAGCCGGCTACACCTGAAGAGGCGCGCCAAATCATGGGCCTGCCGCGCCGTAAGGCCGTCAAAGCGGCCTGACATAACGCTATTTTTTATCAATAGGGCCGGTCCTTGCGACCGGCCCCGGTTATTCTTGGAGCACTGCAGGACGGTTGTTCGACTGCCCACCCAGGTTCTCCTATGTCAACTCAGGCTTCCACATCCGTTGCCTTTCCATTTGCGCCCCGCTTGCGCCAATTTCGTGCCGCGTTGGCCGTTTTCCAAACCGGCAGCACGGCCCGGGCAGCGACATTGCTGCCGCTTTCGCAGTCTGCAATTGCCCGCGCAATTCGCGATCTGGAAGACGGCTTGGGGGTGCAGTTTTTCGATCGAACTGGCCGAGGAATGCTGGCAACAGCCGAAGGCGAGCTGTTGATCCGACGCACGCAGCGCGCCTTCGACCAACTGGATTTGGCGCAACAGGAGGCTCGCGCCCAGGCGGCCGGTTCGGCGGGCCTGAAGAACACCGGCGGTCGATTTGCCGTCACTTGCGGCTTTCGTCATCTGCAGACCTATATCGTCTTTTGTGAAACTCGGGGCGAAACACAAGCCGCAGCCCGACTGGGTATTAGCCAACCCGCCGTCAACCAGACCTTACGCCAGCTAGAACATATGCTGGGGGCGAAACTGTTTCATCGCTCTGGCGGAGGCGCGCGGCTTACCGACAGTGGGGAGGCCGTATTACGCCGGGCAAAACTGGCGCTCGACGAGTTTCGCCTTGCCCAAGAAGATCTCGCCGCTTACCGAGGACAGGTTCAAGGCCGCATCGTGGTGGGTTCCTTACCGCTTTCCGCCGGGATGCTGGTTCCGCGCGCAGTCGATAAGGTGCTTAGCGCTCATAAAGAGTTGAGCGTCACCATTGTGGACGGCACTTACGACGCCTTGGTTCATCAGCTGCTTCACGCCGAGGTCGATATCATCGTGGGCGCATTGCGGCCCAAACTGCCATCGCCCGAGTTAAAGCAAGAGGCGCTTTTCGAGGACACTCTGTCGGTGGTTGCGCGCCATGGGCACCCTTTGCTTGATGCTCCAATCAAGGACCTGCGCCAGCTGGTGACCGAATCCTGGATCGCTCCATTACCCGGAACCCCGGCAAGAGAAGCGTTCGAGCGCGCCTTCAAGGCGGAAGGCATATCGCCACCTCAGGCTTCATTGGAAGTGAACAGCGCCATGGTGCTACAGGCCCTGCTATTGGATAGTGACAGACTGGCTTTGTTGTCACGTCGCCAGATCATGCGGGGGATGTCGGCCGGTCTGCTTACCGTGCTTCCCGTGCCGGTTAACGATACTGCGCGCGTCATTGGTTTGACGACCAGACGCGACAGTCATCTGGGGGCATCCATGATGACTTTTGTGGAGGAAGTGCGTAAGTTGGCGGACGCGTTGGCATAACAGGTAAGGCCAGGCCGTCTTGTGCGTTATAAGCTATACGCACGGCTGGCCAAGTCATTGTCACTGGTGACCCCGTGCCCAAACTGGCAAACTTCCCTTCGTATCCTGAACCGCATATAAGGGAGTTTTCTACATGAATGCAAGTACTGCCAGTCCCGGTACCGGCTTGGTCGTCAGCGCCCATTCGGCAGATTTTGTCTGGCGCGCCGGTGGCGCCATTGCCAGCCACGTACGTCAAGGTTATCGCATGAAGATCGTCTGCCTGTCCTACGGCGAGCGCGGCGAATCCGCCAAATTGTGGCGTAAGGAAGGCATGACCTTGGATCGCGTCAAAGAAGCGCGTCGTGAAGAGGCTCAAAAGGCCGCCGATATTCTTGGTGCTGAAATAGAATTTTTCGACCTGGGTGATTACCCACTGCGCGTGACAGACGAGGCGTTTTACCGCTTGGTGGACATATATCGCGACTTGCAGCCGTCGTTCGTGCTCAGTCATTCCACAAAAGATCCGTATAACTTCGATCACCCGCTGGCCATGCATGTAGCGCAAGAAACACGCATCATCGCGCAGGCCGAGGGCCATAATCCCGGGCAGAAGGTCATAGGCGCGCCCCCGGTGTACGCCTTCGAGCCTCACCAGCCCGAGCAATGTGAATGGACGCCCAACACCTTCCTGGATATTACCGACGTGTGGGACATTAAACGCCAAGCCATCGAGTGCATGGCGGGGCAAGAGCACCTCTGGGCCTATTACACACGTGTTGCCCAGCAGCGTGGTGTTCAGGCCAAGCGCAACATCGGTATCACTGCCGCTCGCAATATCGAGTATGCAGAAGGATATATGCGTCTCACACCCGCCGTCGTAGGAGACCTGGCATGATACGTGGAGTTGTTGTCCGTAATGTGCCGCGCGCCGACGCGGCAGACATTGAAGTCTTGCAGAAGGCCGGCTCGGCCACCGTGCACGAGGCCCAGGCCCGACTCGGCTTGTTGGCGCCCTATATGCGTCCCATATGGCCGGGTGCAGCCATTGCCGGCTCGGCCATAACGGTATTGGTGCCGCCTTCGGACAATTGGATGCTGCACGTCGCGGTAGAACAGTGCCGCGAAGGAGACGTTCTTGTCGTCGCCCCCACGTCAGAATGCCTGGACGGCTACTTTGGCGAACTTCTTGCTACATCCTTGCAGGTGCGCGGTGTCAAAGGCCTTGTTATTGATGCCGGATGCCGCGACGTCAAAGTGCTGCAGGAAATGGGTTTTCCAGTATGGTCACGTGCAATTTCTGCGCAAGGCACGGTCAAAGAGACCCTCGGCTCAGTCAATATCCCGCTCGTTTGTGCTCAGCAATTGGTAAATCCGGGCGATGTCATCGTGGCGGACGATGATGGCGTAGTTGTGGTGCCTCGCCTGCAGGCGGCCAAAGTTGCCGCCGCGGCTCAAGCACGTGTGGACAAAGAGCTGGCCACCCGCAAGGTACTGGCAGACGGCACTCTGGGCCTTGACTACTATCAGATGCGCGAGCGGCTCCAGGCCAAGGGCTTGCGTTACGTCGACTCTTTGGACGAACTATAGAGGTCTGCCATGCAAACCCGTATACCTTCGGTATTGATGCGGGGCGGCACGTCAAAGGGCCCGTTCTTCCAGGCCTCCGACTTGCCGTCAGATCCTCAGTTGCGCGACCGTGTATTGCTGGCGGTAATGGGTTCACCGGATACCCGTCAGATCGACGGTATAGGCGGAGCCGACCCTTTGACCAGTAAGGTTGCCATAGTTTCGCCGTCCACTCGCCCAGATGCCGATGTCGATTACCTGTTTGGTCAGGTACTCATCAACGAGTCACGAGTTGACTATGGCCAGAACTGCGGCAATATGCTGGCAGGTGTCGGGCCCTTCGCCATAGAACGAGGTCTGGTCAAGGCCGCCGACGGTGTAACGCCTGTCGCTATCCATATGGTCAATACCGGCCAGATCGCTGTGGCGTCTGTGCCGACCCCAGGCGGGCACGTGCAATATGAAGGCGATCAAGCTATCGACGGAGTGCCGGGTACGGCGGCTGCCATCCCTTTACAGTTCCGAGATACGGC
The DNA here is from genome assembly GCA_029268595.1 of Alcaligenaceae bacterium. Taxonomy (GTDB): domain Bacteria; phylum Pseudomonadota; class Gammaproteobacteria; order Burkholderiales; family Burkholderiaceae_B; genus JAJUGB01. The sequence goes on along the minus strand of JAJUGB010000003.1, from coordinate 16,389 downwards.
GGGCTCCACTTGTGGCGCCTTGCTACCTACGGGCAATGTGCGCGACGTCATTGACGGCGTACCCGTGACATGCATCGATAATGGCATGCCCTTGGTGTTGTTGCGCGCAGAAGATGTGGGCATTACGGGTTACGAGACTCGCGAGCAGCTGGACGGCAACAGCGAACTCAAACTGCGGGTGGAAGCCATACGTCTGAAGGCGGGTCCCATGATGAACCTGGGCGACGTGACCGAGCGCACAGTGCCCAAAATGTGCTTGATTTCGCCTCCCGGCGGGGGCGGCGCGATAAACACTCGCAGCTTCATACCTCATCGCTGTCATGCCTCCATAGGTGTGTTGGGTGCTGTCAGCGTCGCTACCGCGGTAGCCTTGCCGGGCTCCGTGTGCGACGGTATTGCGCAGCTACCCTCGGGCGACCAACCGGCCCTTGCCGTCGAACATCCCACAGGCCAGCTGTCCGTTCAGCTGCAGCTTGAGCGCCAAGGCGGGACGGTCTCCGTGACAAGCGCCGCGCTCATCCGCACAGCTCGCAGTTTGTTCGACGGCCATGTCTGCATCCCTGCAGCAGTGTGGGCGGGCCCAGGTTCCAACAACTAAACGGGTAAGGAGGTTTTCACATGAATCCCGATTCCCATTCGCTGGCTGTAGAGAGCGCTTGCAAGAATCTTGTGGCTCAGGCCGCTTATTTGACCGATAGGCAAGACCACGAAGCTTTTGTGCAGTGCTTCGCGGTCAACGGCCGGCTTACCAGGCCGGGTGGCCAGCCTCTGGTCGGTCGAGAAGCCATTCTTGCGTCATATCGAGGGCGGCCGGCCGACCGTATCACCCGTCATCTGGTCACTAATACCTTCATGACGGAAATCGGCTCGCATCACGCACGCGGTGTCAGCTATGTGTTGCTTTGGAGTACCAGCACAGAGCAGCCCGAAGAGGCGTTTGGCCGCAAGGCAAACTTGCGGCAGGTGCTGGGTGAATTCAACGACCGGTTTGAACTGACAGATGAAGGTTGGCGCATCGCGGAGCGTGAAGCGTCTTTCGTTATGTACACGGAGCAGCAGTAGATGGAAGCAACAACGCAGGTGCCGCTATTGACCCAGGCGGCACTGATTGGCTTGGGCGAAGCAGGGAGCTTGCTGGCCAAAGGCTTTGTAGAGGCGGGCCTGAGTGTTAGCGCCTACGACATAAAAATCCACGAATCAACTCAAGCGGCCCGCATGCAAGAACGCGCCCGCGATTGCGGAGTGACGCTACACGCCACCTTGCAAGAGGCGATCGCAGGCGCCCAACTCATTGTTTCGGCGGTGACAGCCAGTTCGGCCGCTGAAGCCGCCGTGCAAGCCTCTGCGTACCTGGGCACCGGGCAGTTTTTTCTTGATATCAACTCGGTCTCGCCTGCCACGAAACGGCACGACCAGGCGGCAGTGGAAGCATCTGGCGCGTTCTATGTGGAATCGGCCGTCATGGCTCCCGTGCCGCCGTACGGCATCAAGGTGCCCATGCTCCTGGGCGGGCCTCAAGCAGAGCCGTTGGCGCAGGCGCTGAATCGTCTGGGCTTACAGACGCGGGCCGTGGCCACTAATGTGGGCGTCGCATCGGCCATCAAAATGTGCCGTAGCGTCATGATTAAAGGATTGGAAGCCTTGACGGTCGAATGCATGACGGCGGCGCGGCGCTATGGCGCAGAGCAGGCGGTACTCGAGTCCTTGGCTGAAACGTTTCCCAGCATGGGCTGGACCGAACAACTTCCCCATTACCTCATCAGCCGTGTGGCCGAGCACGGGCGTCGGCGGGCCGCAGAAATGCGTGAAGTGGTTGAGACGTTAGAGGATGTGCATCTCGATCCCATCATGGCGTCAGCCACTGCCCGAGCGCAGGATGCGCTTGTGGACCGCATGGAGGCCCTTGGCATCACTTATCCAGTGGACCAGAAGTTTGATTGGCCCTCCTTTGTCGACAGGCTGTCCAAGGGCGAGGAGCGCAAAGCTTAAGACGAGGCGACCAGCGCACGAATGATGGCGGCCATATGGCGGGCGGCCGCGGCCCGCGGTTCGCCACGCCGCCAGATCAGGCCCGGCGTGCGCACCGGCGTGGGGCTTTGTATCCGCACCGTCAATGCAGCATCGCGCGGGATGGCGTGCTCGGACACAATGGCGGCGATATTTGCCCGGCGCACCAGCTCGATCATTGGTGCAATGGTGTTCATTTCTGTCACCACCATGGGTCGTGCGTTGGCCATTTCGAAACAATCGTCCAACAATTGGCGGGTCGCATAGCGCGGAGACAGCAGCACCAGGGGCAACTGATGCAGTTCGGCCATATGGACAAAGCGTCTGCGCGCAAACAAGTGCTCCGGCCCCACGACTAGTACCAGTTCTTCGTTATACAGCGGTTCAAAAATCAGAGGCGAGGCGTTATCGGGTTTGTAGGCCACGCCAAAGTCCAGATCACCGCTCAGCAAGGCGTCAGCGACTTCGTGCCCGGGCATCTCCTCTACGCGCACGCACACCGATGGGTGGCGTTCATGAAACTGGGCGATGCACTGCGGGATGATGCGCATATTGAAGGTATGCGTGGTGCCTATGCGCAGGACACCCGACAGTTGGGCAGTGGGAGCGCGTACCGCTTTCACCCCATGTTCCACTTCGCGCAATGCCTTCTGGGCGTATTGAAGGAATTCCTCGCCCTTCTCGGTCATGGCCACCCGTTTGCCCCGACGCTCGAAGAGAGAGCAGGATAGTTCGTCTTCCAACTGTCGGATTTGGTGCGACAACGTCGATTGGGTCACATGCACCTTCTCGGCGGCGTGAGTAAAGTTCAAATGCTCGGCCAGCGCAACGAAATATCTCAGGTGCCGCAGTTCCACGTCATCTCCTATTGATACCGAAGAGTACTCCCTGATTATCTTGCATAAGTATCTGGAAACCGGCGCGCTCGAAAGCCGTCAGATCTAGATTGGCATACTGACGCGTTGAAATAGCGAGCATGTACGCGTTGTTACTCTCAAGATATCTGAATAGGTGCTGGGGAACTGGCCGACAACGCCCTTGCTCACATATGAGCATATCCCTGTAACGGCCCCGACCGAACACGTCTCCAATCACCAGACCGTCAAACCAGTAGGTGGCGCTTTCAAAACCTAGCTGGACTAAACGTGAGCCGTATTGCGGCTTCAACTTGTCCGCGTGAGTAAACAGCGAATAACCGGGCGTTTGCTCCAGCAAGGCATCCCATTGCTTCATTCGACCCTCGTATCGCTGGAAGCGCTCAATAGTGAAACCGAGCAGCAAGAGGAGGACGAACGCGGCTACTGCAATTCGGCGTTGGCGACGGTCAGGTAGCCAGCGCTGCGTAGGAAGCCATGCCAACCAGCGGTAAGCCGTGTACACAGTAAGGAAACATCCAGCGGCAAACACTGGAGCGAGGTACCGCGACACCTGAGTCACAAAGAACCAAAAAGCCAGATACAAAATGAAGATAAGCTGTAGGCGACGTAGCTGAGTAGGCACTTTCAGTAGGGCTACGCCAAGCAGAGCGCCTAGCCAGGGTAGAACATGGGCCTCCTTCAATGCTTGCGCTATGTGCAGGGGGTTGCGACCTACTCCATGGCTGTCCTGCTCTTGTGCCTGCAGGGCCAGATCACCAGCATCCCAGAGGTAGTGGCCGAATACTTGTCCTCCCGCTGGGTGAATGGGATCCCCCGAGATCAAATAACTGCGCACATACCACCAGCAACCGGTCGCTATTAGACAGGCGCTATAAACAAGGGTGGCTCTCCAGTCTCTGCGCCAAAGCAGTAGCAACGTGCCGATCAGAGCGGCTAGCACCACCCCAAAATATTTGCTGCCTGCCGCGGCTCCGGCCATAAGGCCGGCTAGTGCCGCCCAATACAGGGCCGTCTTGCGTTGTTGTCTTTCATTATCGAACAGCAGGAAGGCCAATGTTGCCGCCCAGCAAAACATCGCCAAGCCGTTGTCCACGTAGGCGAAGCCCAATGTCCTCTTGATGGGTCCAATTATGAACAACAAGGCGCCCGCGAAAATTCCGACGGTAGATGTGCCAAGCATCCATATGGATGCTCCGACCAGACCCACGGCGATGATGAACAGTGGCAACGAAGCAAAGCCCTGCGCTAGCAAAACGCCATCCAGCATCAGACCCAGTACAAATAGTAGGTTGATGTTTTGGGGAAAGAGCGGGAATCGTAGGTATTCGTGCAGGGCAATGCGCTGATGCTCGAGATAATGTCGAGCCAGCGGTAGCTGATACATGGTGTCGTCAAAATGCCCGGGTGGGTGCAAGGCCACTATTACCGATAGCAGAAAGATCAAGCCGAGCGACGCAACCGCAGTCAAGTCAGGCTTTGAAGCTGCGCCCCGTCGTCCCGCAAGCGCCCGCAGAAGTGGCAATGCGCGCAACGCGGACAGCGGAAGAAGAATGCCGCCGGCAGCTAGCACGGAGGGAAGCTTCAGCTGCCCTGCGACTCCTAACACAAAGAGGACTGCGATATTGCCGAGCGTTCCCAAACAGAGAATAAAAAACCATAACAAGAATCCATTTGGCAGCCCGTGGCGGGTTGGGCGGTGGAGGGTGGGCGGCAAAAGCGCCGCTCCCAGAATGGAGCTGTGTAGAAGGAAGAGCGCCAGGAATGCGCTTATTTTTAGCAACTCGGCTAACACGGCGGGACCTTAGCAAGGAAGGTTACAATTCTAACAATCCGGTTAGAGCGTAAGCGCGCCTTTATGAATTCATCTGTTTTACCTCGGGTCGCAGTCATTTTGCCGGCTTACAACGAGGAGCAAACCGTCGGGGCCACCATACGCGCTTTTCATGCGCAATTGCCGCGAGCGGAAGTCGTGGTGATCAATAACAATTCCACCGATGGGACGCGCGCGGCAGCCGAAAGGGTGTTCCACGAAGATGGAATCAACGGCAGAGTCATTGACGAACAGAGACAAGGCAAGGGCAACGCATTGCGCCGGGCCGTCTTGGACATAGACGCGGATCTATATGTAATGGCGGACGCCGACCTGACCTATCCTGCCGAGCGCGTGCATGACCTCATGCGTCCCGTTCTTGAGGGCCGGGCCGACATGGTGGTGGGCGACAGGCATTCCGGCGGCCATTACGCTGCCGAGAACAAGAGGCCGCTACACAACTTCGGCAATCGTTTGGTCCAGCACTTGGTAAATGCGCTTTTCAACGCGTCTCTAGTCGACATCATGAGCGGCTATAGGGTCTTTAGCAGGACGTTCATCAAAACGTATCCGATTCTGGTGGAGGGCTTCCAGGTAGAAACCGACATGACGCTGCACGCCCTGCACAGGCGCCTGCGCATTGTGGAGATTCCCATCGAGTACCGCGACAGGCCGCAAGGAAGCTCCTCCAAGCTGAATACGTTTACTGACGGAGCCCGCGTCATCTCCACCATTGCCCAAATTCTTCGGTACTACAGACCCTTAGCCTTTTTCCTGTTGTTAGCCGCCTGCTTCGTCGCCGCAGGTCTGATCGCCGCTATGCCAGTCTTCGAGCAGTGGGTCACGGAACGCTACATAAGTAGTGTGCCCCTGGCGATCCTGGCCGCAGCGCTTGAGATTGTGGCCGTTGTGCTATTGGCGGTGGGTTTAATACTCGATTCAATCTCTCATCACGAGAAACAAAAGGCCGAACTTCACCTAGTAGCGATGAGCGAAATTCGCTCCTCCACCCGCGAGCTCAAGCCGACGGGAAGCGAAAAAGAAGGAAGCGGGCAAGTGCAAAATTGATGAACATGCCGGCAATGCTGCCGGCTGCCACGCCCAACACCAGGTGTTCGCGCACTAAGGGCGAATATAAGACAAGCCCGCTGTAGACAGCGTAGTTGACCGCCCCACCGCCCAGCATCAACAGCAGGTAGCTGCCAAACTCGGTCTTGCGATTCAGCGCGGATCGCCTGCTCTGGAAGGCCAACGATCGATTGACCAGCCAGGTGGCAAGCACTGCGGCCAAGAATGAAGCGATCCGGGCGGTGAAGGGACCGAACGCCGGCGCAAGCCCATATAGCACGGCCGCGTCGACGACGAAGCCAATGCCTCCGGCGATGCCAAACAATATGAATTCAAGAACAAGTTTGCGCTGCATCAAGATTGGCCGGCGCTAGGCGTCTACACAAAAACAGGACGCGCAAAGCATACCACCGGGCTTTGCCCGCGGGTAAGCGCTTTGAGCAGGGTGAATTCTCGTGAAGCTGCGTCAGGGCGTCGTGTCTTCCGCAGCCGCCTTCAACTTTTCACGAATTGGACCCAGAATTTCTGCGTTGTGTTCGCCAAGCACAGGGGGCGGCACAATCTCTTTATTACGCTGCCCGTCGAACGATACGGGGGAGCGAACCGTGCGGAATTCTCCCATGGTGGGATGGACCGCTGATACGAGTAATTCCAGGTGCTTGGCCTGCGGGTCGTCGAGGGCCTCACTGGGGTCGTACATGGGCGCGTGGGGAACATCTTGGGCCTGAAGGCGCTTGCACCAATCGGCGCGGGAGCGCGTTGCAAAGATTGGTCGAAGGAATTCGATTACAGCAGGCTGGTTCTCGATGCGGGCCTCGCGCGTGGCAAAGCGCGGGTCGTCAAACATATCTGGACGCTCGATAGCTTGAGCCAGCCCCTGCCAGAACTTTTCTGGCGACGACATGTGCAAAGCCACCCATTTGTCATCCGCGCATTTCATGACGTATGACTGCGATACGCTGGGCCGACTATAAGGCCCCATGACTTCACCGGCTGAATAAAAGTGAGTGAACGCGTCCAGATTGAAATGCGTCATGGCCTCGAGCATGGAGACTTCGACCGTGCGCCCCACGCCGGTATGCTGACGTTCGAGTAAGGCGGCAAGAATGCCGTAAGCGGCATAAAAGCCGGTCAGTGAGTCGGCGATGGCGGGCCCAACTACACGCGGATTGGCTGGGTTGATCAGTAAGCCGAGAAAGCCGCTTGCGGCCTGTGCGACGGAGTCGTAAGCCGGCCGAGAGGCGGCTGGGCCGTCCCGGCCGAAACCGCTAATCGAGCAATAAATTAGCCGCGGGTTCAATGTGCGCAGCCGTTCTTCACCGGCATTGAGCCGCTCAGCGGCGCCGGGGCGAAAGTTTTGAATGTATACGTCGGCTTCGCGCACCAGCTCGTCGAATAGTTGAAGATCGTCGGGGTTTTTGGTGTTAAGGGTGACGCTACGTTTATTGCGGTTATAGGTTTGGTAATGAGGGCTGTACAAGCCCCCTTTGAACGCGCGAAAAGGATCGCCCGTCTCGGGCTGCTCTATTTTGATGACGTCTGCGCCCAAGTCGCCGAGCAGCATGCTGGCGGCGGGGCCTGTAATGAATGTGCCCTGCTCAAGTACGCGTATGCCTTTCAATACCTTCGACATGGCTACTCCACAAAACCGGCGGGCGTCTCGCCTTCGTACACCGCGTTACGGGCGGCCTGGTACGACAGTGCGAACCCAATGGGTGTTTGAGTTTCTTCGGCAAGGTGTGCGATAAGCCCGGCCGTGCGGGCCAACAGGGGTACGCCCTTCAGCGCGCTGAGGGGGAAGCCCACCCCCAGCAAGACAGCGGGTATGGCCGCCGACACGTTCAGCATTAGCGGCTTGCCCGTGAGTTCCGGCAAGAGCGACTCGACAGTTTCGGCCACGCTGACAAAGCTCATGTCGGCGCCCGCTTGTCTGGCCACATCGAATAGAGCAGAAACGCGAGGGTCGCGTACTTTATGCAAGGGGTGCCCATAACCGGGAATAGCGCGACGTTCGGACCGATACTGCGTGATGATCTCGCGTGCAACCGATTCTATATCTTGACCTTGGGCGCGTTGCCGTATGGCGTTGAGGAAGACGCCGCAAGACTCAGAGGCACCCAGTATGACCGAGCCACACCCCAGAATGCCGGCCGCCACTGCCCCTTGCAGTGCCTCGGGCGCCGCGGCGTAGGTCATACGGCTGGCTTGAACGCTTGGCACAAGGCCATGTTCGGCAATGGCCACCAAGGTGGCGTTGAGTACCGCGCTGGCAGCGTTGCTTGGCCGGCTTCCCGTCAACAGCAGGTAGAAGTAATCGGTGAAGCCGATTTTTCCGATAAGGTCTTGTGCCAAGTCTTCGCCGCGCACCACGATGGTGTCGGCATTGGAGGTTGAAATGCTGGTACGTGGGGTCGTTTCCTTGCCTATCTGCATAAGTTCATCCGGTTTGGGCGGCCTGGTCAGGCCTGAGTTGCACCGAGGGACACAGGCGCCAGGCGGAAGTTGTACTCGCAGGTGTAGAACGGGGTGGTGACGGTTTCCCCGGTAGGAGCCTGACCGGGTTCATGGCGCAGGAACTCTGTAATAAGCCCATCTTTAACACCGAAGACCGTGTCGCTATCTAGATAGGGGCTGTCGGAGGGGAATATATGGGTGACGACGGTCTTGTGGCCTTCGGCGGACAGAATGAAGTGCATATGCCCCGGGCGGTTCGGGTGGCGACCTATGGCGGTAAGCAGCTGCCCGACAGGGCCATCGGTGGGCACGGGATAGTAAAAGGGCTTGATAGAGCGGAACCAGTATCGCCCATCGGCACCGGTGACAAACTTGCCCCGCGCCTTCATTTCCGTAGAGCCCAGTTGCATGTCGTAGTTGCCTTCACCGTCGCCCGACCAGACGTCAAGGCAAGCGCCCTCGATGGGTGTTCCGTCTAATGAAGTAACGACGCCCGAATAAAAGCAGGGCTCGCCGATAATGCCTTCCGCCAGGTCACTGCCCATCGGGCGTTCTGGGGCGCCTTCCCAATAGTAGGGGCCAAGCACGGTTTGCTGCGTTGCTTGGGGGGGAAGACGGTTGTTGATGGCGTCGACCAGTATCGAGACACCCAGCACGTCGGAAAGAAGAATGAACTCTTGGCGTTTGTCCGTGCATATTTGTCCGGCACGCGTGAGGAACTGGATGGCCGTCATCCATTCCTTTTCGGTCAGCTGCACGTCGCGGATGAAATCGTGCAGATGTCGAATGAGCGATGAGATGACCACCCCCGTGCGCTCGTCGACGGGCTGCATGCGATCGATGGCTTCCTGTGTAATGCTGAACTCGCGCGAGTCGGTGGACGGAGCTGTGGTGAGTACCTCTGGGGAATTCATGGGCTTGTCTCCTGGGAATGGGCGAAAGCCGTCGCACGACGGCCGGCCGTGTTGTTATCGTCCCAGTGTAGTGGGCCAGGCTCATGAATAAAAATGAAGTTTTTGCGGGGCTGTTGATCGATCGCATCAATAGTTGCGTAGCCCTTGCTTCGACTGGTCCGCTTTGACGGCCCTATGCTGCAGCTGTGCGGACCGAGATCATCTCCTGAGTAAAGAGGCGCACTAGCGCGATTCGGGCACGCGACGTGTCTTCATAAACTCTTCGAACGTTTCGCCACGCATCAAGGCATACACCTCCAGGTTGGTTTTGCCGACCACGCGAGCGAATTTTTCCAAGACAAAAAAGTTGGCTCCGTATTTCACTAAACCGAGCCAGTCTTCGCGGCGGACGAGCTCTTTTTCGGCGTCGGTAAGCTGCGCTTCTTCCATAAGAGCTTCCGGGTTTGCCTTGTAACGCTCACGCCATTCCCCGCGGATCATGTTCCAAAGAAAGCGATTCAGCTTAAGGGTTCGATTGCTGGTGCGGATATCGAAGGGATAAGTGCCTTCGAGTTCTTCAATGCCCTTTAATTGTGGATTCATATGTTGATTTCCTTAGGCAGTGGCGTGTGCGGCTACGAGAGATGCCTGCTGAGCCGGTTCTTCGCCTTCTTCATAGAGAACCACCGTCATATTAGTGGTGGTGGCCAAATAGCAGTTTTGATGGATCTTTCGGATTTTTTCGGGCATGGCGCCGCGCATGGCCAGCCACATGATTTGCTCTGCGCTCTCGGCGCCGCCCAGTCGCACATAATCGGCGTGGGTCATTTCGGTGAGTTTTTGGGGTTCGAACTGCAGGAGGCGCAAGAACTCTTGATCCCATTCTTCGTTATTGAAGCCGGCCCGCTCGCCGTGAATCTGGTGAGATAAGCCTCCGGTGCCAACTACTACAACTTTCAGGTCTTCTGGATACGATTCGATGGCGCGCCGCACTGCTTGCCCAAGCTTGTAACAACGCCGTGCAGTGGGCAGGGGGAACTGCAATACGTTAATAGCAATCGGCACCAGCGTGCCGGGCCAGTCGGGATCGTGGGGCCACAGCAGAGGTAAGGGCGAAGCGCAGCCATGATCAATGGGCTTTTCTTGAAAAATCGTCAGATCAAACTCATCGTTGACAAGGCTTTCGGCAATGTGGGCCTGGAAGTCGACATTGCCTTTAATGGAGGGCAGATTGCGGAGGCCGGCGCCTTCGTCGGCGATGGGAAACTCTTTGCCGACCCCCAAGGCAAAGGTGGGATACATATCAAAGAAAAATGTCGTGGCGTGGTCGTTGTAGAAGAAGACCAACACATCGGGCTTTTTCTCGGCCAGCCACGCTGCGACGGGTTTGTAACCCTCGAATAATGGGGCCCACGCGGGATCGTTTTGTCGACCCTTATCGTAGGCCACCCCAATAGTCGGGACATGCGAGGTGCCTATGCATCCAATAATTTTGGCCATGATCGTTTCCTATATGCGAATGCCTGAGAGAAGACACATCGATTCTACCGTTTGGGATCCCAAATGTGAAGCGGAGCTGCGGAAGAAGCGGTCTTGTGGTGGTGGAAGTCGTTGTTTTGGATCCCAACTCGCCTCAAATTTGCTAGCATGGACAGGGTCACTGAGGTTTTAAGTATGTCGCAACAGTCTTCCGTCCTTGTTCGCTTGCGCGAAATGATTCTCCATGGAGAATTGCAACCTGGTCAGCGTATGCCGGAGGCCGAGCTGGCCTCCCGCCTGGGTGTCTCGCGTACTCCCATACGGCAAGCATTGCCGGCGCTGGCTGAAGAGGGTCTGCTCGTTGCCGCGGGCAAGCGCGGCTACGCCGTGCGTGAATTCACTTTACAGCACAGCATCGAGGCGTTGCGGCTTCGTTCGGTGCTGGAGGGTTATGCAGCCCGAGTTGTTGCGGCCAAGGGGGCATCTGCCGACCTCATAAAGGCCTTGAAGCAGTGCCTGGAAGAGGGCGACGCCATCTTCGCCGACCGCGTGTTGCATGACGAGGACGAAACACGGTATGCACGAATGAACGAGCGCTTCCACGCTTTAATTTTGGAGGCTGCGGACATGCCCTTGCTGGAAAGCCTGACCGAGCGTTGCAACGTGGTGCCGTTTACCGCTCCGGGTAGCGTGGCATTTTCCAGTTCCAATAAGCAGAAGATGTTCGACTTTTTGTTCTACGCTCATCGGCAACATCATCACATTGTCCAGGCTATTGAGGCCGGTCAAGGAGACCGCGCTGAATTCCTGTTTCGAGAGCACTCCTATACGCAGGAGGCAAGCCAGACGCACAGCGGCGTGTTAGAGCCAGCCACACCTGCGGCCGCCCCTGTAGCCGAGCCTGCGGCCGCCCCTTCAACCGCCTCTGCAGCCCCACCTGCCCAGATGCCGTCCAGCTAGGAAAGCGGTGCAGGCAAGCCGCACAGTCCAACCTAGCGGCAGGCGATCCGGCCGATACCGCCCAAACGACACGGACCCGATTGCTATTTCCGTTTCTTGTATGACAGTGATGCAGCCCGGTCTTGAGGTGACTTCATTGTTTGAAATGTTATAACATTGCACAAAAAGAATGGGGTCACTGATGAGCGAAAGAACAAGCACTAGGGAAACAACGCAGGTAAACCGTGAATCGAGGCATGCGTCTGAGTCAGGGCGGTCAAGGGCATTGGGCTTGGCCGTGTGGTTGAACGCAACACTGTGCAGCAGCGCTTGGGCTGCCAGTGACGTCACTCCGGTCCAGTTATCTGAAACCGCTGCACCCGTACAGCAAATGGAAGAAATTACCGTAACGGGAGCGCAAACGGGTGGCAATGACGCGCTCACCGTCCCCGCTATGCGGCTGGATGACGACGATTGGAGACGCAATCGCGAGTCCACCTTGGGTGACGCACTTGAAAACTTGCCGGGCGTGCACGCGGACACGTTCGGGGGCGGAGCCAGCCGGCCTGTCATCCGCGGGCAGTCCGGGTCGCGTGTTCCAGTCCTATCCAACGGTTCGGCGTTGATGGACGCATCGGATGTGTCTCCCGACCATGCCGTGACGGTCGAACCGTTTCTGGCAGACGGAGTAGAAGTACTCCGAGGCCCGGACGCGTTGAGATTTGGCGCTGCAGCGGCCACGGGAGTGGTCAATGTCCTGGACCAAAAGATTCCCGAAGAAGTGCCTCCAGATGGATTTGTCGGCGACGCCGAATTGCGCGGTGGCGCCGCATACCGCGAAAACGCCGCTGCAGCGCGGTTAAGCGCAGGCGCTGGCAGGTGGGCTGTGCGTCTCGAAGGCCTTAGACGCACAGCAGACGATTATCGAGTGCCCGACTGGGAGTACAGCCGACTGGACGGCTCGTGGGCGAGAAGCACATCCAGCTCCGCAGCCGTGTCTTGGGTAGGAGACGACGGCTATCTGGGCGTAGCTTATTCGAGCACCCGCAGTAAGTATGGGTTGCCTGGGCACGACCATGCTCACCATGATTGCCATCCACATGGACTTCACTTGCATTGCGGATCTCATGACCATGCAGAGGGCCATGGGCATCACGAGCCCTCGGCCGATCTGCCCGGGGCGCATGCTGAGGCGCCATGGGTCAATCTGCGCAGCCGCCGCTTCGATTTACGAGGGGCGTGGTACGACCCGCTACCAGGCCTGGACGTCGTGCGCTTGGCAGGCGGAATGACCGACTACCGTCACCATGAAATTGACGCCGGCGCCATCGCCAGCACTTTTCGCAACCGCGGATATGACGCTCGCCTGGAAATAGAACATGCTCCTCTGGGCGGTTGGGAGGGCGTGCTTGGTGTCGAGTCTGCTCGCAGTCGGTTCGGCTCAACGGGGGTCGAGAGCTTTCTACCCGAAGCCGTCACCACCCGGACCAGTTTATTTGCTGTTGAAAAGTATCAACTCAGCAACTGGGAGTTTGCTTTCGGCGCTCGCCAGGACTGGTCCTCCGTTCGCCCGACGCAGGGTGGCTCTTCCTCCCATTATGCGGCTACTTCGTTGTCGGCTTCGGCCAACTGGACGGTCGCGCCATCGTATGTCCTGGGATTGACGCTCTCCCGAACGCAGCGGGCGCCCAATAGTCAGGAGTTGCATGCGCAAGGCGTGCACTTGGCGACGAACACGTACGAGCTGGGGGACCCGAATTTGCAGAAAGAGACCACTAGGCAAGCGGAGCTGAGCTTCCGCAAAACGGAGGGCGACACGCGTTTTCAGTTTTCGGTCTATGCCAGTCAGGTGAACAACTATATCTACGCTCAAACGCTGGACCGGCATGACGGGTTCAGCTTGGTTCAGTATGCGCAGGCGGACGCGGAGTTCCATGGTGTGGAGGGGCGCGTCGATCATGCGTTCAACCGTCATTTCTCAGCCGGGGTTTTCGGCGACATGGTACGAGGCCGGCTCACATCAGGCGGGGGAGATCTTCCGCGTATGCCGGCAGCAAGGCTGGGCTTGAGAGCGAAGGCCACTATACGGAGCTGGTCGGGTGATATTGAGCTTTATCGTGTTCTGCGCCAGACGCATATAGCGCCTCACGAAGAGCAAACGGGCGGCTACACGGCGCTTAACGCAACTATTTCGTACGACGGTCGAGTGGGAGGGCATCCCTACACTGTTTACCTGAAGGGCAGCAACTTGCTCGACTCCAGAGCAATGAACCATGCTTCCTTCTTGGCGCACCAGGCGCCCCTGCCGGGCAGGCAAGTCATTATGGGAGTGCGTCTGGCGCTAAACTAGCCGCTGCCGGACGTCCTCCCTGCTGTCGTCCGGGCGCAAATGGATACGGCTACACACCCTTCACCACTACGACGGCGCGTTGCGCATCTCGATATGGACGCATTCTTCGCGTCCGTGGAGTTGCTGCGGTATCCGGAATTGCGAGGCCTTCCGGTCGTGATTGCGGGTCGGGCCGAGCCGCCGCCCATGTTGCCGGACGGCACGCGGCGTTTTCAGCGGCTGCGCGATTATGTCGGTCGTGGGGTGATCACCACCTCTACCTACGAAGCCCGCAAGCTCGGCGTCTTCTCGGCGATGGGAGCCATGAAGGCGGCGCAGCTGGCGCCGGAAGCCATACTACTACCGGTCGACTTTGCTGCCTACCGGCATTACTCACGGTTATTCAAGGAGGCGGTTGCAGCCGTTGCACCATATATTGAAGACCGAGGCATTGATGAAATCTATATTGACCTGAGCGACGACCCTCGGTCGGATTACGACGTTGCCTTGCAGATTAAGGACGCCGTGAGAGCCGCCACAGGTCTGACGTGCTCCATAGCCATTTCGCCCAATAAACTGTTGTCCAAGATTGGCTCGGATCTCGAAAAGCCGGATGGCCTGACGCTATTAAGCTTTGACGATGTCCCCTTTCGCATATGGCCGTTGTCGGTGCGAAAGATCAATGGCATCGGGCCCAAAGCCAGCGAGAAGCTGGCGAGGCTTGGGATAGAGACCGTAGGACAGCTGGCCAAGTCGCCGCCCGCTTTATTACAAAGCCATTTTGGCCGCAGCTATGCCCAATGGTTGCTACAGGTGGCGCAAGGGTTTGACGACAGGCCGGTGGTGACCAGGTCGGATCCCAAGTCCATCAGTCGCGAGACCACCTTTGAGCGGGACCTGCACGTGGTCCGCGACAAGGCAATACTGTCGGAGGTGTTCGCACGGCTTTGCCAGCAAGTGTCCGGTGATTTAAAGCGCAAGGGGGATTATGCTGGCCGAACCATAGGTATCAAACTTCGCTTTGACGATTTCCGTACTGTTACACGTGACATTACCTTGCCTGAACCCGTGCAGGACGCGTCGGCTATCCGCCGGGCGGCAGGACAGTGTCTTAAGCGGGTAAGCATGGATCGCCGCATTCGTTTGCTGGGAGTGCGGGTTACGGGCTTGCAGGCCTGCCAAACCGAGGCGGGTCCTGCCGGCGCCTTGCCTAAGCAACTAAGCTTGTACTAGTGTCGCCGCGGGAGCGGCGTGAGGAATCAAGTTTCCGAGGCGGCCGTCGGTGCAGGAGTGCACCCCTTGGCTGCATAACGCCATAAGAGAATTCTCTTATATGGCAGGGCTTGACTTACTGATAGAGTGGGCGCTAAATATTCTGTACACTGAATAAATCAAGGTAAACCATGCAGGCAGCAATATGAGAGAAAGTTTGAGCACATCGCGCGGGGCGGCCCCCACCCGTCGAGATGTGGCCAAAGGCAGCGGCAAAGACCGTGCCGAACCCGTGACGGCCGACGACCTGGACATGATTAGCGGTGGCGTCTGGTCGCGCCCGGGATTTTTGGTGCGGCGGTTGCACCAAATCCACTATGCCATGTTTTTCGAAGAGTGCGAAGAAGGCGGCATCACTCCCGTCCAGTTTGGCGTTCTGACAGTGCTTGCACGCAACCCCTGGCTAGACCAGACCGCCATCGGTTACGAAGTAGGTCTTGATCGCACAACGGCGGCAGACGTCATCAAGCGCCTCGAAGAAAAGGGGTATCTCGAGCGGCGCATCAATCCTGAAGACAAGCGCTCCAGGCAAGCAGCGGTCACCGAAAAAGGCGCCGCCATCATGGCAGAGCTGCAAGAAAGCATGGCCCGCGCGCAAAAGCGCCTGCTTCAGCCATTGTCACCACGCGATCAAAAACTGTTCATGTCTTTGCTGGTTGAGCTTGTAGAGGCCAATAACCAATACGGCCGCGCGGCCTTAAGAAGCCTGTAACCAGTGGTTCTGCAAAAGCTGGGAAGAAGTCGGTACCCCTAGGTATATACCCTTGGTTGGCGCGCCGGTTTTTGTCAGTATACTTACGTATTATCGTCAGCATACTGAACAAGCTCTGCTTGAAATTAACTCGTTGATTAATTTACACTAGGTCGCCAGGAGACGCACAGTGAGCCGCATACGCAAAATCGCATTCGAAGAACATTTCACGGCCCTCGGGTTTGGAGAATATTCCAAGTCGTTCGTCAGCCAAATCGATCCCGAGGTGGCGGCTGAACTGAACCGGCGTTTGTCGGACTTCGACGATATGCGGCTGAAGGAAATGGATGCGGCAGGCATTGATTTTGTCATCCTTTCGCAGACAGGCCCCGGCGTACAGGCCGAAAAAGACGTGGCCACCGCCATTAGGCGCGCTCGCGAGAGCAACGACTTCCTTGCCGAGCAAGTCGCCCGTAACCCCAGCCGTTACGGCGCCTTCGCTCATCTGCCCATGCAGGATCCCCAGGCGGCCGCCGACGAACTCGAGCGCACCGTGAAAGAATACGGCT
>JAJUGB010000002.1 GCA_029268595.1 Alcaligenaceae bacterium | reverse complement strand
CACACAGAAACTTCCGGCGGGGGCGCACGTCCTCGAGCACGAGCTCGAGGGCGCTGTCTGCCCGGCCATCGAAACGCAAGTCGTCAAAGAAACGCCGCACGCGAGTAATTGGCAGCCGCATGAGATCGTGTAAACCGAGCCCGGGCAGGGCGTTTAACTGTTCGGGTGTCCATTGAGCGTGGACGGGCATGTAACGGCGGTAGCCGGACTGGGACTCCGCTGTGTTCTTGCCGACTCGCCAGAGCGTGGCATCGGGCTTCAGGCGAGCTCCGCCGCAGCTGGGGCAGGGGGTATAGCTGCGATATTTCGAGAGCAGAACGCGGACGTGCATTTTGTATGCGCGCGATTCGAGCCAGTCGAAGAAGCGCTGGGCGCCGTACCACTGTGTCTTCCAGGCGTGAGGCCCTCCCTTCCAATCGGGAGTTCCCTCAATCACCCATCTTTGTTCGTCCTCGGTGAGGTCTTGCCAAGGCGTGTCCAAACGAACGCCAGCCCGTGGCGCGTACTGCTCCATTTCTGCCTGGCATTCCTTGTAGCTGGCCGTTTGCCAGGTCTTGACGGCTCCTTCTCGCAGCGTTTTCCGGGGGTTCGGGATGACCAGACCATAATCGATGCCCATGACGCGGCCGAAACCTCGGCACGCTTCACAGGCACCCAGGGGCGAGTTGAACGAAAAGGTGCTGGGCAAAGGGGAGGAATACTCGATATCGCATTGCGCACAATGCAGCCGGCTGCTGAATCGCCAGGCCGTCTCCAGTTCTTGCTCTGGTTCTGAAGCGTATACGGTGATATGGCCGTCCCCTTGTTTGAGGGCCGCCTCCAAGGCCTCCATCACGCGGGCGGTCTCGGCATTGCCCAGTCGGAAGCGGTCTTGCACTACGTGCAAGACACGGACGGCAGAAACACTGGGCGCCTTGCGGCTCTTGGCCGTCTTCTTGCCTTGGACCGTAGGTTGGGTCGGTGCGGCCCTGGTTTCTTCGTGGTGGATACGCGTGTAACCTTGCTGCTCAAGAAAGCCGCGCACCTCTTCTTCCGTAAAGTTGGCTGGGATGGCGATAGGAAACGTGACTATCAATCGGGGATCATGCTTTTCAACTCGATGAAGCAGTTCCTGATGTATGGACTCGGGTGAATCCCGCTGCACAAGCTGAGCGCAACACTGGCAGTAAAGACGCCCTGTGCGGGCGTACAGCAACTTCAGGTGGTCGTTCAGCTCGGTCATGGTGCCGACAGTGCTGCGTGAATTACGAACCGGGTTGACCTGATCAATCGCAATGGCCGGCAGTATTCCTTCGATGCGGTCCACTTGTGGTTTGTCCATGCGATCGAGAAACTGACGCGCATAGGGGGAAAACGTTTCCACATAGCGGCGCTGACCTTCAGCGTAGAGGGTGTCGAACGCCAGTGAGCTCTTACCAGAGCCAGACACACCCGTTAGAACCAGCAGTTCGCCGGTGTTAATGGTGACGTCAAGGTTTTTGAGGTTGTTTTGGCGGGCGCCAAGGATGCGGATTTGTGAACTCATGGTGCTAGGGTAACCCCTTAAGCCGAGAGACGGGACTACTCGCCGGCTGGTTTTTACGGTAGAATGCCGTGTTTACCCCAGTATTTTACTTTGAGGAATGTCATGGCAGAAATCAAACGCAACCGCCGCAATACGCTCGAGCGCCGGTGCCTTGGCAAAGCCTTCAAGCGTCTTTTTGTGAATTCGCCCAAAGGCGTGTTCAAGATGCTCGAGAAGGTCAAGCGGGCATAAGCGGGCGCGCCAGTCGCCAAGTTTGCGGCTTTTAAAATTCTTTGGCGTATAGATATCTTTCAATTGTGTCTATTTTTGCCAAAGGCAAAAAACCATAAGTTTTTAGACTTATGGTTTTTTTTTACCCTATCATCGGCTCGTGTGCCGACTCCTACGGTGCCTAATCAAAATAATATGGATGGCCCCCGTCATCTTTTCACCGTCCTGACCCCCACCTATAACCGCGCGCATACCTTGCCGCGCGTGTACGAGTCGCTACGCGAACAGACGTTGCAGGACTTTGAGTGGGTGGTGGTTGACGATGGTTCAAGCGATGGCACGCGCGAGCTGGTCCTGGCATGGCAGCAAGAGGCGCGTTTCCCCATCCACTACTTCTGGCAAGAAAATCAGCACAAGAAGACAGCGTTCAACCGGGGTGTGCGCGAAGCCCGAGGCGAACTGTTGGTTGCGCTTGACAGCGATGACAGCTTGGACATGAATGCGTTGTACACCATGGCCCAGGCGTGGCAAGCCTTGTTGCCGGAGGAGCGCATGCGGTTTGTAGCAATAACCGGCTTATGCGCACGACCGGACGGCCGGATTGTAGGTGATATGTTCCCAGAGGACGTCATTGACGCCACGGTACTGGACATGGCGTTCAAGCACCAGGTCAAGGGCGAGAAGTTTGGCTGCATGCGAACCGAGGTTCTTCGGCAATTTCCTTTTCCTGAGGACGTTTCAGGCTTCGTGCCTGAAAGCCTGGTTTGGCGGGCCATCGGGCGGGCAGGGTATTTGACCCGGTTCGTAAATCAAGTGTTCCGGGTATATCACGATAGTGACGATTCGCTGTCAGTCGAGGGACGCACGGCCGAGCGTCATGCTCTTGGACTCTGGCTACTGGCGCGCGATACCGTGGTTGAATGCCTGCCGTGGTTTCGTCATGCACCCAAAGAGTTTTTAAAGGCGGCCGCGCGTTATACGCGCTTTGGCTTGCACTTGAAGCGTCAGAAGCAAGAGCCTCCGCCAGGTAGCGAGCTGCGAGGTTGGGCGGCCCGATCGCTCGTGGTTGCCATGTGGCCCTTCGGGGCGCTGCTATATCTGCGAGATCGCATGCGGGGAACGCAACCGGGCGGCGCAGCGGTCGCCTAGTGCCAGTCCAGGCCTAGTGCAAGGTAGGGGGCGCGTCAGTGCCCATGTCGTCCTCGTCCTCCTCATCGTCATCGTGGGTGGGCGGCGTTGTGTCGGTCAGGGCAAAGGGAAGCACGTTGCTCAGGTCGTCGCTCCAGGCGACTTCTTCGCCTTCTTCGTCCACTTTGATAAAGCGCACGCCTTCAAGGTCCGATAGCTGTATAGCCCACAAGTATTGGCACTCGTAGACGTCACCGTCTTCGAGTTGCAGGCCACCTTTATTACCCATGATGCGTGCGCCGGGGCCTCCTATCTGGACTGTGACCATGTTGCCGGAATCCTCTGACACGTCTAACGGAACCCCAAAAATAACCCATTCAAAGCCAGTTTCATCAGCGTCTACTACTTCAGCCAACACGGGCTTGCCCATGTATGCGCTGAGGGCGTCTGCTGTCCGGCCCAGCATGTCGAGCTCTTCCTGAGTGAAGAGTAGGGGATCGGGGCGGTGGGAATCGGGGTGCATGGCGATGAAATCCGTGAAAGACCAGAAGATGCCGCTTGCACATCGCTTGCAGCTGGCCGGGTGCCGGCCTGAGAACTTTTTCATTTTAGAGCATCCTGGCGATTCGCTACCTGGTAAGTTGGCGGAGTTCGTGCTCCCTTTGTTCAGACGCTCGGCCTACAATCAAATGTTTTGGGTTCTTGAGTGACTTTCTACATATGGCTCAGTACGTTTACACAATGAATCGCGTGGGCAAGATCGTGCCTCCTAAACGGCAAATCTTGCGCGATATATCCCTGTCCTTTTTCCCGGGCGCCAAAATTGGGGTGTTGGGTCTGAACGGTGCGGGTAAGTCGACGCTGCTGCGCATCATGGCAGGGGTGGATCGCGAAATCGAGGGCGAGGCCATCCCCATGCCCGGCATAAAGATCGGCTACTTGCCACAAGAGCCGGTGCTGGACCCTGCTCACACAGTGCGCGAGTCGGTAGAACAAGGGCTTGGAGATGTCTTTACGGCTCGCAAGCGACTCGACGAGGTGTACGCGGCCTATTCAGAACCGGACGCCGACTTTGACGCGCTCGCCAACGAGCAGGCGGAGCTTGAGGCGATTATCGCGGCAGCGGCTACAAGCGGCGCCGACGACATCGAGCACCAGATGGAAATAGCCGCGGACGCCCTGCGCCTTCCCCCTTGGGAAGCCAGCGTCGGAAACCTCTCGGGCGGTGAGAAGCGGCGGGTTGCGCTGTGTCGCCTGCTGCTTTCCAAACCCGATATGCTGCTGCTGGACGAGCCCACCAACCACCTGGATGCTGAAAGTGTCGAATGGCTGGAGCTGTTTCTGCGCAAATTCCCAGGCACTGTGGTGGCAGTGACTCACGACCGGTATTTTCTTGACAACGCCGCTGACTGGATTCTTGAGCTGGACCGAGGGCACGGCATTCCCTGGAAGGGCAATTACACATCTTGGCTGGAGCAGAAAGATGCACGGCTCAAGCAAGAAGAAGCGTCCGAGTCTGCCCGTCAGCGCACCATCAAGAAGGAACTTGAATGGGTGCGGCAAAACCCGAAAGGGCGTCAGGCCAAGGCCAAGGCGCGTCTGGCACGTTTTGAAGAGCTGTCCTCATACGAGTATCAGCGTCGCAACGAGACTCAGGAAATTTTCATTCCCGTTGCAGAGCGGCTGGGGAACGAGGTCATTGAGTTCAATAACGTCAGCAAGGCTTTTGGCGACCGTCTGCTCATCGATAATCTCAGCTTCAAGGTCCCACCCGGCGCCATTGTGGGCATCATCGGACCAAACGGGGCGGGTAAATCGACTCTGTTCCGAATGATAGCCGGACAAGAGCAACCCGACTCAGGAAGCGTTTCCCTGGGGCAGACGGTCAAACTCGCCTATGTGGATCAGTCCCGCGAGGCGCTGCAGAACGATAAAACCGTATTCGACGCGCTCGCCGATGGGGCTGATCTCATTACGGTGGGCAAGTTCGAGATGTCCTCACGTGCTTATCTGGGGCGGTTCAACTTCCGGGGTGGCGATCAGAACAAACTGGTCGGCCAGCTGTCCGGAGGCGAACGGGGGCGATTCCATTTGGCAAGCACCCTCATGAAGGGTGGGAACGTTTTGTTGCTGGACGAGCCCTCCAACGACCTTGACGTCGAAACCCTGCGAGCGCTCGAGGACGCACTTTTGGAGTTTGCCGGATCGGTCATGGTCATCAGCCACGACCGCTGGTTCCTGGACCGCATTGCCACACATATCCTGGCGTTCGAAGGTGAGTCGCAGGTGGTCTTCTTTGACGGAAACTACCAGGAGTACGAAGCGGACAAGCGGCAGCGCCTGGGCGAAGAAGCTTCCAAACCGCGCCGCATACGTTACAAGGCGCTGAAGTAATGTCGCGGTAAAGCTGCAGATTCTAAAGTCTTGTGACTGCACGGGACCGGGAGTATTCGCATTTTTATGCGTGCTTGCCGGTCCTTTTTCTTGTCCGGGCTTTGGCTTACGTCACTAGGCCCACTCCGTCCTCCCGTCCTGTTTCTGATACAGCTTTTTCGACCGTTAACAACTGTGTCAGCAGAGTGTTGGCATGGAAATTGCAATCCCGGTATCGTATCTACAACGCTTGTTTTTACACGTGGAGATATGAATGAAATTAAGCACTTTGGGTAAGTCGGCCGCCGTGGTGATTTTGGCAGTGTCTGCTGCGGGATGCTCTAGCTGGGACAACATGAGTCATCGGCAAAAAAGCACCGTGACCGGCGCGGGCGTCGGTGGTGTGGCCGGTGCAGCGATATCCGGGGGCAGCGTGCTGGGTACCGTGGGCGGCGCTGCCGTGGGCGGTATTGTTGGCGATCAAATTGGTAAGCGCACAGACTGAATCTTGAACATTGCCTGGCTGGAAGGCCAGTTGACGTCTACAGTGCTGGCGAAGCGGGTGCGCCTCTAGTCCTTGTCAATCGCTTGCATGAACCGACGCCAACAAGCTGGCGACGACAGCCCAAGCAATAAAGGCCTGATTTCGAAATGACGAAATCAGGCCTTTTGGTTTTCTGCGCTGGCGGACGAGAGGACCTCTTTAACGGCAGCGCCCAAAGCACCGACGCGCTGGGCACAGCTTCAGCGCTCTTGGCACCGGCGCCGACACGAGAAGTGAAGCTCCTGCCGTACTACGGCCTCTAGGCATCGGGCTGCGGCATCTCGATTTTGACCTCAAGTATTTCCAGCGAATCCTGCCTGTCCAGGTTGACCTTGATGTCGTCCGGATTGATCTTCACGTACCGGGAAATGACTTCGACCAGCTCTTTTTGCAGGCGCGGCAGGTAGTCTGGGGTGACACCGCCACGGCCTCGCTCGTTGATAAGAATAAGTTGCAGACGGTCTTTGGCCACGCTGGCCGACGTCTTTTTTTGTCCAAGAAGAAAAGACAGAAAAGACATGTCACTTACCTCCGAAGAGCCGTTTGAACAGCCCCGGTTTTGTATAGTCGACGAAGCGCAAAGGCTTTTCTTCGCCCATATAACGTGCCACGACGTCCTGATAGGCTTCCGATACCTCGCTGTCGCGAATGTGTATGGCCGGAATACCCTGGTTGGAGGCTTGCAACACAGTCTCTGATTCGGGGATGACCCCAATAAGCTTGATGCGCAGGATGTCTTCGATGTCTTGCAGCGACAGCATTTCGCCGTCCGCCACGCGCTTGGCGTTGTAGCGTGTAAGCAGAAGGTATTCCTTGATGGGGTCGTGGCCGTTGACGGCCCGCTGCGACTTGGCCGACAAGATGCCGAGGATGCGGTCCGAGTCTCGTACCGACGAGACCTCGGGATTGGTGACAACGATGGCGTCGTCGGCAAAGTAAGACGCCATGAGCGCGCCGGTTTCAATACCAGCTGGCGAATCGCAGACTATGTATTCAAAGCCCATTTCCTTCAGGTCGTTGAGTACTTTTTCAACCCCTTCTTTGGATAGGGCGTCTTTGTCACGCGTTTGTGAGGCAGGCAAGATAAACAGGTTTTCAAGCTGCTTATCGCGGATAAGCGCCTGATTAAGAGTGGCCTCGCCTTGAATGACATTGACGAAGTCGTATACGACGCGGCGCTCGCAGCCCATGATGAGGTCCAGGTTGCGCAGGCCGACGTCGAAGTCAATCACTACGGTCTTGTGCCCGCGCATGGCAAGCCCAGACGAAAAACTGGCACTGGTGGTTGTTTTACCCACACCGCCCTTGCCGGAAGTCACCACAACAATACGCGCCATGACGATTGAATTCCTTAGTTGAACAAATCACGTAATCGTAAAGCAAAACCACACCGAAGAAACGCTGGAGCACCGTTTCTCCCTAAACGGCGTGGCAACAAAAGATGTCGGTCACCCCTTGTGTCCGAGCTCGGAAATTTGCAAGGAGTCGCCGGAAAGTTGAATGATTGCTGGCTTGTTATGAACGGAATCGTCCAGACGTGTCTCGATGACGCGGTAGACGCCAGCAATAGCTATGAGCTCTGGGTCGAGCTGGGTGGTGAAGATGCGGGCGCTGGTGTCGCCTCGCGCACCAGCCATGGCCTTGCCGCGCAAGGGACCATAAATATGAATGTTGCCGTCGGCAATGACTTCGGCGCCTTGGCTGACCACGCCAATGACGATCAAATCAGTGTCTCGTGCATAGACTCGCTGGCCGGATCGCAGCTGCCGGTTGACCACCATGGCGGCCGGCGCTACTGCAGGCGGGGCGGGGGAGGCTTGGGCCTCAGAAGGAGCCTCGGCGTCATTATGTGCCGGGCTGCCGTTGGCCCCCGCCTTACCTGGTGCAGCGGCTTCACCAGTGACTGGCTTGCCCACTTCGGGCGGCGGTGCGACCACCGGCATGTCCTTATCTTGCGCGGGAACCGCGGCTGGCCGTGTAGGGGCGCTGGATAAGTCGACTTGAGCGAGGCCTAGCGCCAGGGCGCCTTCAAGATTGACTCCATCGGCCACCACGCCGATGGGGTGCAAAGCATGCTTGCGCAAGGCCGCTACCAGCCCCTTCCAGTCGACTTGCTCGGTAAGGCCGGAGGCATCAATGACCACGGGCTCGTTCTCGAAGAACGACCCCGCATCGTGCATGCGCTTGTCCAGCGCACCAAGCAGCTCGTCCAGCTGGTGACTATGAAGAACCACACGGACGGCATACAGAGCGGCACTTTTGAAGTCAAGCGCCAGCGTGTTCTTTTTGGGAATCGGGGTAGAGCTCATGGTTATACCCAGGAATCGCGCAGCGTGGCGGTGCGGTTTATGACGGGCCGTTCAGGCGAGGAGTCGATTCGATCGGCCACAAAATAGCCCAGGCGTTCGAACTGCCAATGTGACTCAGGCGCTGCAACAATGCCCGGTTCGAGCCAACCTTGCACTATTTGAACTGAATTGGGATTGAGCGCTTCCAGGAAGTTTTTATCGCCGGCGTCTGGGTGCGGATCGGCAAAGAGCCGGTCGTAAAGGCGAATTTCAGCCGCCACAGCGTGTTGCGCACTTACCCAAGTGATATTGCCCTTGACCTTGACCGAGTCGGACCCTGGTGTGCCGCTCTTGGTATCAGGCAGGTACTCGGCATGAACCTCCACAACTTCACCGTGTTCGTCCTTGACGCAACCGGTGCACTTGACAACATAGCCGTACTTGAGCCGCACGGTATTGCCTGGGAAGAGCCGGAAGTACTTCTTGGGCGGGTCTTCGCGGAAATCGTCTCGTTCAATCCAGAGTTCGCGGGAAAAAGGAAATTCGCGTTTGCCTGCATCCGGATCATGCGGATTGCGGGGCGCCTGGCACACTTCCGACTGTCCTTCAGGGTAGTTGGTAATGACCAATTTGAGTGGGTCGAGTACGGCGACGCGGCGCTCGGCTTTGGGGTCGAGGTCGTCCCGCAAGGCTTGTTCGAGCACGCTGTAATCGATGCGAGAATCGGCCTTCGACACGCCGAGGCGTTCACAGAAAAGGCGTATGGATTCCGGAGTGTAGCCACGACGACGCAGGCCGGCCAAGGTCGGCATGCGGGGATCGTCCCACCCATGGACATGGCCTTCTTGCACCAGCTGAAGAAGCTTGCGTTTGCTTGTCACTACATAACTTAGGTTCAAGCGGGCGAATTCATACTGCTGCGGCAAGGGCCGGCACAGTTGGCCCTGGTCGGCCAGTTTATTGAGGATCCAATCGTAGAAGGGTCTTTGATCTTCGAACTCGAGCGTGCAAAAGCTGTGCGTAATGCCCTCTAAAGCGTCTTCTACCGGATGCGCCCAGGTGTACATCGGATAGATGCACCAGTCTGTGCCCGTGCGATGGTGCGCAGTATGGCGAATTCGGTACAGGACCGGATCACGCATATTGATATTGGGCGAGCCCATATCGATTTTGGCCCGCAAGGCCAAGCTGCCGTCCGGATGCTTGCCTGCACGCATTTCGGCCAGCAGTGCCAGCGACTCTTCAGCGGGCCGATCTCGCCAGGGCGAGTTCGTGCCTTTTTCAGTCAGGGTGCCCCGTGTTGCCCGAATCTCTTCCGGTGATTGTTCGTCTACGTAAGCGTCACCCGCGCGAATCAGCGACTGAGCGAATTCGTACATGTACTCGAAGTAATCGCTGGCAAAGTAAAGATTCTCTTCATTCTTGTACTTCCAGTCGAACCCCAGCCACTTCACCGCCTCGATAATCGCCCGAACGTATTCTTCTTCTTCTTTCTCGGGGTTGGTGTCATCGAAGCGCAGATGGCAGGCGCCTTCGTAATCGCCGGCCATGCCAAAGTTGATGCAGATGCTTTTCGCGTGGCCAATGTGCAAGTAGCCATTGGGTTCGGGCGGGAAGCGGGTGCGAATGCGCGCCGTATCGAGTGGAGCGTCTTTCTGGACCGACGCTGGGCCGGGCCTTCCGGCCCAGCGTTTATCCGCGTGACGGCCAGCAGCCAGGTCATTTTCAATGATGGTGCGAAGGAAGTTGGACGTGGGGGTGGTTGTGGCTGGGGGGGTCATACAAATAGAGTGAACGAAAGATCGCCGAAATAGGCATTTTGCCATGTTAGGAAATGTTTGCTCCGCGGCGTGTAGCCATTATGCGTCAAGACGCTCTAAACTAGCGCGCATTATGACGAATGCCTCGCTCTGGCTTACACAAATCCATTTCCTCGTCAGTCTGGGATTTCTAACCTTATTCTTGCTTATCGAGTTGGGTTTGTCGTGGACGCTCCTGTTTTTCAAGCTTGGCGCCCATTTCACCAAGGGGCCGGGGTGGATAGCGGCATATCGGTTCTGGGTGCGGGTGTTCGCGCTGGCTTCCGTCCTGGCTTTCGCCGCCAGCATTCCGGTATTGATCCAGATCGGCAGCCTATGGCCGGGGCTGATGGATCGCATCGGAAACATTGCAGGGCCCTTAATTGCAGCAGCCATTCTCACCACCTTCATCTTCAAATCCTGCTTTCTCGGCGCCATGCTTTTCGGCCAGCGTCAACTGTCTGATCGCGTACATACCTTGGTCGTTGCCATGGTCGCTGTCGGCGTGACGCTCGCGTCCCTGTGCATGGTCATTCTTCAATCCTGGATGCAGACGCCCACCGGTTCGGTACTGATAAACGGGGAATATCTCGTGATGAACTGGGCTGACATCGCAGGCAACCCCTCCATGCCGTGGTTGGCCGCTTTGCTTGGGTCAGGCGCAGCGCTGACGGCAGCTTTTCTTTTACTGGGCGTCAGCGCCAGACAGAGCATGCGTCATCCCCTGAGCGAAGGCGAACTGCTATCGTTTCGCACCGGGCAGCACCTGGCTTTGGGTGCCGGGCTGGTTCTGACGCTTGCCTTGGTGGGGTACGGTCAGGACATGGCTCAGCACCAGCCTGCCAAGGCGGCGGCCACCATGGGGTATTGGAAAACGGGCGCGGCGACTGATTTTCCCCTTGTGGGCTGGCCAGACGCAGCTCGTCAGGAGACCCGATACGCCCTCCGCCTGCCGGGAGCGGCAGCTTCTTGGCTGGGGCAGGACACACAGGGCCAAAGCTTGGGGTTGGATCGCTATGCAGGCATGCACGCCCCCGTGTCGGCCACCTTCTGGTCGTTCCGCATAGCGTGGGCGGCAAGCCTATTTATGGTTTTGATGGCCATCGCCTCTTACCTGCGTTTAAGGCGGCATGACGGGGACCCCGCTCACCTGAGCCGTACAAGCCGTCGCCTGCTGTCGGCCTCCATGTTCATCGGGTGGGTGCTGGGCGCCGCCATCCTTTGCCACGTGCTACTGGGCCTCTCTCCCTGGGCGGTGAACAATACGGTAACGTTGGCCGAGGTCAGTGCCACGCAACCAGCGGCCCTGCTTAGTGCAGGATTGTTAGTGCATGCGCTGGTTTACCTGATATTCGTGGGTGCCTTCTATCAGTTGCTGCGTCACATCAGCCACTACGGCGTCATCCCGGTGGCGCGGCGGCGGGGCAGGGCATGATCGACTCCCTTGTCAATCTCCTGGGCTTCAGCGCGCACGACCCGCTTTTCTGGATGCCCCTGGTCTTCATGGCCGTGCTTTTTGCAGTCATCACGGCGGGCGCCCTTCTGGATGGTTTCGACATCGGGGTGGGTTGTCTATTACTTCTTGCCCCGACCGGATCCAGAACGCGAATGATGGTTTTATTGGGCCCATGGCGCGATGCCAATGCCTATTGGCTATTTCTGGGCCTGGGGCTGTTTGTGTCGGTCTTTCCCAAAGCCTGGGGAGACATCATGGAGCCCTTGTATTTGCCGTTGACGCTGATGGCGTTGGGGGTGTTTATCCGTTTTGTCTCATTCGAACTTCGTTTGCGTGCCCCGGTAGAGTTCCAGTCGCCGTGGATACGGGGCTTTGCCATTGGCTCGGTCATGACCGCTTTGGCGCACGGTTTGTTGCTGGCGCAGCTTATTGTCGGCTCCGGGCCGCAGATGGGTAATCTTGCGTTTTCCGCGTTCATTGGAATATGTGTGCTGGCCGCTTATGCTCTATTGGGCGCAACATGGCTCATTATGCGAGAAGCGGGCCACCTGCGCATTCGCGCGATTGTATGGGGACGCCAAGCGGTGCGGTGGGTGGCGGCTGGCGCCGTTGCGGTTTCCATAGTGCTGGCACTTAGCAATACGGGCGTTTTTTTGCGCTGGAGCGACGGGCCGCCGCTGGGGGCAGTAGCTGCAATTTGGGTGGTTCTCTTCGTGTGCTTCATGAGCATAGAGATAACCCTAAGGCGCATGGTCAATGCCAGTTTGCGCACTACCGCCTTGCCATTCTTGATGACCTGGCTGGTATTTGTATTGATACTGGCCGGGATCGCCTACAGCTTTTTTCCCTACCTGGTGCTGGACAACATCACGATATGGGATGCGGCCGCTTCGGTGGACTCCATGCGATTGATTCTGGCCGGCGCAATTGTGGCGCTACCCGTGGCCTTTATTTTCAATTTATGGGTGTATTGGAGCATGCTGGGTCCCACTCGTCCGCCGCAACCTCGACCATACGCACCCAATCAAGCCTGAACGCCTACTTCTTTGCTCGCAAGGGGCAGGCGGACAGTCACTTCCAGTCCGCCGCCGCACCTGGCAGAACCGAGAGCAATGCTGCCCCGATGGGCACGAGCAATGGCCTCGCACAAAGCCAGGCCCAGTCCTACAGAGCCGGTACGTGTACGAGCTTCGTCCAGGCGCGAAAATGGTCGCATGGCTTCGTGGCGTCGGTCCTCTGAGATACCGGGGCCCTGATCAGACACAGTAATGACGGCTACGTCGTTGTCGCGATAGAGCCCGATCTTCACGGGCGGAGCTCCGTGATTGAGTGCGTTAGTGATCAGATTGTCCAGCAAGCGCGCCAGGGCGAGTCGGTCGGCGTGCAGCACCATTCCTGAGGGAGCGCCGGTTCGCAGGCTTACTGCGCTTCCGGTGCTTTCCCATGCGGCCACCTGCTCTTCCAGCCATACGCCTAAGTCCAGTGGCGCCAATTGATAAGTGGCTGGATCGGAGCCGCGGACGAAGCCGATGAACTGGTTGACCATGCGCTGCATATCCTGGACGTCGTTACGCAGGCCTTCCTTTAAACCGGCGTCGGAGTCCATCATCTCTATCCGAAGCCACATCCGGGATAACGGGCCTTTTAAATCATGTGGCAGCCCAGCCAGGAGTGTCCGACGCACCGCTTCCGATTCGGAAAGCGCATCCAGCATGGCGTTGAATCGTTCACCCAGGATGCGCGTTTCACGCGGCCCCGAAGGGATCACTCGTTGCGGCTGCCCGGATGCAAGCTGGTCGGCTGCCCGGGCCAGGCGGGTCAGGGGCCGCGTGATATGCCAGGAGAACGCGCCGGCAAGTAATAAAAGTGCACCCATGCCCGCCAACCACGCAATAATCGCGGGCGTGGCAACCGGTGGAGACAGCTTGTCCAGCGGAACCACCAGCCATTCACGATCTTCGCGTGGGTCCAGGCCACTGTCTGGCAATAGCGAGATATACAGCCTTGGACTCGCTCCGCGAGATAAACCGACCCGCGTCCCGTCGTCCAAGGTAAGGTTCAGCGCCCGCACAAAGCTGCGCAACTCGCGCCGCAGATCATTGCGAGGAGGCGGGGCGTCAGCCCGACTGCTTGAGCGGCGGGCTTGCAATTCTGCGCTGGAGGGCAGCCGACGCGACCATAAGTGCCACTCGTTCTGCGAGGCACTGCGCACAAAATCGTCCCGCTCTTCGGCAGGTATTTCGGCAAGAGCTGCCCGTAAAGTGCGTATGGTGGTGGCCGTTATTTGAACGGTGACGGTTTCGGTGAAGCGCTCGCGGTAGTAGGACACTGTGGCAAGGGTGGCAGCCTGCGCCAACAACACCGTGCCCAATGTCAGAAGTATGACTCGCGACCAGAGCGAGCGGGGCAAAGGGATGCGAAATCGCATCACGGGGAAAAGCGGTAGCCCACGCCCCAGACAGTCTGGATCCAGCGTGGTTGTTTCGGGTCGTCCTCGATGGCGCGACGCAGCCGCAAAATGGCGATGTCGATGGCCCGGTCGCTGCGCTCACCATCTTCGTCGTCGCGTGCCAGCGCCAACAAACGCTCACGAGACAGTGCTTTGCCTGGATTACCTACCAGCGCTTCCAGGAGATTGACTTCACCGCCGGTCAATTTAATGGGAACGTCGTCGCGAGACAGGACTCGCGTAGCCGGATCGAAGACAAAGGGTCCGAACTGTACCGGTTTGCCCTTGTTGAATGCGGAGGGGCCTTTCTTGCGTCGAAGTACCGCCTCGATGCGAGCCAAAAGTTCTCGCGGATCGAAGGGCTTGCCCAAGTAATCATCCGCCCCCGCTTCCAGTCCGATGATGCGGTCCACCGTCTCGTCTCGGCCTGTCAGTAAAATAACGGGGATATCTTCGCCTTGCTGGCGCAGACGGCGACAGGCTTCTGCGCCGTCTCCCTCTGGAAGCATCCGATCCAGCACAATGAGGTCGGGTGCATAGCGCTGGATCCGCGACTCCAGGTCGCGTGCATCGGGCGCCAGCAGGGTGTCATACCCATGGCGATTCAGGTAATCGGCCAAGAGCTGGCGTAATGCCGGGTCGTCATCCACGACCAAAATTTTCAATAAGGGTGCTTCCATGGGCGTAGAGTGTGCCTTCGACAGCTCGCAGTGGCAAGGGGAAGAAATAGATTGAAATACATCGCCTCGCATGGGAGGGCAGTCGAATGATGCCGCGCCGCTTTTCGACCCTTCGAAGCCGGCTGGCAGACTATCGCTGGCTGTCCGATCGTCCCGCCATGCTCATATGGGCTGTCGTGGTGGGCATCCTGGCGGCGTTCGCCACCTTGCTGTTTCACCAGGGTATATATCTGCTGCAATCGGCGTTTTCGGGACGTAGCGGCTCTATCGTGGAAACCATGCGCAGCCTACCTTGGTATGGGCGTTTGCTGGTGCCCATGGTGGGGGGACTCATTGCCGGACTTCTTCTATGGTGGGCGGGGAAAAGTCCGTCCGGAAACGCCTCGGACTATATGGAGGCGGTGGCCATCGGAGACGGCAGACTGTCCGTCAAACAAGGTCTGCTGCGATCCTTATCCTCGCTCTTCAGCGTCGCCTCGGGAGGCTCCATCGGGCGAGAAGGGGCGATGGTTCATCTCGGAGCGTTATCGGCCTCCGTTCTGGCGAGTTTCGCCTTCTTCACCCCAGCTCGCCTGCGGCTGCTCGTGGCGTGTGGCGCAGCGGGCGGCGTGGCCTCCGCGTATGGTGCGCCCATTGCGGGGGCGCTGTTTGTTGCGGAAATCGTCTTGGGCACCATGGCCATACAGAGCGTCGGTCCTTTGCTTATTGCCGCGGCCTCCGCTCATCTGACCTTACGCGCCTTGGGCGATTACCACGTAATTTATGCACTACCCGATCTGCCGGCTGCCTCGGTGGCGGGCATGGCGCCGCTGCTGCTGCTCGGTGTGGCGGCCGGCATTGCTGCTCCCCAGTTTTTGCGAGTACTGAATATTGGTCGCGCCGCTTTTGCTCGTACCGGATTGTCGCTCCCGCCAAGGTTGGCTTTGGGCGGTCTACTATTGGGAGCCATGCTGCTGGTCTCCCCCGAGGTGGCGGGCAATGGTTTCAGTATTGTTTCGTCCTTATTGCACGAGAACTGGGCTTGGCAGGCTGTCGCGCTAATTCTGGCCGGAAAGGTTATGGCCACAACACTCACTGTTGGTTCCGGGGCAGTAGGGGGTGTATTCACGCCAACGTTGGTGGTGGGCGCTGCCTTTGGCTCTTTGTTTGGCCAACTCACGCTCTGGTTGTGGCCCGGATTGGCGGTCTCTCCCTACCTATTTACGCTGGTCGGAATGGGGGCGTTTCTTAGCGCCGCCACAGGGGCTCCGCTGATGGCCTTGCTGATGATCTTCGAAATGACCCACAGTTATCAGGTGGTGGCGCCGTTGATGATGGCCTGCGTCGTAGCATATTTTGTGGCCAGGGCTATCGCCGAGATCGCCATGTACGACGTCACTCTGGCTCGGGAACGCGACTTGGCCACCCGCCAGGGATTACGTCATTTGCGGGTGGCCGATCTTATCCGGCCGGCCGAAACGGTTGTGAATGCCCACACGCCGGTCAAAGATGCGCTACAGCTGTTCGTGGAGTTTCCGGTTCGATATCTTTATGTGGTGGATGACGACGGGGTCTACCTCGGTCAGATTGCCCAACAGGATCTCACCAGCATGTTGCTTGCTCAAAGCGAGCTGCAGGAACGTGTCGCAGGCGATATTGCGCGTCGGGACTTTGTCGAGCCGCTACATCCGGACCTCAGTTTGGACGACGCACAAGCTTATTTTGTGCAATTCCGAGGCGAACGCATCCCTGTTGTAAGCGATGAGGAACATCCCAAGCTGTTGGGGGTCGTATATAAATCGTCTTTGCTCGAAAAGTACTCCGCCATCAAATGCTCGCTGGATGCGAGCAGTGAAGCTTTGATCGAAATAAGGAAAACCGGCCGCTGAAACGTGTTATGGATCTTCGCCGTCTTGCCCTCTTGCTGATTAGTTGTGTTTGTGTAGCTGCTGGGGCACAGGTCGCGGCTAAAGAATTGGCGTCTTTTCCAGAAGAACCAAGGCGGACACCGACCATACGCGATATCTCTCCGGTGCAGGTATATGCCGCGCCGCAAGTGGCGGTGAGCCCGCCGCGTCCTCTGCCACCGGCGATTGAGCCAGACATGTATTGGACGGCGAGCGTCGAGGCGGAGTCACCCCCCTTATTGTCTGAGCAGGATCTCTCGCCCCAATTCGACTGGTCATACCGAAGGCGACTTCCGACCAAGCGCTTGCATGGGCCTGGCCTTCGGGGAGCCCGGGGGTACCGCGCTCCCTTGTCGGTGTCAACGATAACGGGGCACGACGCATGGGAGCTCGGCGCAGAAAACTGGCGATACTCACGGGACGACCAGTTGGAGTTGACCCTGGGAAATTATTCGTCGAAGGCGCCGGTTTGGGGCAGCTCAGTCCGATTGGGCGGAATCGCCGTCTCCCAAGGTTTAACGGACGGGGTGGTGCCGGAAGACCAGTGGCAATATGGTGTCATGGTGGGCGCACTGGACCACAGCACCAGCGGGATCACACAAGGCGATCTGGTTTATGGCTCCGGCGCAGGCGACATTGTTGTGCGATATGGCCTGACTCCCGAACTTACTCTCGAGTCCGAAGGGCAGTGGGCGCCCAGCATGGTTGCAGCCGGTATGGGTGTTCAATACACGACGCCAAACTGGGGAGCGTGGCGTTTGGGGTTGGCCAAGGCCACCCGCGACCTTCACGATGGCTGGCGTTATCGAGTGGGATACGACGTGAGTTTGCTCGACAGTCTGGAGCTGTCCTGGTTGGGCGAGCAGCGCTCGGAGGGGTTTTCGGACTTAAGCAACTATGCCGATTTTGGCTCTGCCCCATTCCAGCGCAGCAGTCGCTGGCAGGCCGTTGTGCCTTTGGGAAGCTGGGGAGACCTTGTCGGCTCCTACGAGCGGGTGGGCTCTGCTACGGGTCCATTGAAACAGCAGTTCGGCTTCAGTCAGCAGTTCTGGTATAGCCCAAATCTTAGGGTCTCGCTCAACGCCGACCACGACCGGGTGTCGGGCGATTACGGAGTAGGAGTGCAGTTCTCTGTGCCCCTTCCTTGAGGCAGGCTCGGGGGCTGCCACGGTTTGTTCGCATGCAATTCACCCTCACTACCCATCCGCCCGCTTAGCTGCGTACGCAACAATAAAGGTTGCGGAGGCAGGGGCGGCCCACGAGGCCAGCATTGTCACAGGGAAGGGGCGCTGTAAGTTCCACGGGCTACAATCGGTGCTCAATTCCGCTCGGCCTTCAAGCCGATCAGCACTTGTCTTGCCCCATGCTATCTTCCGCCACCGACTCGCTCGGCTTACTCCAGCAAATTTTTGGCTATGACTCTTTCCGGGGTCAGCAGCAGGCCATCATCGAACACGTGGCCGAAGGGGGCGACGCCCTCGTGCTCATGCCAACGGGAGGCGGCAAGTCGCTTTGCTACCAAATTCCCGCCCTCATGCGCGAAGGCACCGGAGTCGTCGTTTCACCGTTGATTGCGCTGATGCAAGACCAGGTGGACGCGCTTCTCGAACTCGGTGTGCGAGCGGCATATCTTAATTCCAGCCAAGATTGGCAGACTGCTCGCGAGGTTGAGCGTGCGTTCTTGGCCGGAGAGCTCGATCTCCTCTACGTTGCCCCCGAACGCCTGCTGACAGACCGGTGCCTCGACTTATTGTCGAGGGGCAAGGTGGGCTTGTTTGCTATTGACGAGGCGCATTGCGTATCGCAATGGGGACATGATTTCCGGCCCGAATACTTGCAGCTCTCGATGCTGTCCGAGCGCTGGCCGGCAGTGCCCCGCATCGCTCTGACGGCCACGGCTACTACGGCAACCCGGCACGAAATCGTGCAGCGTCTGGCCCTTACCGACGCACGCGAGTTTGTGTCCAGCTTCGATCGGCCCAATATCCGCTATCGCATCGTCGAAAAAAATGAGGTGCGACGCCAGTTGCTGCGATTCATCGAGGACGAGCACGCAGGAGAATGCGGAATCGTTTATTGCTTGTCCCGCGCGCGAGTCGAAGAGACGGCCGACTTTTTATGCAACCACGGCATTCCTGCGCTGCCTTATCATGCCGGGCTTAGCGCCGCCGTGCGGTCAGAAAACCAAGCCCGCTTCCTGCGCGAAGACGGCTTGGTCATGGTGGCAACCATAGCGTTCGGCATGGGCATCGACAAGCCCGACGTGCGATTTGTCGCCCATATCGACTTGCCCAAGTCGGTCGAAGGGTATTACCAGGAAACGGGACGCGCGGGACGCGACGGCTTGCCTGCGGACGCCTGGCTGGCGTATGGCTTGCAAGATGTGGTGCAACAACGGCGGATGATAGACGAGTCCCCCGGCGAAGACCTGTTCAAGCGCCGACTGCAGGGGCACCTTGACGCAATGCTTGGCCTGTGTGAGACGGTTAATTGCCGGCGCCAACGCTTGCTGGCCTATTTTGATCAACAGATCGGCCCCTGCGGCAACTGCGACACCTGTCTAGAGCCGCCCGAAGCCTGGGACGGCACGGTAGCGGCCCAGAAAATACTTTCGGCTGTCTATCGGCTATGGCGTGAACGGGGTCAGCGTTTTGGCGCTGGTCATCTTATCGATATTCTGCGCGGAAAACTCACCGAGCGCGTCCAGCAGCACGGTCACGAGAACCTTTCCGTTTTTGGAGTCGGCGCTGACCTATCTGAACAAGCCTGGCGTGGCGTCCTGCGCCAACTGCTGGCGCAGGGCCTGTTATGCGTCGATACCGAAGGCTATGGCACGTTGGCTCTCACCGAGGGCAGTCGCGCCGTCCTGAAAGGTGAAACGACCTTGATGCTGCGACGAGAGCCAGAAAAAAAGTCGCGGGGCAGCCGCAGCACGGGCGCCCGCCGCAAACCCGAACTCGAGTCTTTGCCCGAAGAGGCGCGTGCTCGATTCGAAGCATTGCGTGCCTGGCGAGCGGAGGTGGCTCGCAGTCACGGTGTGCCCGCATATGTCATTTTTCACGACGCCACGCTGCGCGAGATTGCGCTGGCCTGCCCTCAGTCCCTGGAAGACCTTGCTCAAATCAGTGGGGTCGGTGTGCGCAAGCGCGAAGCTTACGGTGAAGAACTTTTGCGCTGCGTACGTAATTAGTGTGCGCAAACGCCCAATAGATTTGCATCAATCCCCAAGACCTTTTTAATGCACTGGTTGAAGATGAAGGCGTAGTTATCTAACGGCGTCTTCACGATGAAAACCAGTTTCACCGAACTTCAACTATCTCGGCCCGAAATTGCTGAGGCAGACAAGATTCTCGGTACTTGCCAGCATTTTGGATTCTGCACGTCGGGTTGTCCCACCTATACTTTGCTGCATGATGAGAACGATGGGCCGCGAGGCCGTATCGATCTGATCAAGGAGATGCTGGAGCGGGGTGGAAGCCCCTCTCGCAAGACCGTGGAGCATATTGACCGGTGTCTGTCGTGCATGTCTTGCATGACCACCTGTGCAGTCAAGGTGGATTACATGCACCTGGTCGATATAGGGCGCGCCTACATAGAGGACAACTATAAGCGGCCGTGGGCCGATCGTGCATTGCGTGGCGCCCTGGGGTATGTCCTGCCTCGGCCGCGTCTTTTTAAGCCGTTACTGAGCGCAGGGCGGATGGCCGCGCGCTTCGAGCAACTGTTGCCTAGCTCATTGAGGCACCTGGCAAACCTGATACCGCCTGAATCCGCATCCAGTGAAGGAGGGATGCAATCTACTCATGTATTTCCGGCACTCGGTGAGAAGCGGTGGCGAGTCGCCCTGTTAGCCGGCTGTGTCCAGCCCGTCCTCTCTCCCAACATTAACGATGCCACGATCCGTCTGCTGACGCGCTTCGGCTGTGAAGTGGTGACGCCCAAGAGTGCCGGATGTTGCGGCTCCTTGAACCTGCATATGGGTAAACAGGAAGCGGCAAAACAGTTTGCTGCAGCAAACATCAACAGCTGGATGGCCGAGATCGAAGGGCAGGGATTAGATGCCATCTTGACCAACGCATCGGGCTGCGGCACCACGGTAAAGGATTATGGTCATATGTTCGGCGACGATCCGGAACTGGCAGAGCCGGCGCGAAAAATAGCCAATCTCGCTCTTGATGTCTCCGAGTGGCTTGAGCAGTTGTCCATTAACGAGACTTCTGCCGTGCCAGGTTATAGAGTCGCCTATCACGACGCGTGCTCCCTTCGCAATGCACAGAAGATAACGCGGCAGCCGCGTGCATTGCTTCGCGCGGCGGGATTTCAAGTCGTCGACATCGGCGAGCAACACTTCTGCTGCGGATCGGCCGGCACTTACAACATGCTGCAGCCCGAGCTGGCTCGTCAACTTGGCAAGCGCAAGGCCGAAAACATAGAACGGGTGCAACCGCAAATCGTCGCCGCGGGCAATATCGGTTGCATTACTCAGATCAGGCTCTATACCAGTGCGCCCATTGTCCACACGGTGGAGCTGCTGGACTGGGCATATGGTGGGCCGGTGCCTCTGGCCCTGCAAGGCGTGCATCTGGAGGCTCCGCCCGATGAGCCGAAAGCATCGACAGACGCGAGCGAAGTCGTCGCGCCAATTCATATTCATAAGGCGCCTGATCGCCCGGATGAAGGCGATTTGGGAGTCTGGTGAGTTGTTAATCTAGGAGGAAGACAAATGAGTGGAAATCTTGAATCGTTTCTCGACACTGTGGCCCAAGCCATTGGAGCTGAGTGGGTGGACGTCAGACCGGAAACCATACAGCGTTATGGCGAACATACTCTACCGGCAAAGCAGCGACCGCCGGCCGCGGTTCTGTTTCCCGAGTCGACCCGTGATGTTCAGGCCATCGTCAAAGCAGCGAATCAACATCGCGTTCAGCTGTATCCCATCAGTACGGGCAACAATATCGGGCTGGGGTCTCGGGCGCCAGTCCAAGAAGGACAGGTGGTGGTCGACCTCGGATATCGTATGAACCGTATCCTCGAGGTAAACGAAGAGACTTGCTACGCCGAAATAGAGCCCGGTGTCAGTTTTCAGATGCTGCACGACGAACTGGTGGCGCGTGGCGATAAGTTGATGTTGTCCGCTACTTCTGGGCCTCCTCATGGCGGCATCTTGGGCAACGCGATGGACCGCGGTGCGGGCTACGGTCCTTACTTTGATCATTTCGGCATGCTTTGCGGCATGGAGGTCGTCCTGGGAAATGGCGAGATCATTCGCACCGGGGACGGCAGCCTCGACACCGACAACCTGGTCAATTGGCATGTGTCAAAGTATTCGTATGGTCCTGCCCTGGACGGCCTTTTTGCCCAATCGAATTTTGGCATTGTCACGCGGGCGGCCATCTGGCTAATGCCACGCCCACCTGCAGCCAGGTCCTTTCATTTCATCTTCCCTGAAGACGACGATATCGCCGAGATCATCGATCTTTGTCGCCCCCTGAAGCTTTCGAACTTCGTACCCAGCTTGTTTCGCATCTCGAACGATCTGTACGCGCTGGCGCCGGAAGACCAGAACTGGGAATACTTGGAAGGCAGTAAAGAGGCATTCTCCGCCGAAGGGCGACGCGCCTTGCAAAAGAAGCATGGACTTGGCGCATGGCAGGTATCCGGGATGTTCTACGGTGCCTCTGACGCGGCCATGGAGCCACAAATCCAGCGAGTTCGCGCTCACTTTGAGCGAAGTGGCAAGGCGCGCTATGTCAGCCACGAAGAAGCGCTGCAAATCCCCGCACTTAATATAGCGATCAATGCCATGAACGGCCGCCCCAGTGCCGATGAACTCGGCATGCTGCAATGGAGGCCTGGCAGCGGTAATTCTTGGTTCTTGCCAGGAACGCCCATGGTGGGTAGTCAGGCTCTTGAGCTCGACCGTTTGGGTAGGGAAATCTACGCTAAGCACGGCATGGACTACATCATTATGCACGTGGCATCGGCACGATTCGCGCGCGGCCTGCACGTGATGGTATGGAACAAAGATGACGCAGACGAGAATGCACGAGCCGATGCCTGCTACCGCGAACTGGCTGATGAGTTTGCCCGTCGAGGAGTCGGGGTGGGCCGCGCACCTACTGACTACCGCGAGCTGCACATGCAGATGATGATGCCTTCTCTGCAAAGGGCTTTGAGCGACATCAAGCAGGCTCTGGACCCTAACGGTGTCATTGCCCAGGGTAAGTACGGGATTTACAGCCCCCAGCAGACTGCAGCAGCCGAGGCTGCGCCCGTTGGGCAGACCGCTTGAAGGAGCACCAGTAGGCGGGATGGCTCGTTACATTGGGGGCGAGTCTTCCTCGGCAGCGCGCCTTAGCCGCGGCGCGTCTTGGCTGGCCAGGCTAACGCCGTCAGCTCCCCGAGGTCCGCGAACATGCGGGGGCTGGACGTGCAATGAAGGCCGGTATTTATGAGGCCGAGAGAAGGTTGGGCGCGCCACCGTGTTTGCGACGGTAAGCCGAGGGGCTGAAACCGTGAGCTCGCTTGAAAAGATGGTTGAAATGCGAAACGTCATTGAATCCGCAGCGGTAAGCCACCTGAGAGATGGGTTCGGAGCTTTGGCTTAGTAGCTCAGCTGCACGAGACATTCGCTCGGTGGCCACCACTTGCGTGAAGCTGGTATCCATGTCTTGCAGCGTTTGTTGTAGCAGCCTTCGTGACACGTTGAAATGCGAGGCCACCTTGTCCAGACTTAGATCGCCATCACAGGCGTGCTGTTTCAAGTACTGCAAAATGGACCGTTGGCGAAGTTGATGAGAGTCAAGAGCGCCCAGGCCTGTACCGCCCAATATGACCTGCAGCACATTAGAAATATTGTCTGCCAATAGGGCGGCGTCCGAACTGCTTAATGTAAGCCCTCCTTCGGCCAGTTCCCTGAGGTAGGCCAGCAATATCTGACCCATATTGGGCGGCGGCGTCAGGCTTAACGAATGGGCGTGCCGCAACCTCGGCAGCCGCTGCTCTAGTGCGGCCGCCGGTAATTTTGCTACGACCCGCCGCACATCCTTGGGAAAGGTAATCGACATGGGGCGGCGAGCGTCCACAATGGCAAGGCTGCCCGGATGGACCAGCATGCTGGTTTTTTCTTGTTCGATATGAGTGGCGCCTTCCAGCTGCCAGCTAAGCAAATAACCAGCAGAGCCCGTGTCGCTGTAGCGCTCACCCTTAGAGTAGACCTGGTGCGATTTACTCCAGAAGGCCGCACAACTGATGGCGCCATAGCCCCGGCCTGAGATTCGAGCGGCAAAGTTTTCTGGTGCAAGGTTCCTGACTTGCACCTGATGGATTACTTTGCAGATGGCTTCTCGCCAAGACTCCCGCGAATCCGCCTGCGGAAGGATCTCGGTCGACATGGAAATCGTCGGCATGGGTCGCCTGCAGAAAGGATGCCAGAGTGTGGGCTACCGTAGATCAGCAAGTGCATGTTGTCAATAAAGGCCAACCCTTGGGCACCAGGTGTTACGACTCGAACAAGTCTCCGGAGCCCGCCGCACGAGGTGCAGACAATCCCAGATGCCGCCAGGTGGTTTGAGTCGCCATGCGGCCCCGCGGAGTGCGCTGTAAAAATCCGTGCTGTATGAGGTAGGGCTCGATGACGTCCTCGATGGTATCGCGCTCTTCGCCAATTGCGGCGGCCAAGCTATCTACGCCCACGGGGCCGCCGTCAAATTTGTGCACTATGGCGTCCAGTAACTTGCGGTCCATGAGATCCAGGCCCTGAGGGTCGACTTCCAGCATGGATAGCGCCGAAGAGGCCACCGTCTGGTCAATATTGCCGTCCGATTTCACTTCCGCGTAGTCGCGCACCCGCCGCAGGAGCCGGTTTGCAATGCGAGGAGTGCCGCGAGCTCGCCGAGCGATTTCAGCGGCGCCGTCGGGACTGATTTGGACATTCAGCAGGCTGGCGCTGCGTGCGACGATACGGGTAAGGTCTTCCGGGCTGTAGAACTCGAGGCGCGATACGATGCCAAATCGGTCTCGCAGCGGGTTGGTCAGCATGCCGGCGCGCGTCGTTGCACCGACCAGCGTAAACGGTTGCAGGTCTATCTTTACGCTGCGGGCGGCGGGTCCCTCGCCAATAAGAATATCGATCTGAAAATCTTCCAGCGCCGGGTACAGGATTTCTTCTACTACGGGTGAAAGTCGGTGAATCTCGTCAATGAATAGAACGTCGTTCTTTTCAAGATTTGTGAGCAGGGCCGCCAGATCACCCGGCCGCTCCAATACTGGCCCAGAGGTCTGGCGAAGCTGTACGCCCATCTCATGAGCCACAATATGGGCCAGTGTGGTTTTGCCCAGACCGGGCGGGCCGAACAACAAGACGTGATCCAGGGCTTCCTGACGCTTCCGGGCTGCCGCTATAAAGATTTCAAGCTGCTCGCGCACACGAGGCTGTCCGACATAGTCCTGCAACAGCCGGGGGCGCAGTGCGCGCTCGATGGACTCTTCGTTGGGCGAGGCACTTTGAGGGGCGACGAGGCGGTCAGGAGAGGGGGCGCTAGAGAGCGAATCGGAATGAATGGCCATATTGCTTGTGAAACCCGAAGTTTCGACAATCGTACACCACCGCCTCTTTGGCGCGGGCTGCTACCAGACTACGCGCGCGATAGCGACTTTAAAGCCAGCCGTATGCCTTCGGCCACTTCCACGTTTTCGGGCAGCGCCTTGAGTGCACTCTGGGATTCGTTGCTGGAATAACCGAGCGAAAGCAGTGCATTAAGTATGTCTTCCCGTCCTCCCGCAGGGCGTGAGGGGTCGGAGGGCAGATCCGCGCCCAGCTTGCCCTTTAGCTCCAGCAAGAGTCGTTCGGCCGTCTTCTTGCCTATGCCTGGAACGCGGGTCAGCAGGCCGGTTTCCTGGCGCGTGACAGCGTTGGCCAGGTCTTGTACCGACATGCCGGACAGCACGGCCAAGGCCGTTCGCGCCCCTACGCCTGTCACCTTGATGAGAGCCCGAAAAGTACTGCGCTCTTGCGCCGTCAGAAAGCCATACAGCACATGAGCGTCTTCTCGAATGGCAAGATGGGTGTAAAGCGTGACGCGAGCACCCATGTCGGGCAGGTCGTACAGGGTACTCATGGGCACGTCAATTTCGTAACCAACCCCACCCACGTCGATGCAGACCGTGGGCGGCAATTTTTCCAAAATTGTGCCGGTGATTCTTCCTATCATGGTGTTTCCCGATTATCCGACCAGGCGGCCGCCTCTGATGCGCAGCCCGCGCATGTTGGCCAACGCACCTTTTTGCACGAGTCGATCGGCCAGCGGGCCGGTATGAGCGTGGCAAATGGCGCAAGCGAGAGCGTCCGCCGAGTCGGCAGCGGGCAGACCATTTAACGCGAGTAAGTGCTGCACCATGGCTTGCACTTGTTCTTTGGCGGCGTGGCCATTGCCCACCACTGATTTCTTGATCTGCAGGGCCGTGTATTCGTGCACCATGAGCTCGTGGTCCGCCAAAGCGCACAGGGCGGCGCCGCGAGCCTGTCCCAGCAGCAAGGTGGAGGTGGGATTGGTGTTGACGAACACCTTTTCCAGCGCTGATACAGTAGGCGACGTGCTCTGAACAATCTCGCGGATATTGTCCAATATGACCTTGAGGCGCTGAGCCAAAGGCTGATCCGACGGCACCACGATGACCCCGCTTGTCACGTAGCGCAAGGTCATACCTGACGCATCGATCACACCGAATCCGGTGCGTCTCAGGCCGGGATCGATGCCGAGGATGCGCATCAGTGACGGAAGTGGCGGGCGCCGGTAAATACCATGGCGATACCACGTTCGTTAGCT
Organism: Alcaligenaceae bacterium; assembly: GCA_029268595.1. Taxonomy (GTDB): domain Bacteria; phylum Pseudomonadota; class Gammaproteobacteria; order Burkholderiales; family Burkholderiaceae_B; genus JAJUGB01. The sequence goes on along the minus strand of JAJUGB010000002.1, from coordinate 31,456 downwards.
GCCGCAATGACTTCGTCATCGCGAACACTTCCACCTGGTTGAATCACGCAGGTGGCGCCTGCGTCAGCGACAACATCCAGACCGTCGCGGAACGGGAAGAAGGCGTCTGAAGCCACGGCCGATCCCTGGAGGGTGAGGCCGGCATTGGCGGCCTTGATGCTGGCGATACGCGCCGAATCGATGCGGCTCATTTGCCCGGCGCCGACGCCCAGGGTCATGCCCCCCGCAGCAAAGACGATGGCATTGGATTTGACGTATTTGGCGACTTTCCAGGCAAACAGCAGGTCAGTCATTTGTTGCGCGGTCGGCGCCTTTTCGGTCACCACCTTCAGATCGTCCATGGCAACCTGGTAGTCGTCCGGATTTTGCACCAGCCAGCCGCCGCCAACGCGCTTCACGTCCAGGGCGTTGTGCCCGACACCGGCAGGAACCTGTAGCACTCGGACATTTTTTTTAGCGGCGAATATTTCCAGTGCTTCCGGATCGTAGGCCGGGGCGAGCAGGACTTCGACAAACTGTTGTGAGGTGATGGTTTGCGCAGTGGCAATGTCCACTGGCCGGTTAAAGGCAATGATGCCGCCGAAGGCCGAAGTGGGATCAGTCTTGAACGCCTGCTGGTAGGCATGTTCGGGCGTTTCCGCCATGGCCACCCCGCAAGGATTGGCGTGCTTCACGATGACACAAGCGCACTCGGGAATGGAGCGTACACATTCCCACGCTGCATCGGCGTCGGCGATATTGTTATAGGACAGTTCTTTGCCTTGCAGTTGGCGCAAGCTGCCCAGCAGTCCTGGGGCGACATCCGGATCCAGATAGAAAGCTGCAGTCTGGTGAGGATTTTCGCCATAACGCAGGGTTTGTTGCCGGCGCAGTTGCAAGTTGAGGACGCGCGGCCATGATTCACGTGCCGGCTCTTCCTGTTGTGCCGGTTCGGATTGCGCCAGGCTGCTTAAATAGGTGGCAATGGCGCCGTCGTAAGCCGCTGTGTGCGCGTAAACCTTGGCGGCCAGCTCTAAGCGCAAACCATACGAGGGCTGGCCGGCAGGGCTGTCCATGTCGCTGAGCACGCGACCATAATCGCTGGGGTCAATAACCACGGTCACACCACCCTCGGGTGTGCCGTGGTTCTTGGCGGCGGCCCGCAGCATGGCAGGGCCTCCAATATCTATGTTTTCGACGGCATCGGCAAAAGAGCAGCCGGGCTTGGCAATGGTTTCACGGAACGGATACAGGTTCACCACTAGCAGGTCGATGCGGTCGATGCCGTGCTGGGTCAGGGTCTGCATGTGTTCGTCGCTATCTCGGCGCGCCAGCAAGCCACCGTGGATTTTCGGATGCAGCGTCTTGACGCGTCCGTCGAGGATTTCCGGTGAACCGGTATGGGCGGCGACTTCCGTCACATGGAGCCCGGCTTGTGCCAGAAGCTTTGCTGTCCCTCCCGTGGAAAGAAGACGTACGCCCCGTTGGGCGAGCGCCTGGGCAAATTCGACAATACCGGTTTTGTCAGAAACCGAGAGAAGGGCTGTTTGAACTTTCATGGGAGGGAAGACAAGGACTAGGGTTGGATTTGGTGTGCCTGCAGCTTTTTGCGCAGGGTGCTGCGGGTAATGCCAAGCATTTCGGCGGCGCGCGACTGGTTTCCGCCGGATTTTTCCAGCGCGACTTCCAGTACGGGCTTCTCGACGCATGTGAGCACCATCGCCAGTACGTGATGCGGCTCAGAGTCGCCCAAGTCGTCGAAATAGCGCTCCAGCGTCTCGCGCACGCATTGCTCTAGTGGATTGATATTGCTCATGTCTGTTGTATTTGGGGACCCGATCAGGCGGCCAGCGCGGGCCGCATGGAAGGGGTAAGAAGCTTGTCGGAGGGATGGCTGTCAAACCACTGCTCGAGCGCCCGCACTTGATCGGCAGTGCTTTCGGTGGCGTTAATGCGAGCCATCAAGGCTTGTGTGCCGGGTATAGAGCCGAGATACCAGCCTATATGTTTGCGCGCCGACCTGACGCCTGTGTACTCGCCATAGAACCTGTAATGGTCATGCAGATGTTGCAGCAAGCATTCGCGCAGTTCGCCATAACTGGGCGGCGCCAGATGCTTGCCCGTGGCCAGAAAGTGGGCGATCTCACGAAATATCCAGGGGCGTCCCTGAGCGGCGCGGCCGACCATGACGGCGTCGGCACCGGTGTACTGTAGTACGTATCTGGCTTTCTCGGGACTATCGATATCCCCATTGGCAATGACCGGAATCTTGATTTCGCGCTTTACCTGGCGAATGGTGTCGTATTCGGCCTTGCCTGAGTAGAGGTCGGCGCGCGTACGTCCATGAAGAGTGAGAGCGGCAATGCCGGCTTGTTCTGCAAGGCGTGCAATGAGTAGGGCATTGCGGGTCTTGGCGTCCCATCCGGTGCGTGTCTTTAAAGTGACCGGTACTTTGTATGGGGTGCAAGCATTGACCACGCTTTCCAGGATTCGGGCGATCAAGTCCGGGTCGCGTAAGAGAGCCGAGCCGGAGGCCACATTGCACACCTTCTTTACGGGGCAACCCATATTGATATCTATGATGGCCGCGCCCTTTTCGATGTTGTAAACGGCCGCCTCGGCCATCATCTCGGGGTCTGCGCCGGCAATTTGCACGGCTATGGGATGGGACTCGCCTTCGTGGTCGAGTCGTCGGGACGTTTTCACGCTGTTCCATAAGCGTGGGTTACTAGCCGCCATCTCTGACACAGCGTGACCGGCCCCCAACTTTTTGCAAAGCTGGCGATAAGGGCGGTCTGTGACGCCCGCCATGGGCGCGACAAAGACGGGGTTGGGGAAGGACCATTGGCCGATGTGCATTCGAGGGATTTTAACTCGCACTCGACCAATGGGCAGTCAGGCGCGCAAACCTTCCAGGAGTTGCCGGGCTAAAGGAGCGCGCAGCGTAGCGAAAAGATCGAGGGTAAGCAGAGCCAGACCGGCCGCGTGTTCGACCGCTGCCTGGCGCGTGGTGAACACGCGAGGCAGGAAATCGGTGACCGCGCCAGTCGCCCAACGATCAATTCGACGCCTGCCAGCAAAATCCTGCAAAAATGGGGTAGGACTTAAACGCGGCTGCTGCAGCCACGGCCGCAGCACACTGGCCAGTTGAGCAGCATCGCGCAAACCCAGATTAAGCCCTTGGCCGGCCACCGGATGCAAGGTTTGCGCTGCGTTGCCGATGGCTACGGTGTAGGGGTCAAGCAACTGAGGACCGGCACTAAGCGTCAGCGGCACGAGCTTTCGGTCGGACGCCAACTCAAAGTGGCCCACGCGCTCGCCAAAGGCTTCGTGCAGGGCGCGAGCAAAGCCAGCCCCATTCAAAGCGTGAAGTGATTGCGCCGTCTCGGGCCGACAACACCAAACCAGACTGTAAACATCTTGACCTTGGGGGTGCGGCAGAAGAGCCAAAGGCCCTTCTCGGGTGAAGCGCTCGAACGCCACCCCCGGCTTTGGCCGGCTGGCCCTCACGGCGGCTAACAGGCCATGCTGGTCATAGCTGCGCTTTAGGCCGGCAGGGCGGACTCCGTCCGAACGGACGAGAATGCTGCAGCTTAGTGGGGCTGCATCGGTCTGCAAATGGACGGGTTGCCCAGGGGTACTTGGCCCTGCTTGCCCATGCACAAGGGTAACGCCCGCCCGTCTGGATGCCTCGTGCAAGGTTTGCACAATGCTTGGATAGGTGACCACGCTGCCCAGCCGAGGCACGTCAAGCTCTTGGTGAGTGATGAGGGTTCGACCTAAGCGCCTTCGTTGTGATACATGTACCGTAAGGATGTCGGCCCAACTATCCGGCCATGCATCCAAGGGCTCCAACAGGCTGCGGCTTCCCTGATTCAAAGCAAGAGTCCGAGGGTCGGTGCCGGGTTCCGAGGCCGCACGGGGCGGGGGAGCCACTAGAACAATGCGCTCTGGCTGGGGTGCGTTGCTGGCAAGCAGCAAAGCCAAAGCGCTCCCCACTGGTCCGGCGCCGGTAATGGCCAGGTCGAAATCGGGCTGATTCATTCGTCTATCCCGGTGCTCTACTACAATCTGCCGCAGTTAAACCGCATTCATGGAAGGGGTGACGTTCGCCAATGATGCAAACGAGTACGAATAATGCCGGCCATGTGGCCGGCCGGCATCGCAGCAAAGTCATTGTAGCGTTGCTTGCCGCGGTCCTCGGGGTCTTCGGGGCACATTGGTGGTATTTGGGCAGGCGTCGTGCCTGGATGGTGACGCTTGCCTCGTGCCTGCTCATTGTGCTGGCCCAGTTGTACCCGAGCTGGTGGGACAACCCGGCGTTTTTGCTACTGATTATTCCCGCTACTGACGGATTTATCGAGGCTTTGGTTTTTTCCCTGAAAAGTGACGAGTGGTTCGACCAAAGGTATAACCGCGGCACGGGACAGGTCACGCGCACGGGCTGGGCTCCTGTCCTGATCGCCATCTTCACAACATTGTTCGGCGGCAGCGTGGTAGTGCTTTTCATTGCCGTGACGGTCATGCACGTCTACAAAGCAATGGGATGGCTCGACGGCTATGTGTATTAACGGCGCGACACTTTCTCGTTGCCGGTCGACAACGACTATGGCGCGTGGCTGCTGCGCGACACCTTGTGCCAAGCTATTGAAAAGGCTAGAATATTGGCTCCTTCACTTTATAGGGCTGAAAGCGGTGAATTCCGACTCAGGCGACGGTAATAGTCGATTGCGTATCGACACCATTTCCTTCCCAGGCGTGTAACTTCCCAGCTTCCTGGCTCGGTCACGCCTGGTCTTTCCAGACTTCAGGCGTGGCAGTATCAGCGGCCCTAAACCGCTTAAAACTCCCACCCCTTGTGTTTTATCGGCCTGCGCTACGCGCAGGGCTTTTGTGCAGCGCTGGCTGTTCAAAAACGGGAGGTAATATGCGGCTATTCAATCTCTTTTTGCGTCGGGCAGGTATACAGCAGGCTCCCCTGCCGGTGCGCAATTCGTTGTCCCGATTCACGGTCATGTGTTCTCGCAAAGACATGGCCGATGTACGCAAGCACATTTACTCCGGATTCGGTGCGGCGGGCCTGAAAGTCGCCGGCATGCGTGTCGAGCACGGCCACGACCCCGAAATGGCGGCGGCCTGCGTCACGGTCAATTGCCCGCCCGAAATGCGGCAAGTGCTTATGAACCAGGCTCGGCAGTTGCGGGCCTATCCCCCTGTTCGGGGCGTGCAGTGGGGCGACCATCGGCATATTGCCCTAAACTAGGAGCTTTGCTTTACTGGATACATCCATGGACTTGCTAGGCTGGCTCATTCCCTGGGAGTTCTCTCCAGCCCTGCTGCTTGCATTTGCCCTAGGCGCAGTTCTGTTCTGGCGCGGTAGTCGTCACCTTAAGGTGTCGGCGACGCGCCAGTTTCTATTCTGGACTGGGTTTGTGGTGCTGTACCTGATGCTGCACACCCGGGTCGACTACTATGCCGAACGGCTATTTTTTGCGCATCGCCTCCAGCATCTGGTCCTTCATCATCTGGGGCCCCTGCTTATCATGGGGGCATACCCGGGCCAGGTAATGCGAGCGGCATTGCCGTTGCGCATGCGGGTATGGTTAAGGGAGTTTTTCGACACCCTGCCGGGCCGAGGCGTGAAGTGGTTCTTCACCAACAAGATCTGGGTGCCATTCCTGTTCGTTTTCCTGGTGTTGGTGTGGCTGATTCCGTCCATTCAGTTTTATTCCATGCTGGATTGGCGTCTGTACCGGTTCATGAACTGGTCGGTGGTAATCAGTGGCTTCATGTACTGGAACCTCATTCTCGATCGTCGCCCCAGCCCGCCAGCTGTGATGTCGCCCGGCGCGCGTATTCTCTCGCCTGTAATTACCATGGTGCCCCAAATGATTGCGGGTGCGGTCATTACGTTCAGTGAGTACGACATTTATCCGGTATTCGACCTGTGCGGCCGGGCAATTCCGGGCATGTCTGCCGTCACCGACCAGGCAATTGGTGGGCTCACCATGTGGGTATTGGCCGGCTTTGTCGAAGTGTTTGGCCTGCTCTTTGCCTTGGGTACCTTGATGCGCCTGTCGGCGCGCGGCCGTCTGCGCGGCCGAGGAGACAAACGGGCGGCCCGGGCCAACCCTGCCTTGGGAACCTAGCATGTCACACGAGAGCCGTCCTCGTTCAGGGTGCGGTCGTATGGGCCAGTCAAAGGCGGGCGTACTGGCGGCTGCCCTTACTCTGGCGACCGGGCTCGCCATGGCCCAACCCATGGGAATACCCAGCATGGGTCCTGTCGCCTCGGCAGAGCTGTCTCCACAGCTCGAGCGAACGCTCGGCGACGCCATCATGGAACAGGGCCGTCGCGACCCCACCTATATCGACGATCCAGATGTGAACCAGTACCTTACCGAGCTTGGTAGGAAACTGGCCGCTTCATCACCCCACGGAACACAAACCATCACTGTGTTTGCCATACGCGATCCGCAAATAAATGCTTTCGCTTTGCCGGGCGGCTATATAGGGATACATAGCGGGTTGGTCACCGCTGCACAGAACGAGTCACAACTCGCCTCTGTGGTGGCGCATGAAATCGGCCATGTGACGCAACGGCATGTGGCGCGGGGCATGACTCAACAGTCCCAGACCAGCCATATGATGATGGCGTCCGTCGCGGCCGCGCTTTTGGCTGCTCTGGCAGGAAGCGGCGATCTGGCCATGGGCGTCGCGGCGTTCGGCCAGGCGGCCGCCGTCGATCGCCAGCTCGGTTTTTCTCGCCAAGCTGAGCAAGAGGCCGATCGCGTCGGTCTGGAAATGCTGCGCCGGAGTGGGTTTGACCCCAGCGGAATGGCAGAAATGTTCAATCAGCTGATGAACGCCTCGCGCCTAAATGAAGGGATGGGAGGCGGCGCATACGCCAGCACCCACCCGTTGTCCATTCAGCGCATGTCCGATATTCAGAACCGTATTCGTGAAACCGCTGTGCGACCGCAGCCGGACAGTGACGCGTTCTGGTTTGTGCGTGCCAAACTGCGCGTGATACAGGCCGCGCGCGATTCTGCTGCCCAGCAAAGTGCTCAGGCATCGCTCCGACGAGAGGCCGAGCAGTCGCAAGGGGTACGGGCAGCGGCGGCTTGGTATGGACTGGCCTATTCGGCTTGGTTACGCAAAAACTATAGTGAGGCCGCCGTGGCCCTGCAGCGGGCGCAACAGGGCGGGGCTTACACGCCGCAGATTGCGGCCTTGGCCAGCCAGTTAGCGTTGCAGCAAGGGCAGGGCAGCCAGGCAGTGGAAATCGCCCAAAAGGCGCACCAGCGCTGGCCGGGCAATCAAGCGGCAGCGTTGTCGGTGGTCATTGCATTGCAAGAGTCAGGTCGGCATGACGAGGCCTTGTCTTTTCTCAACGAGCGTGTGCGCCAATGGCCCGAGGAGCCCCGTTTTTATCAGTTGAAAGCCCAAGGTCACGAGCGCCTTGGTCAGCAGGTCGAAGCGCGGCGTGCCATGGCGACCTACTACGAAAAAACCGGAGCCGTGCGAGCCGCGGTCGATCAGCTGCAACAAGCTCGAGGTCTATCTAAAGACTTCTATGTACAGTCTCAGCTCGATGTACAAATACGGGCGCTCAAAGAAAAGGTCGAATCTGATCGACGATTGCTCGAGCAGTTCAAGCAGTAGGCGTTTCAGCGACTTGCAACGGACGCAAGCGGCATAAGCCCGAGTCGTCAGACGGAATCCCATTTGGTACTTTGAAGCGTTTGCCGGCGGCCGCGTCCCGTGATGCGGTCGTATCTCGCGAGAGAGCCGTCCGGCCCAACTATTGAAGGGTCTCGAAGTACCGGCCCAGACGCGCGGGCAGCCAATTCAGATGCCCCGGGAAACCGCCACAGACGAATCCCATATGGCCTCCTTCGGCGGGCTGATGCAGCAGCACCGTCGAGGAACATTCGTCGGGACTGGGCAAGGACGCAGCGGGAACGAATGGGTCATTGCGTGCATTAAGCACCAGGGTGGGTACGGTAATTTGCTTCAGCACGGGTTTACTTGAGGCGCGGCTCCAATAATCCAAGGCATTGCGATAGCCATGCATTGGCGCCGTATACAGATCGTCGAAATCGCGTATTGTCCTGACTTGGCCCAAGCGCAGTAAATCAATAGTGCCGGGAAATCGCCGCGCCTTCGCTTGCAGCTTGTGCCGCATGGTCTTCAAAAAGTAACGGCCATACACATGGCGACCCAGGAAGGAATCGGATAAGCGGTTGCCGCAAGCCACCAGGTCCATCGGGCTGGAAACCGCCGCCGCCGCGTATAGCCAGTCTTGTGCTTGTGGTGTTTCGCCCAAATACTTCAGCAGCATGTTTCCACCCATGGAGACTCCCACGGCGTGCCAACGGGCCCGGGGTAGTCGTTGCCTTACTGTGTTGAACATGAACTGGATGTCTTCGCTGTCGCCCGAATAATAGGCGCGGGCCATCCTGTTGAGGAAACCAGAGCAACTTCGAAAGTGCGCGATAACCACTACCCAGCCGCGTGCCCGAAAATACTGGGCGATGGCTTGCGCATAATGACTCTTGCTGCTGCCTTCCAGCCCGTGAAAGACAATAAGTGCCGAGACATCTGGCGTCATGGGGGCCTGCTCCCAATCTTGCGAGGTCATCCAGCGACGGGCCGCAGTGGGCGCCAGACGCGGATCGGGCGTGGCAAAGGTGTTATCTGCCGCTTTGTCCGAGAAGAGGCCGGGTCCTGCCCAGTCAAAGTCGATAAAGTCGGTATCTGGGGTATCGACCCGCTCGCGTATGAAGCCGATGCGATGATGCCGAGCCGCCAGGGCGCCATGTATGGTCTGCAGGTGGCCGTTAGGCAACCAGAAAGGCGAGGGGCAAGCGGAAGAGTCGAACTGGGCTGTCACGATCCTTCTTTTGCGGCTCCCTTGAGCTCGTAGGTGGCGCTGCAGTAGGGACAGGAAATCCGCCCCGATTGCTCGATGGGCAGGTAAATCCGGGGATGCATCGACCATAAAGGGGCCTTGGGGCCAGGGCAATAAACCGGCAGGTCGTCTTCCTCAACGACTATGGGTGTGTCATGCGGATCAGAAACGTTCTCGACGCTCATGGTGTTTCCTGAATAAGACGGTGGGGTCGCGCCGTTTTTATACTTTGGCTAACCAGTGATGATATTTGGGGTTGCGGCCGTGCACCACATCGAAGAACGCCTGTTGCAGCATGTGGGTGATGGGTCCGCGCTTGGCGGAGCCAATGGTTCGGCGATCGATTTCGCGGATAGGGGTGACTTCAGCCGCGGTGCCAGTGAAAAAGGCTTCATCGGCGATATAAAGGTCGTCGCGTGTGATGCGGCGAGTTTGAATCTCGATGCCCAGATCGGCTGCCAGGGCGTGTATGGACGAACGCGTAATGCCCGTGAGCGCAGAGGCGATTTCCGGCTCTATGAGCACTCCGTTTTTCACGATAAAGATGTTCTCCCCCGAACCCTCGGCCACGAACCCCTCGGTATCCAGCAATATGGCTTCATCGTAACCGTGCTCAATAGCTTCGGTATTGGCCAATATGGAGTTCGCGTAGGTGCTCGCCACCTTCGCCCTGGGCATGGTGACGTTCACGTGCTGGCGAGCATACGACGAGATCTTCACCCGTATGCCTTGTGCGAGCGCTTCTTCTCCCAGGTAGGCGCCCCAGGACCATGCCGCAATCGCAACATGGACTTTCGCGCCTTTTGGTGAGACCCCCATTTTCTCGGAGCCATAGAAAACCAGGGGACGGATGTAGCAGGACTCGAGCTGATTCTGGCGCACGACATCGCGATGGGCCTGCATAATGGTTTCCCGATCGTAGGGGATGGGCATTTGGTAAATATGGGCCGAATTGAACAGGCGATTCGTGTGTTCTTCAAGCCGGAATATGGCTGTGCCGATCTCCGAGTTGTAGGCGCGCAGGCCTTCAAAAACGGCTAGTCCGTAATGCAGTGAATGAGTCAGGACATGAGTGTTTGCTTCGCGCCATGGCACCATTGCACCGTCATACCAGATAAACCCGTCGCGGTCGGACATCGACATTCGTTTCTCCCGAAAAAGAAGCGAACATTGTAGCAAGCGGGCGCTGCAAAGCCGCCCCGCTGGGCAGGGGCGAGTCTTTTGCTGTGGAATGATCTGTGTACAGCACAGCGTGGTGTGCATTTACTTGACCGCTTGGGCTCGGCGCAGAAAGTCAAGCACTGAAGAAGTGGATGACGTAACCGAGCTGGACGGCAGCGCCGCCCTCATCCGCGGCGCGCTCTACAGCCGGCCTGGCGGCGATTTCGTGGATATTAAGCGACACTTGTCAAGATGCATTCGGGCTGCGGCATGGTTCTCAGGAGAGCCGCAAGGTAAAATAGTAAGGTAATCAAGGCCGGGAGGGGCTTTTCTTCGCACGGCATAACCAACTTTCGATGACTGAATCTACACAACCCGATACTTCCACCCCCACTTTCTCTGACTTCGGTTTGCACCCTGGCATATTGCAAGCCGTTGCCGCCACCGGATACACCACTCCGACACCCATCCAGGCTAAAGCCATGCCCGTTGTCATGGACGGGCGAGATGTCATGGGGGCCGCGCAGACGGGTACAGGCAAGACGGCCGCGTTCACGCTGCCCATCTTGCATCGGCTTATGCGTTACGCCAACACCAGCGCATCGCCGGCGCGTCATCCTGTGCGGGCGCTGATTCTTACGCCAACCCGCGAGCTGGCGGTCCAGGTGTACGACAACGTGGCGCAGTACAGCCAGTCCATTCCCTTACGTGCAGCGGTGGTATATGGCGGCGTAGACATCGGCCCTCAGCGCGACGCCTTGCGTCGCGGCTGCGAAGTGCTCATTGCCACGCCCGGGCGGCTGCTCGATCACGTAGAGCAGAAAAATGTCAACCTGGGGCAGGTCGATATTCTGGTGTTGGACGAAGCCGATCGCATGCTGGATATGGGCTTTTTGCCCGACCTGGACCGCATTGTCCGACTACTTCCTGCCTCGCGCCAGACGCTGCTTTTTTCGGCCACATTCAGCAATGAAATCCGCAAGCTGGCGCGCACCCATCTGAAGGATCCCGTCGAGCTTGAAGTCTCGCAGCGCAACGCGACCGCCGATACGGTGACTCAAATTGCCTATCCGCTTTCCGGCGAAGATAAGCGGGCAGCGGTGGTGCATCTGGTCAAGTCGCGCGGCTTTAACCAGGTTATTGTGTTTTCCAATACAAAAATCGGTACCAGCCGTTTGGCCAGGCAGTTGGAACGCGACGGAGTCAAGGCCGAGTCCATTCACGGCGACAAGAGTCAACTCGACCGAATGAAGGCCTTGGACGCGTTCAAGGCCGGCGAGCTTGAGGTTCTGGTGGCGACCGACGTGGCCGCCCGCGGACTGGATGTGGCGGGCGTGCCTTGCGTCATCAACTACGATTTGCCCTATAACGCCGAAGACTACGTGCATCGGATAGGCCGTACAGGTCGTGCAGGCGCCAAGGGAGAAGCCATCGCGTTTTACTCTCCCGAGGAAGAGCGTCTGCTGCAAGATATCGAGAAGCTGATCAAGGTCAAGATCCCTCGGGGCCAGCTCACCTTGCCGGCCCGGCCGCGTCCATCGCGCCAGGGAGATCGTAGCCGCAGCTACACGAGCAGTACGCCTCGCAAGCCCGAGGACGAATTGTTCTACAAGCCTTACGTGCCCTCGAGCACTCCGACGCGCGCCGACAGCTCCACGCCTAAACAGCCGTCGTCCTCGTCCAGCAAGCGGTCGGTGGGCGTATTGCTCGGCGGCCACTAAAGTACTGAGTCTGTCTAATATATAGCTGGCTACGCCTGCGCTACCTGGCGCAGCAAAGGCGGGCCCTCGCCTGGGGCGAGAGGGGCTAATCCGTGTACATGGCCCAGCAGCTTTTCCAGATGGCCGATATAGGGCAGCATAGGCCCGAAGAATAAAGTGGACTCCGATGACTGAATTAGCAGGGTCGGAAAGTTCTCGACATCTTCATCGCCCAGAAATTCGGGGTTTTCTTCGATGTCGATCCATACAAAAAGATGTTGCGGCCACCGTTCGGCCAGCTCTTGAAACGGAGGCCGGTACTGGGTGCAGGTATCGCACCATGCGGCACATAGGCAAGCCACAACCAGGCCGTCGTGGTCGCGCAGGCGCTCTGCCAGGGCGGCCATATTGTGTTGAGGATCGAAGGTGGTCATAAAGACAAATCAAGCGTGGTTTGTTTATGATAGCCGCATGTCCCAACTTGTACATGCGCATGGCTAATTACGACGTTGTCATGGGCCCCGGACAGGCCAATGGCTTGGCCGCCGTGGGCCTGGCGTTTAAACGCGCTTTAGTGTCCCAGCTTCATCCCAAGATGCTCTTGGCGCTGCTGCTGCCGTTTTTCATTGCCTTGCTCGGCGCCATTATATTGCTCTGGTTTTTCTGGGACCCTCTCACCGGATGGCTCGAGACCCAGGCGCTCGACTGGCAGATACTGAACAGCATCGACCAGTGGATGCTGGCGGTCGGCCTGTTTTCCTTAAAGCTTTATCTGGTGCCGCTGCTGGCGGTGGCCATTCTTCTGCCCTTATCGGGCATATTGGGTCTGGTCATAGCCGCCGTGTTCGTCATGCCCATTGTGCTGCGGCATATCGAGAAGCGCGAATATCCCGGTCTTGTACGCAAGGGACAATACTCCACCACCTATGGGGCCTGGAACGCCGTTTGGGTCGGTATTTTATTTTCGTTGGGCTGGCTCATTACCATGCCACTTTGGCTAATTCCGCCCTTGCCGGTACTGCTGCCCATTTTTTGGTGGTCCTTCGCGTTTACTCGAATGCTGCGAGTCGACGCAGTGATCGAGCACGCCAACCCGGGCGAGCGCAAGTGGATATGGCGACGGTATAACCGGCAGTACTGGTTGATTGGCTTGTGCATGGCACTTATCAATCTGTTCCCACCCGCCTGGCTCGTATTGCCTGTGTTCTCGGCGCTGGTTTTTGCACACTTTAGTCTTGAAGCGCTACGTCGTCTACGGCAGCACAGCCCAAGCCCGGCCGCAGCAACCATCGTTTCAGAACGAGAAGATTTATGACCTCCGAAGCCATGCCAGACATCCGGCTAATAATTATCGGTGACGAAATTCTTTCCGGCCGCCGTCAAGATAAGCACATGCCCAAGCTTATCGAGCTGCTCTCCCAACGAGGCATGCATCTTAGTTCTGCCGAGTTTGTATCGGACGACCATGGCGCCATTGCCGAGACACTCAAACGGAGCTTTCAAAGAGGCGGCATTGTGTTTTGCTGCGGCGGCATAGGTGCTACTCCTGATGACCGCACTCGCCAAGCCGCCGCCGACGCCCTGGGGCTGCCCTTGGTCTTGCACCCGGAGGCCGAGCGCCTCATTACTGAGCGCTGCCAGGAGAACGCGCGCCAGGGCACGGGTAGTGCAGACATGGCGCTGCCCGAAAACCAGCAGCGTCTGCAAATGGGAGTATTCCCGGAAGGGGTCGAGATTGTGCCCAACCCCTATAACAAGATTCCCGGGTTTTTTATACGGGATCACACTTTCATGCCTGGATTTCCAGTCATCGCGTGGCCCATGATGGAATGGACGCTCGATACCCGCTATAGGCACTTGCAGCACCGCACGACGCGTGTGGAGCATTCCTTCTTGGCGTTTCGTCTGCCCGAGTCGCGCATTACCCCCGCCCTGGAGTATTTAGAGCAACGATGGCCGGGGGTAAAGGCCTTTAGCCTGCCCAGCATGGGCGGGTCCGGCCAACCCCATATCGACTTGGGTGTCAAAGGTGAGCCGGATGCGGCTGCCGAGGCCTTGGCATACCTGCAAAGCGAGGTTCAAAGACTGGGCGGAGTACTGACACCACCCGAAAATTAGTACTTGCGCGCCAAGCTGGTTCTTTTCATAATATGAGATGTTGCATTGCATCAAGACCGCTATGGCACGTTCGACTGAACAAATTTCGCCGGTAAACCCGGTTTTTGAAAACTCTCATATAACTATCCAGGTATTGCAGCGGGCAATGCTGTTGCTTGATGTCTTGGCGCGGCAGGCGGAACCCATGGCTCTCAAGCATTTGGCCGCTGCCGCGGGCCTTCATACCTCAACGGCCCATCGTATCTTGAATGACCTTGTGGTGGGCCGCTATGTTGAGCGGGTCGACAGCGGGCTCTACCGCCTCGGCATGCGCTTGCTAGAGCTGGGATCCCTCGTAAAGGGACGGCTCAATGTCCGTGAAGTCGCCTTGGAATACATGCGGGAACTGCACCGCGTCACCGGTCAAACCATTAATCTTTCGGTCCAGCAGGGCGACGAGATTGTATATATCGAGCGAGCCTGGAGCGAACGCTCCGGCATGCAGGTTGTGCGCGCCATCGGGGGTAGGGCGCCCCTGCATCTGACCTCGACAGGCAAGCTATTTCTGTCAGTGAGCGACCCGCGTCAGATCAAATCCTACATTATGCGTACCGGCCTCGCCGGCACCACACGCAACAGTCTCACACGTGCCGAACAGCTGGAGCGTGACCTGGCGCTGGTCAGGCGGCATGGCTATTCTCGAGACAACGAAGAGTTGGAGCTAGGCGTCCGTTGCATTGCGGCAGGGGTGTACGACGATACCGGCAAACTTCAAGCGGGCTTGTCCATCTCGGCGCCAGCGGAGCGCATGCGGGATGAGTGGATCACCCTGTTGCAAGAGACCGCGGCGCGCATTTCACGCGACCTGGGGTATGAAGGTCCGTGCAGCTCAAACAGCGCAACGGCGTTCTTCAAGCAACATTGAAACAGGTTGTTGCGGCGCAGCAAATACTCTTGACTGCGCGCGGCGCAAGCCTACAATAGAGTTATGTTGCACTGCAACATAGAGGGTCAGGCAGCAACGCCCTCAGTCCTCCGTATTAATTTCGACTGCCCCAGTCGTACCTTGAAGGATATCTCATGAGCGCTATTCCCCAGCCCCTTTTCTCGGCTCAAAAAGCCGCCCTCGATAACATCTTGGCCGCGCAAAGCGCTTTTTTTGGCGGCTTCGAGAAACTAACCGATCTTAACCTGCGCGTGCTCAAAGCGACGTTGGACGAAGTGGGACAAAAATCGCAAGAATTGGTCGACGCTCGCGACGCCCAGGATGCGGTGAACGTGATTTCGACCTTGCCCCAGCCCAGTGCTGAGAAAGCGTTGGCTTACAGCAAGCAGGTTTATGACATTGTCTCCGGCGTTCAGGGCGAACTTGTTCGCGTGGCCGAGCAGCAAGTGGCTCTAGGCCAGCAGCAATTGTCCGAGGCGCTGGATCAGCTTGCCAGTCGCGCCCCCGCCGGCTCGGAAAGCGCCATCGCATTGATGAGGTCTTCGCTGGCCACGGCCAACTCTACATTCGACACTGTGGGCAAGGCTACGCGCCAAGCTGCCGAGACAGCACAAGCCAATGTCGTTGCCGCCACCGACGCGTCGGTCGAGATGGCCAATAAGGCCGCTGAAGCAGTAAAAGCCAACGCCAACCGCGGCAATCGCCGTCCGGCTGAAGGCTGATTGAAATGGGTCGATCGGGCCGAAGAGCAGCTGGACCGAAGCTATTCGGCGACAGATCAGCTCGACCGAAGTCATTCGGCCACAGGTCAGCTCGACCGAAGTTCTACCCCAGCTGAAGCAATGGCTTAACGAGTGGTTGCGCGGCTCTTGTAGTACCGCTACAGCAAAAAAGTAGGGCGCTCTATTGAGCGCCCTTACTTTTGATCATTCCACGAGTCGGGTCTATTCCGAGGATCGCGTTCATTCCACGGGTCGGCCTATTCCATGGACCGTGTCCATTCGAAAGAGCCGTCCATCAATAGGCGCTGGCTTCCGCTTGCATCGCCGCTTGTTTGGACATGGCCGGCCTTAGTGCTTCGACACACTCGCCGATGAGTCCCGGTCCCCGGTAGATGAGGCCCGTATACAGTTGTACCGCATCGGCGCCCGCAGCAATCTTTTCCTGAGCATCTTTACCGGACGCCACCCCGCCCACTCCGATGATGGCCAGCGCCTTTCCGAGGCGCCGGCGCAACCTTTCTATGACCAACAAAGATAAGGCGTGTACGGGCGGACCAGACAGACCGCCAGCTTCTGAAGAATGCGGCTGACGCGCAACGGCTTCCCGGGACAAAGTGGTGTTGGTGGCAATCACGCCATCTATGCCAAAGCGAGGAAGTACATCGGCGATGGTGTCGACTTCTTCCGGTGTTAAGTCGGGTGCTATCTTCACTACCAAGGGCACTGCACGGCCGTGCTGGTCTTCCAAGGCCTGGCGCCGCTGCTGCAAAGGTTGCAATAAGGCGGTGAGCGCGTCTTGTCCCTGAAGGTTGCGAAGGCCGTTAGTATTTGGCGACGAAATATTGACGGTGACGTAGTCGGCAAAGGCATATACCCCGTCCAGGCCTAGCAGATAGTCGTCAACGGCTTTTTCAATAGGGGTGTCGGCGTTCTTGCCGATATTGAGCCCTAAAATGCCTCCCTCCGTACGCCATTTGCTTCGCGCTACGTTATCAATAAAGGACGCCAGGCCCTGGTTATTGAAGCCCATACGGTTGATCAGCGCTTGGGACCGGGGCAGCCGGAATAGGCGAGGGCGAACGTTGCCGGGCTGGGCGCGTGGCGTAACAGTGCCGACTTCAATAAAGCCGAAGCCTAGATTGCCCAATGCGTCGATATGGGCGCCGTTTTTGTCGAGCCCTGCCGCCAGACCGACGGGGTTGCGCAATGAAAGACCCATGAGCGAGACCGGCAACTGCGGCCGAGCCCCTAACAATGCGCGAGTAACACGACAGTCGTAGGCCCTTTGCAAGGACGATAAGGTCAGTTCGTGAGCCGTTTCAGCGTCCAGAGAGAATAGCGCGGGCCGAGCCAGCGGATACGAGCGAAACAAAAGAGACATGCGGAATTATTCGGGAGTCCAGACGCCGTTGCGCAGAATCTGGTAGGGCTTGTATTGGGATTTGTATGTCATTTTACGGCTTTCTGCGATCCAGTAGCCTAAGTACAGCCATGGAAGTTCTAGGCGGCGGCAACGATCAATTTGCCACAGAATGCTGTAAGCACCAAGGCTACCCGCGTAATGCGGGTCGAAAAAGGTATATACGGCAGAAAAACCGGTATCTAGCACGTCGATGACGCTGACCATGCGTAAAGCCTGCTCTGCGTCATGAAACTCTATCAACGTCGAAGCAACACGGCTGGTCAGCAAGAACTGCGTGTATTGCATCTGACTGTCTTCGTCCATGCCGGCGCCGGCGTGGCGCGTGCCAATGTATTGTTTGTACAGTTCAAAGTGCTCGCTCCTGTACTCGAGCGGGGCCTGGGTGGCCCTCAAGTCGCTATGTCGGCGCCATATCCGTCGCTGCGTGCGATTGGGGCTGAAGGCCCGAGTATCGATACGTATCGGGAGGCAGGACTGACAAGCGTCGCAATGGGGACGATAGGTGAATTGACCGCTGCGCCGGAAACCTTGCTCGACCAGCCGAGAATACGTCGGCGTGTCGATAAGATGCGTGGGCGCCGCCACTTGAGAACGAGCTTCTTGCCCTTCGATGTAGCTGCAGGGATAAGACGCCGTTGCATAGAACTGCAGGGATTTGAAGCTTAGTTCGGTGGGGTGGCTCATAATGCGGCTCGATGAACTACGAATCGGCAATGCATAAGGTCATTATCCGGCTTTCGCATTTGGCCTTGCAAGCTCGCCGGTATGCAATAGTTGCCCCGCGGGCCATTCCAGTGACGGTCGCTCCAAAGCGCCTTGCAATAGACGCAAAAACTCGTCTCGAGGGATGGGACGCGCGCCCAGACTGGCCAAATGCGCCGTCTCTTGCTGGCAGTCTATATGGGTGACACCTCGTACCGATAGAAACCGCAATAAATAGGCCAGCGCGATTTTCGAGGCGTCAGCCCGCCGCGCGAACATCGACTCCCCGAAAAAGAAGCCGCCCAAATTCACCCCATATAAGCCGCCGGCAAGTTCGCCATCCATCCAGGTCTCGACGCTGTGAACGACCCCAGCCCGATGCCACTTCGTGTAGGCGTTCTGAATGTCGGACGATATCCAGGTTCCGGCTTGAGACTTGCGCGGAGCCGCGCAGGCACGCATGACTTCTTCGAACGCCGTGTCTGTCGTTACCTGAATGCGCGAATTGGGGTTTTGCTCTTCCCGAGCGATTTGTCTAAGCCGCTTCCGTAAGGAATGCGAGGGGCAAAAGTTTCGCACATCAAGCACCATGCGGGGGTCGGGGCTCCACCACAGCACCGGGTCGCCCTCGTTGTACCAAGGAAAAATACCTTTGGAATACGCTTCGGTGAGTCGACTTATAGAAAGATCTCCCCCGACAGCCAGCAATCCTTCCGGCAAGGCCTGGCTGGGGTGGGGTAAGGGAGTTTCGCCATTGATCCACGCAAGCAAACTCACGCAGGTCTCCCATTAGTCCTTGATGGGCAGGGGTATTTCGTACTGATGGATGGGGAATATGCCCGTCTGGTAGTCCCGAATGTAGTGTTCCAGTGTGGTGATGACTGTCCGGAAGGCCAGGTTGCTCCAGGGGATCTCATCTAGCTCAAAAAATCGGGCTTCCAGCGTTTCAGGCCCCGGGAAAAGGGCCTCGCTAGTTACTTTTCCCAAATAAAAAAAGTGCACCTGCTCTGCAAAGGGGACGTCTATCAGCGTATACAGGTCACCCAGCTCTATCTGGGCGCCGGCCTCTTCCTGCGTTTCACGCATGGCGCCTTGCGCTGTGGTTTCGCCCAGCTCCATAAAGCCCGCGGGCAAGGTCCATTTGTTGTAACGAGGTTCGATGGCGCGGCGGCACAACAAGACCCGATCGCCCAACACCGGTAAAACCCCTACGACATTGCGCGGGTTTTGGTAGTGAACTGCTCCACAGTTCTCGCAGACGTCCCGGATGCGGTTGTCGTCTGGTGGAATTCGTTTGGTAATGGGTGTGGCGCACTGACTGCAAAAATTGTAGGTGCGAGGAGCGGGGTAATAAAAAGCAGGGGCAGGCATGGTCATGTTGATGTGCGGCGTACTGCCGTGGGCGCTGATGCATTAAGCATAGCGTAATTCGACCGCTCTAAACTCCGGCGGACTATTAGAGGAGCTTGATAGCAGTTCACCCAGGCGATTTTATAAATCCCAAGAGATCAGGCAGTCGGTCGCTTGGGACGTTTCGCAACCATAGCTCTGGCTGTTTGCGCAATAGTATGTCCGTGTCAGGCGACTCCTGGAGTCGTTCGATCAGGACGATGCCGTTTGCATCCCGAAGCTGCTCGAGCACGGCTTGAACGTCGCGTCCCGCGACCAGCCCGGGCCCCACCGCAGTTTGAGCGTATAGGCGGCCAGCGTCGTCTAACCACCAGCCCTTTATATCCGCCGCCTCAATGGAGAGCCCGTTGTGCGTGAAGAACTGCAGATCATTGGAATAGAGCTGCAAGATGAAAGGTGCGGCGTCAAGGCGCACGAAAACCCGTTGCGGTCCATTTTGGAAGAACCACCGCCCGGCACCGTCGGAGAGATAGTTGCGACCGATAAAGTCACGAATCTGTTGATTACCTATCGGTTCTCCGCGTGAGCCTGTGTGCGCGTCCCCCAATGGGTGCAGACGCCACTCTCCGGCCTGGTTAAGTGAAAGCCAGCCGTAAACCTCGGGCACCTTAGGCCACCGGGTCATCGCGGCTCGTACCGATTCATCCATAATGATTTGGGGTATTGCAAACGTCCATACTAGATCGTAATACGCAAGACTCGGTGCGGCGAGTCGGGGCTTGCTTCACACACAATTGAAATCGGCCTTCCGCCATGGCGAAAGGCCGATCTTTGCGCATCAGTACCGGGGGGCGGTACTGTCCGGCAGCTTTAATTAGCGAGTGGAGCCGGGGCTGGTGCCGGGCGCACCCGTACCCATGCCGCCGGCACCGGGCGTTCCGCCCGTGCCCATACCTTCAGTACCGCGTGTGCCGCCGGCACCAGGCGCAGCCGGTCGAATGTCGCCGCGATCAGCGTTGTCGTTGTCGCGGTCGTTGGGCGCCTGGTATTCAGGCATTTCCTTCAACTGGTCTTTGGTGTAGCCAGCCAAAATCAACTTGTCACCATCCGTGCTCTTGGAGATGCGGTCAAAGGGTACGGCTACCTTGCGCTCACCGACACCAATGAATCCGCCGACACCGACAACCACTTCGGTGGCCTTATTGTCAGGGCCCAACACGACGTCGTTGATGTCGCCGATTTTGTCGTTGTTTTCGTTGAATACTGATTTGCCCAGCAGTTGCTCACGAACGCTTTCCACTTCAGTCATGTTGCCGCCGCCAGTGCTGGGGCTCATGCCGCCCGAGCCGCCGCTCGCACCGGAGCCAGCACTGCCGGATGCAGCCCCGCCGGCGCCTCCAGCAGCCGCTCCGCCGCCTGATGCGCCTTGGCTTTGATTGGACGCGCCTCCGGTGTTTCCGGCCGACTGTTGGTTATTGGAAGCGGGGTTCTGGCCGCTAGTGTGCGAGCCTGCCGCGCCGGCATCGGCTCGAGTGGTGTGGTCGGTCGGGCCGCTAGCGCCACCGTCGCCCGGGTTGTTGCCGGTACGGTTTGTATTGCTTTGGGTCGTCTCGGTGGACGAAGTGCCGTCAGCCGAACGGTTGGCGGCAGCGCCTGAGCTGCTGTTGGCGCTCATGCGGTCTGGATCGGTGGCTGCAGAAGTATTCGCAGGATCCTTTTCCGTGTTTGGCGTCGATGCGCCCGACGCGGCTGGGCCCCCTGCGGTGGCGCCCCCGGTCTGAGCGTAAGCCAGTGGGGTCAGCGCAAATGGCAAGGAGCAAATCGCAATCGCTATAGTCTTCTTCATAACATTCTCCCTATAGAGTGGTGAACCGTGTGATCCACAGCGGACTCGACACATCCATAGCAAACCTCGTGCCAACTTGTCATTGAAAACGCTCTCGGATAGATGAGATTTCGCCACCTTTTGCGAACTGGCCGATTTCCTTATTGCCCAGGGGGCTAGCCAAGTTCAAGGGCCCCGAACGGTAACGCCGTGTGTACGACGCAATGGCCCGCGTTTTTCAGGGTTGGAAGCAGGCACAGCACTTGCCGCTGATCTGGCGAGACCACTACACATAAGGTGTGGATATGAAGGCAAACAAGAGATGGGCCGCGGGCGCCGCCGTTTTAGCCCTGGCTTTTAGCGTTGCAGCATGTGGCGACACCACACGTCAACGCAGAAATACCGCCATAGGCGCGGGAGTGGGAGCAGCTGGCGGAGCTGTCCTGACCGGCGGAAGCGTCGGAGGGACACTCGGCGGTGCGGCCGTAGGCGGCGTCATAGGACATCAGACGGGTAAATAATACAAAGACCCTATTTCGCCCTGTACGCATTGAAGCGAAGATGCGTCGTCAAGGGCCAACCCTCTTTTTCACAACTCAAAAAAAGGAAGGCGACTATGCTTTGGACTATCGCAGTTATTTTGATCATCCTTTGGCTTCTTGGCCTGGTCACATCGTACACGCTTGGCGGCTTTATCCACGTCCTGCTTGTGATAGCCATCATTGTTGTGCTGGTCCGCCTGATTAGCGGTCGCGGCTTATAAATTCACGCCAGACCCGGTGGCGTTCGCCTTGAGGTAGGCGTCACCATGAACACTTTCGTTCATCTAGAGTCGGTTAGGCCTGACGACGACGTGGTTGTCGTTCAGCTGACCGACTCTCATCTTCGACAGCGGCCCGACGAAGACGTCGGGGGTGTGCGTAGCGACGACACCTTGCTCGCAGTATTAAACCGGATGCGAGGGCAGGTTGCGGCACCGGATTTTATTTTGGCTACCGGTGACATCGCTGACGATGGTTCGCCGGAGGCGTATAGCCGCTTTCTTCAAAGCGTCAGAGAATCCGTCCCCTTATTTGCCATTCCGGGCAACCACGATAAACGAGAAGCTTTCTATTCCGCCTTCGGCGCTAAAGCCCCCGCGGGCATTGATGCAGGCGGATGGCGCATCGTGTTGCTTGACTCTGTCGTGCCCGGAAGCGATGAGGGTCATCTTGGCGAGGATCAACAGCGACGACTACTGGACGCCCTGCACCACGCAGGCAAGCGGCACATTCTTGTGGTCATACACCATCCACCCATGAATGTGGGGGTTCCCTGGTTGGACGACCTGAAACTGCAGAATGCGTCGTGGCTTCTGGACGCCTTGTCCGTGTCACCCAATGTGCGGGCAGTGCTAAGCGGGCATGTGCATCTTGAATTCGATGAGCGCTACCCGCGGAAGCCGGCGACTGCCCCCAACTCCACCCCAGAATACATACGACTGATGACTTCTCCTTCTACCTGCATCCAGTTCAAACCGGGCAGTCAGGAGTATCAGTTGGATCCCATTGGGCCGGGTTTCCGGTGCTTGCGCCTGCATCCAGATGGTTCGATCACTACCTGGGTCGATCGTGTGGAAGCCGCCTAGGTTGACCGGTCAAGCACAATTTTTCCCCATGCTATAATCTATTGCTTTGGTAGCAGTCTCTTGCTGGGACGCATAGCTACCATCAATGTACAGCTTAGGTGTACGTCCCCACGGCGCAATGGCAGAGTGGTTATGCAGCGGATTGCAAATCCGTGTACCCCGGTTCGATTCCGAGTTGCGCCTCCAGTTTTTCTGCCCGTAGTAACGTAATTAATCATTACAATGATGCCTTTCTATGTCGGAGTCCGATGTGAAGGGCACGTTCTGGGCAAGTTCTCGCCTTTTACTCTTTGCCCTGGCTATTGCGCTGGGCATCGGCGCATTGGTGGCCCACCAGCTACTCGCCTCGCGAGCGTCCATCTGGCAGCGCGCCCAAGCGGACAACGCCAATCTTCTTTTCACCGTCAGTCACGCCCTTGAGGCCACGTTGCGCGCTGCCGATCAGGCGGCGCTGCACGTCATCCACCACCTGGAAGACGGGACACACGACATGCTTTCGCATGCCGTGCCGCACGCCAATCGATTCGGCGGGCAGCCACAGGGTGGGCTGGGCGTCTTGCTGGTTTTGGATGCCGACGGAAGCGTGACGCACGCCTCCGATCCTTTCCCCGAGGGCGAGTGGAACTTTGCGGATCGAAGCTATTTCACCGCTCACATGAGCGATCCCAGGCGAGGCTTATACATCAGTCAGCCATTTATTTCCCGGTTTGATGGCTCGGCCAGCCTTGCCCTAAGCCGTCGATGGAATCAGCCTGACGGCCGTTTCGGTGGGGTGGTGGTGCAAACATTAAAACTGGACCGCCTGAAAGAACTGTTTTCCGCCATAGAGCTGGGTGCGGATAGCGGAATCAATCTCTTTCTGCTCGATGGCACGATCGTGATGAGGTTTCCCTATACGGGCAGTCTTACCGGCAAAACGCTGGCGGGCACCGCCAATTTCGAGCGCTTCCTGAAAGAGCGCGAAGGTTCGTTCACCGGAATTGCCGCGCTCGACGGGGTCGAGCGGCTTTATACCTTCCGTGCGTTGGGCGACTACCCGCTATTGATCAATACCGCGCAATCCACGGACAGCATTCTCGGTGGTTGGCGCCGGCAAGCCGTTTCCTTGGGACTGGCGACTTCTTTCCTCATGTTGGCCTGCCTCGGACTGGCGTTGGTGGCTGAGCGCGAGTTGCGAGCTCATCGCGCGACAAGTCGTCGACTACAGCGTGCAGAGCACGAGCTTCGCACGGTGTTGGACAGCCTGCCTGCCAGGGTGGCCTACTGGGACGATTCCATGCGTAATCGGTTCAGTAATCTGGCGCATCAGAAGTGGCACCGTGTGACGGCCAAGCAGCTGAAGGGGCGGCATATGGCTGAAATCCTCGGCCCTGCCAACTTCGAGCAAATACAGCCCTATGTGCGCGAGGCGCTCAAGGGCCGCACCCAGGTATTTGAGCAAGCGCTGCGCGATCAGGATGATCGGCTGGAGCACTCCGTAGCCATCCTGACCCCAGACCTCGTGCAAGGTGAGGTCAAGGGCTTTTTCGTCCTAATCAACGACATCACCGATCGCAAGGTGGCGGAGGACAAGCTGTTCCAGGAAAAGGAGCGGTTCCGGGTCACTCTGGAATCAATCCGCGACGGAGTGATCACGACGGACGAAGCAGGTTGCGTTACCTATCAGAACCGCGCGGCGGAGCTTATGACCGGATGGCCGCTAAGTCGTGCCCAGGGTCGTCCCATTGAAGATGTCGTTAATATGCAGAAGCTGGCGGATGGCGCTGTCTTGGTCCACAACCCGGTACGAGTAGCGCTTGCCGAGCGAGGTGTGGTGCAGTCCGACGGGGAGCATGTTCTGGTCGGCCGTAGCGGCGAACGGACCCATATCGAAGATACGGCTGCGCCCATATCAGATGAGAAGGGCGAGTTGGCCGGCGCTATTCTGGTGTTCCATGAGGTCAGCCAGGCACGCGCCATGGCCCACAAGATGGCGCATTTGGCCCAGCACGACGCGTTGACGGGCTTGCCAAATAGACGGCGGCTCGCACAGTTATCCGAGCAAGCCATGGCGCGGGCGGCGCGCGACGGACGCAAGCTGGCTTTGCTATACCTGGATCTGGACGGCTTTAAAGCGGTCAATGACAGTTTGGGTCACGCAGTGGGCGATCTCTTGCTCATAGAGGTCACCAAGCGGCTGTCCGACACCTTGCGTAAAGGCGACACGCTATGTCGCAAGGGCGGCGATGAGTTTGTCGTGCTCATGGATGGCATCCGAGACGAGGCCGAGGCTCGGGCGGCGGCCGAGCGACTGATCGCCGCGTGCCGTAGGCCCGTCGTCCTGGAGGGGCAGCCGCTGGTCGTGACTGTCAGCATTGGCATTGGTATCTATCCTGATGACAGCACCAGTTTCGATCAGCTGGTCCGCGTTGCCGATGCAGCGATGTATCAGGCGAAGCAGGCTGGGCGTAATCGGCACGCGATAGCCGCAAATTGGGAAGCCTAAGGCGATGCGGTAGCAAGCCGAATGCTAAGGGGCTCTTCGTCATAAAAGGGGGGCGATCGACATTCGCTAGACCTGTTTCTGTGAAGAACACGTCTAACGGAAGCAATGTTGGTGTCCCCAATCGATTTCCTCTCCTAGGGATTCCTGGATAGGTCGCCCAGGAAGTGAAGCGAGTCCAAAAACAAAAAGGCCCAAACCTGAGTTTGGGCCTTTTTAGGAATTTGGAGCGGGAAACGAGTCTCGAACTCGCGACCTCAACCTTGGCAAGGTTGCGCTCTACCAACTGAGCTATTCCCGCATTTGTACTACCAAGTGATTAGCGCTTGGCTAACCAAAGAAGCTTTGCATTATAACCTAGAATTTTTGGCTGTGCAAGCTGCTTAATTACCGAAGTTGGCCAACTGGATTTAGCACTGGGTTGATTCCCCACCGGGTAAATTCCCACAACTAAGCCTTCAATAAAGCCCTTCGGTGTAAACCTGTTTACTATTGCAAACCTGTTTACTACTCCGTTTTATTCCGGTCACTAAACGCGCCGAATAAATCGAAGAAAAGAATATTAGCACAGTTTAAAATGACATTGCAAGCGGCTTCGCTGCAGCA
Source organism: Alcaligenaceae bacterium (assembly GCA_029268595.1). Taxonomy (GTDB): domain Bacteria; phylum Pseudomonadota; class Gammaproteobacteria; order Burkholderiales; family Burkholderiaceae_B; genus JAJUGB01. The sequence continues at coordinate 5,922 of JAJUGB010000002.1, read as the reverse complement.
ACGTCGCCGCATTTTTATCACTTTCACGCTCACAAACTCCCTTGTACGACTCTGCATCTGTGGCCCCGCTAACTTGCCTTGAGCTGGGCCGCTTCAACACCTTAGGCCTTAAATCACAAGCGGCACGTGCCGTGCGCTTTACCGATCGCTCGCAGTTGCCCGCGCTCACTCAGTTGGCGGCTCAGCATGGGCCGGCGTTTGTGCTGGGAGGGGGCAGCAATATTGTGCTCGAAGCACAATTGCAGCGCCTACTCATTAAAGTCGAGACTCGGGGAGTGCGCCTGATCCACGAAGACGAACAACACTGGCTTGTCGAAGCGGAAGCCGGTGAGAATTGGCACGACTTTGTCAGGTATTGCCTGAAGGAAGGTTGGTGGGGACTGGAGAATCTGGCGCTGATACCGGGGACTGTCGGCGCAGCACCGGTGCAAAATATTGGGGCCTACGGAATCGAGCTCGACCAGCGCTTGCATAGCGTGCTGGCCTGGAATCTGACCGAGGGCCGGCTGGTCGAGATGGAGGGCAATGACTGTGGTTTCGCCTACCGAGACAGCCTTTTCAAGCGCGCTCCCTTGGGGCGGTGGTTGATTGTGGCGGTAAGGTTTCGCCTGCCGCGGCCATGGAATCCTGTGCTTGAATACCCTGACTTACGCAAGCATCCGCGCATCTGCGGGCGTGATGCTGGAGGTGTAGCCGTTACTGCTGATGATGTGTTCGAGGCGGTGTGTGAAATCAGGCGCAGCAAGCTGCCTGACCCTGCTGTGTTGTCGAACGCAGGAAGCTTCTTCAAGAATCCAATAGTGCCGGCGGCTCAATATCAGTCTTTGGTTCAGCGGTTTCCCAGTCTAGTGGCCTATCCGGCAAACCATGTAAGCCCGGGCCATGCCGCATCCGCTCACTACAAATTAGCCGCCGGCTGGCTTATCGATCAATGCGGATGGAAAGGTAAGCGCTTGGGGCCCGTAGGTGTACACGAGCGCCAGGCTTTGGTTCTGGTGAATTACGGGGGCGCAACGGCCGAGGATATACGCTCGCTATCGCAGGCGATTCGCCAGGACGTATACGACCGGTTCGGGGTGCTGCTCGAGCAAGAGCCCGTGGCCGTTGCGTGACAGAGCCGTATCAGGCTGTGGCCAACACGTCCTGCATGTCGAAAAGGCCGAATTCCTTGCGCGCCAGATAGCGGGCTGCGCGCAGACTTCCTTCGGCGTAGGTGGCGCGACTGCTAGAGCGATGGGTGATTTCCAGGCGTTCTCCCTGGCCGCAGAAGTACACGGTGTGGTCGCCCACGATGTCGCCTCCGCGAACCACCGAAAAACCAATACGTCCGTCTTGTCGAGGGCCGGTTTCACCATGTCGGGCCCAATCGGCAATATCGTCGAGTTCCTGGCCCCAGGCGCGGGCCACTGCGTCGCCCATGGCGAGAGCCGTTCCGGAAGGGGCATCGACTTTGTTGCGGTGATGTGCTTCGAAGACTTCAACGTCGTAACCGCTGTTAAGCAGCCGGGCGGCCATTTCCAGCAGCTTGAGAGTGACGTTGACTCCCAAACTCATATTGGGGGCGAACACAATGGCAATTTTTTGACCGGCAGCCTGAATGGCTTGCTTGCCTTCTGTGGTGAAGCCGGTAGTGCCAATGACGCATTTGACGCCGTGGCGGACGCAGGCTTCCAGATGCTGCAAGGTGCCTTCCGGGCGGGTAAAGTCGATGAGGCAGTCGGCCTGCGCAATAGCGTCGAGGTCGTCAGTGATGGCAATGCCGGTTTCCTGGCCGAGAAAGCCGCCTGCATCTTGGCCGATACTTGGGGCGCCGGGACGGTCTAGCGCCGCCGCCAAAGAAAGATCTGGAGAATTGAGGACAGCCTCTATAAGCATCCGGCCCATGCGGCCGTCTGCCCCTGCAATCGCTATACGCATGAAATTTTTTTACCGTAGTGGTTCAGGAGTAGGGTGATTGGGTGTCTGCGACGGGGACACGGACTGTGGCGCGTTGAACTCGACCTCTGGCCGGTTTGTTTCACGCTCGGGGGAGCCTGCCGGCGTCTCTTCCTGGGTGGGTTCCGATTCAGCCGAAGTCTGGCCTGCGTCGGGCTCGGTTTCGCTGGTGGTTGGAAGAGGTTCGGGCGCCTGGAAGGGCTGTCGGTCGGGTTGCTGGTCGCCTTCCCATCGTGCGAGCAGATCGCCTTCAAACCATACAGTGAATCGCCGCACTTCTGGTTCGCCGTAACCAGGCTTATGATAATAAGTGTAGTCCCAACGTTCTGCGTGAAAGACATCGCGCAACGTTGGCGTACCCAGTACAAAACGCACTTGCTCGCGGGTCATGCCGCGTTCCAGACGCGCTACCTGCTCAGCCGTAATCCAGTTGCCCTGCTGCACATCCGCCCTATACGGGAAGCCCCATTTGGTGGAGCCGCAGGCTGAGAGAGCCAGCGCCATGGCGCTAATCGCCAGCCCGGTGCGTAGTTTCGCGAGTAAAGGTCTTGCAGTCGTTAGCACAAAGCGCCCCTGTCTTTCAATCAAATAAAACCGTTATCATAAAGGCATAACAATAAACGCATATAAGCGTCGGTTAGGGCAGGCTTTTTTGCATCGCCGCAAGGCCTGTACAGTAATTTTCTGCCAGGGCTATTTTATCTATGAACGACCAGACAGAACTGAAAAATATGGGGCTCAAGGCCACGTTTCCGCGGCTGAAGATCCTCGATATTTTTCGTAAGGCCGACGACCGTCATCAAAGTGCCGAAGACGTTTACCGTACTCTCATCGCCGAAGACGTCGACATCGGTTTGGCTACCGTCTACCGCGTGCTCACTCAGTTCGAGCAAGCGGGTATTCTGGTGCGTAGCCAGTTCGATGGCGGCAAGGCGGTATTCGAGCTGAATGATGGCGACCACCACGATCACCTGATCTGCACCAACTGCGGCAAAGTCGTTGAATTCAGCGACGCTGAAATCGAAAAGCGCCAACACAAAGTGGCGCGCGACCAAGGCTTCGTCCTCGAAAGCCACACCATGCTTTTGTATGGCATTTGCCCCAAGTGCAGCAGTAAATCGGCCAAAGTCGCGTAAACGGCCGTAGCGGCCTGTCTGTACCGTTCCAATAGCCAGCTTTCACAAAGCCAACATTTCTCTAGCGTGCTGCAAAGTGGTATCGGTAATGGTCAGGCCGCCCAGCATCCGCGCAATTTCATCTATACGAGCCGGGACGTCCAGCGGTTCTATAAGAGAAAGCGTCTTACCCTTATGGGTGCTTTTCTTCACTTGAAAATGATGGCCGGCGCAGGCGGCCACCTGCGGCAAGTGGGTAACGCACAATACCTGATGCCTCTGTCCCAACTGCTTTAACAGGCGTCCCACCACTTCCGCAACGGCTCCGCCGACTCCGGTGTCGACTTCGTCGAAAATCAAGGTGGGCACTCGGGCCGCTTGGCTGGCAATGACCGACAGCGCAAGCGATATGCGGGCCAGTTCGCCGCCTGACGCCACCTTTGCCAAGGGCCGCGGACGGGTTCCTGCGTGCCCCGCTACAAGGAATTCTACCGTTTCGTTGCCGTGCGCCGAGGGTTGTGCGGGGGTAAGCTCTACTTGAAAGCGGCCGCCTTGCATTGCCAGCGTCTGCATGGCCTCGCTGACCTGCTCGCCAAGTCGAGCCGCCACTGCCGCCCGGGCCGCAGATAGTTCGTCAGCCACCCGTTGATAATTTGCATGGGCGCGGTGCGCTTCTTGAGCCAAAGCATCGATGTCAGCGGCTGCCTCGTGGGCCGCCAGCTTCTCCAGAAGCTGTTGATGCACGGCGGGCAGTTCGTCGGGCTCGACATGGAATTTTCGGGCTGTGTCGAATAACGCAGACATGCGCTGTTCGGCTTCGGCCAGACTGTCCGGGTCCAATTCCAGCCGGTCGAGGTAGCTGTTCAAATCGGACACGGCTTCGGCGGCGGCAATGCGCGCCGATTCAATCGCCTCGAAGATGGCTTCTAGCTGCCCATCGTGACGCAGCAGTGGCTTGAGCTGGTTTGCAGCGGCGCCAAGGTGTGTGATGGCGCTGGCCTCTTCGCTGTCGAGTGCCGCCAGGGCGTGGGTGGCTCCTTCGAGCAAAGCTTGGGCGTGCGCGAGACGGCTATGTCTATTGCTTAGCTCTTCCCATTCTCCGTCTCGCAGATTGAGGCGCTCAAGCTCGGAGGCCTGCCATTGCAGCCGCTCGTGTTCTTGCTGCCACTGTGCCTGATTGTGCTGAGCCTGGCGCAGCGCGTGTTCGGACTGCTGCCACTGCTGCCAGGCAAACTGCGTTTGCCGTGCAAGCTCGAGGTGGCCGCCTTGCGCGTCCAACATATCGCGCTGGCTGCCCGCCTTGAGCAGACTCTGATGCGCATGTTGCCCATGAATATCGACAAGGTGCTCGCTAAGCTCGCGCAGTTGGGCCAAGGTGGTTGGAATGCCGTTTATATAAGCCCGGCTTTTTCCCTGGTTGTCTATGACCCGCCTCAGTACCAGCTCGTCATCGCGTTCAAGTTCCTGCTCGGTAAGCCAGGCTGTGGCAGTTTGAGGCACATCGAAGATGGCCGAAACATCGGTACGATTCGCGCCTTCGCGCACCAGGCTTGCATCGGTGCGCGCGCCAAGCGCGAGCGATAGCGCATCGATCAGTATCGATTTGCCCGCGCCGGTCTCGCCCGAGAAAACAGTGAACCCTGGCTGGAACTCGATCTCGGCCTGGTCAACGATGATGAAGTCACGGATATGCAGGCTGCGCAGCATGTTTTATTCGACCTCGTCAGAGACCTGCGGCATGAGGTTCCAGTGCAGCTTGCGCCTTAGCGTCGAGAAAAAGCTGTAGCCGCGCGGATGGATGAATTGGACACGATCTTGTGCTCGGCGCACCTCGATGCGGTCTCCTGGCTGACAGTCGGACCAGGTCTGCATATCGAAGTGGACGCTTGCGCCTGATTCGACTCGCCCGAGAGCCGTTATTGTAATGCTGAGCAGCCCGGAATCCGGGATGACGATGGGCCGATTTGAAAGTGTTTGTGGGGCGACCGGCACAAGCACGAGCGCGTTAAGGCGGGTATCGAGTATGGGGCCGTTGGCTGAAAGGGCGTAGGCGGTCGACCCTGTGGGGGTTGCCACAATGAGCCCGTCGGCGCGCTGGCTGTGCATGAAGGCGCCATCCAGTTCCACATGCAATTCGATCATGCCGCCGCGCCCTGCACGGTTGATGACGACATCATTGAGCGCCACGCCGGAAAATAGCGTTTCCTCGCCCCTGAGAACTTGCCCCCATAACAAGCTGCGTTCTTCGATTTCGTAATTGCCTTCGAGAACGCTGGAGATGGCGTCGGTGGCGTTCTGCAAGGGAATATCGGTAATGAAGCCCAACCGGCCGTGGTTGATGCCCACCAAGGGAACCTCGTAATGGGCCAGTTCGCGCGCCGCCCCCAACATGGTGCCGTCGCCGCCCATGATGACGGCTAAATCGGCAGATTCGCCGATTTGCGCCCAGTCGGCAGTGGGGTGTTCGGTAATGCCGGTGTTACGAGCAGTAGCCGCTTCAATAATGACTTTGCATCCCGCGCCATGCAAAGTGTCGATAAGGCTGCGCAAAGGGGCGTCCAGGCCGGTGTCCTGATGCCGACCAACCAGCGCAACGGATTTAAAATGCATGGACCACCTTGTATTGTTGTTGGACGTGTTTCGATAAATCGATTATATGTTCCCAACAGGGATGCGGATGTTCGTGAAACTCCCGCCTGATTATCGGAGCACTGCAGATGATGGATGACCGAGCAAAAGCGTTATTGAAAGCGCTTATTGAACGCTATATTGCCGACGGACAGCCCGTCGGGTCGCGTGCACTTTCTCAGGTTTTCGACTTGTCGCCCGCGACAATACGCAACGTGATGGCCGATCTCGAAGACCTCGGCCT
>JAJUGB010000001.1 GCA_029268595.1 Alcaligenaceae bacterium | reverse complement strand
GGCCTTGGCCCAAGAAGTCGCCAGCAAAGGCGTAACCGTAAATACCATCTCTCCGGGTTATATTGGGACAGATATGGTAAAAGCGATCCGACCTGACGTGCTCGAGAAAATCGTCTCCACCATTCCCGTCAAACGCCTGGGCCGGCCTGAAGAAATAGCTTCCATGGTGACCTGGTTGGCGTCGGACGAGTCTGGATTTGCCACTGGCGCCGACTTTTCTCTCAATGGTGGATTGCACATGGGCTAGCCATCAGCCCCTTTTTGCAAACCACATACACTCTTCTACTGATGACGCAGAACCCCGAGCAAAACACATCCCGCCTGATCAAAAAGTATCCAAACAGGCGCTTGTACGACACGCGTACAAGCGCCTACATTACCTTGGCCGACGTGAAGCAACTGGTCCTCGACCATGTGGACTTCCAGGTTGTGGACGCTAAGACTAACGAAGATCTGACCCGTAGCATCTTGCTGCAGATCATCCTGGAAGAAGAAAGCGGCGGCTTGCCCATGTTCACGCCCGCTGCCTTAAGCCAAATCATCCGTTTCTATGGCAATTCCATGCAAGGAGTCATGGGATCCTTCATCGAGAAGAACATCCAGGCCTTCATGGAAATCCAGGACCGCATGGCCGAGCAGCAAAAGGGCCTGTACGGCTCCGCCCTGGGGGCTGAAGCCTGGGCTCAATTCATGAATGTCCAGACGCCGGTTCTGCAAAGCATGATGAACAACTACATCGACCAGAGCAAAAATTTGTTCGTCCAGATGCAAGATCAGATGCAGGACCAGACGCGTTCGATGTTTTCCATGTTTCCCTTCGGCGCTCCGCCTACCCCATCTTCGTCCAAAGACAAAAATGAGCCGTAGCCGAGCTGCTTGCCGCATTGGCAGAAGCATGGGATGCTTAGGGACGGAATGAAGTAGGGCGGTCGTCCCAACCTCACTAGAAACACATAAAGCCTACGGCTTGTCTTACAGGGCCGCGCTCAGAGCCCCGCACCCGAGAAGAGCCGCGCGCAGAGCCCCGCGCGCAAGATCAAGCAGATTTAAACGGGCTGTGTTCCTGCAGCTCGTGCATATAACCGTCTATGGCCATGGACTCGCGTTCGAGAAAATCCGCAATAGCCTCCGCATAACGCGCATCGCGTATCCAGTGTGCAGAATAGGTTTTAACCGGTAGCATTCCGCGTGATAGCTTATGCTCGCCTTGGGCTCCCCCTTCAAAGCAGGCGAGTCCATGTGCAATGCAGAACTCAATGGCCTGGACATAGCAGGTCTCGAAGTGCAGCCCGGAAATGAAGCGTTGGGCTCCCCAATATCGGCCGAACAAGGTGTCGCCATGTCGGATGTTGAGTGCCGCTGCAACGGGGGTGTCGCCCTGCTGGGCCAGTACGATGACCAGGTTCTCCGGCATGGTTTGCCGCAACTGCTCGAAAAAGCCTTTGTTCAGATATGGCGGATTGCCGTGCTCCCAATACGTTCGTACATAACAGTCATAGAAAAAACTGAGGACATCGTCGTCAATGTCTTTTCCTTCTACCCACCTGAATAGCACGCCCGCGCTCTCCACCTTCTTTCGGTCCTGCTTGATTTTCTTGCGCTTTTGCTGGCTGAAACGGCGCAGGAAGTCGTCCATACTGCGGTAGCCCTCGTTGCGCCAATGAAACTGGACGTTTTCACGGAACATGAAGCCGGCCGCTCGCAAGGCAAGTCGGTCAGCCTCCGAGGGAAACAACACGTGGACCGAGGACAGCTCGTTCTGTTGCGCCAGAGCCGTTGCGTGACGGGCCAACAGGACACGATCGGCATGACTGGTGGCGAGCAGGCGCGGGCCGGGTACGGGCGTAAAGGGCACCGCAGCAAGCAATTTGGGATAGTAGGAAAGCCCGTGTTGAGCGAAGGCTCGTGCCCAGCCGTGGTCAAAAACGTACTCGCCACGTGAATGCGATTTCAAATACAGCACCATTGCGCCCGCGAGCCGGCCATCGCGCTCCAGCTTCAAATAGTGGGGCGCCCAACCGGTTTTGGGGACCGCGCATTCTTGTTGGTCGAGCGCGGCCAGAAACTCGTGGCTTACAAGAGGATGGCCGCCAGTCAACGCGTTCCATTGCTCTGGCTCGAATTCGCTTATACGCCGTACCAGGGATATTTCTACTGACAAGACCTAGCTCTAAGACAGGGAAGACAATTTTCTTTGCGTGTCGGATAAGTGTACCGTGTTGCAAAAACGGCTCGCTGCGCACGTACTTGTGTTGCAATATGCGCGCCACAATGGTGTAATTGATTACGTTGACGCCAAACTCTTGAGCGCTGCCATTTTTACCTCGTGGCTTCGCCCAGCACCTACCCGGTGCTCTACGCAAACATTTCGCGCTCAAGCATCTCCGGCTCCAGCCCGCCACCACAAAATCATGCGGGCACTGCAATAGAATTTAAAAAATTTTCTGGCTAAACCGGCCAATAGCTCATATACGTGTGCTGCACGTGAAGGTCGCCGGCTTGCCTCAAGTACATTGCCTTTCTGCCACGGCTGCGCCGTGTGTAAAGCAGGACCGCATCGGTATGCCCAAAAGCACCGTTTTTGCCGCTGATGCCCTGCGGTCGAATCCAATAAACCAGTCGAAACCAGTCACAATGCCCAATGCAGACACACAGCAAATGCGCTTCGGCCTGTTGGCCGGGTCTGTTGCTGCGTTCTGCTCGTGGGTGGCTGAGCGCGGTTGCGGCGACCAAAAAATCGCCGTGCCGGCTCGTTCACAGGCAAAAAAAATAGGCCACATGCATTTTAGTGCAAGCGACCTATTTCGGAATTTGGTTGCGGGGGCAGGATTCGAACCTACGACCTTCGGGTTATGAGCCCGACGAGCTGCCAGACTGCTCCACCCCGCGTCTGGAATAGGAAGTTTAACTCAAGATCTATGTGGATGCAACATGGGCCGCACCGCAAGCTAAAAGATGACCGAAGCACAGGTATTACGCATTCTCGAAACCGCGCTATTGTGTGCGAACGAACCCATGCCCTTATCTGAGCTGCGCCGGCTTTTTTCTGCGCAAGAGCTCACGCAGGACGATGTACGTCGTCATTTGGCTTTGCTCCAGCTGGATTGGGCTGATCGTGGATTAGAACTCGTGCATTCGGCCAGCGGATGGAGATTTCAAAGCCGGGCAGAGATGCAGCCCTATCTCGAGCGGCTGAACCCCGAGAAGCCGCCGCGGTATTCCCGGGCTGTCCTTGAGACTTTGGCCATCATTGCATGGCGTCAGCCTGTCACCCGCGGCGATATCGAAGACATTCGCGGGGTGACTGTATCGTCCCAAATAATTCGGACGCTCGAAGATAGAGGGTGGATAGAAGTTCTCGGACATCGCGATGCGCCCGGACGGCCGGCATTGTTCGGCACCACCCGTCAATTTCTCGACGATCTGGGCCTGAGAGCTCTGGACGAACTCCCACCGTTGGACGATGCGGACGGCTTAATGAACATGGCGGAGCTGGAAGAAGCTGAGGCGGCCCTGACCGCCGAAGCCAGCGCCCTCGGCATGACCCTTGCCCCAAGCGGCGACACCGCGCCGCAGCCTGCACAGGGCCCCACCACCTGACAATTTATTGAATCCTATCGAACAAGTCTGGCCGCCAAGCACACTGGCAGGCATTCAAGACTGACATGGAGTACCTAAAAAATATGAAAGATGCACACCAAGATGGCTCGTTGCCGAGCGACGTCGCCTCTGTTCCTGAGCAACACATAGCCCCTGAAAGCGGCGCCCCTTCGGCGGGGCCGCGCGGGCGAGGGCGCACCTTGCGCACGCCATTCCGGCGTCGTCGCGGTGACGCCGCCGATGCTCAGGCTCCTGTGCAGCCCGGCGCCCAACCGGTGACGGAAGCCGACCGGCCCAAGTCGGAAAAGAGCAAGAGTGCAAAGCAGGGTCGCTCCTCCAGTCAGTCGAAGGGCCGCAGCGCTTCAGGCCGCACATCTCGCAGCCGGACGACTGGTCGCTCAGAGGCTCCCGCAGCTCAAGTCGAAGAAGGTGTGGCAGGCCAGGCCGACCTTCTCGTGCAAAGCGAGACCAGTTCGGAAGCAGTCCTCAACACGGGCGCCTCTCAAAGGTCGAGTGGCACTGGTCGTAACAGTGCGGGGCGTGGCTCGCGCACTCGTAGCGCAGCAGGCGAGAAAGACGCCGACAAGGCATTGGCTTATCTGGACGGAGCAGCGCGGCTAGAGCAGCGGCTAAGCAAATATCTGCAAAGCGAAGCCGTCATGCCCAAGCTGCACAAGGTCCTGGCCGAAGCGGGCATCGGTTCTCGCCGCGAAATGGAAGAGCTGATTGTCGCAGGCCGGGTGTCCGTCAATGGCGAGCCGGCACATATAGGCCAGCGAGTTGGCCCCCAAGATCAGGTTCGCGTCAATGGTCGTCTGATCAGCCGAGCCAACTCTTCCAAGCCGCCTCGGGTCATTCTGTATCACAAGCCCGCAGGCGAAATCGTCAGCCACGACGATCCAGCTGGGCGCGCCACAGTCTTCGCGCGCCTGCCCAAAATCAAGGTGGGCAAGTGGCTGTCGGTGGGCAGGCTGGACCTAAATACCGAAGGCCTGCTTATATTGACGACGTCCGGTGATCTGGCGAATCGTTTGATGCATCCTCGCTATGGGGCAGAACGTGAATACGCTGTGCGCGTGCTAGGCGACCTGACGGCCGAGCAGCAGAAGTCCCTGGTCGAAGGGATACAGCTCGAAGACGGGATGGCTCAGTTCGGTGTGCTCGAGCACCTGGGGGGTGAGGGCAGCAACAAATGGTATCGAGTTACCTTGACCGAAGGCCGCAACCGAGAAGTGCGACGCTTGTTCGAGGCGGTGGGTGTTACGGTCAGCCGTCTTATTCGCACCCGATTTGGCGAGGTCGTCCTGCCGCGCAACCTTCGGCGAGGGCGTTGGGAAGAGCTTGACAGCACCTTGGTGACGGCATTAATGGTGCAATTGGGCCTGATCAGCGAAAGCGGCGATCAGGAGGGAGGACGCCGAGGCGGTCGCAAGAGCCGGCAGCCCATCTCTCACGAGAATGCCTTGCCGCCCGGCTTCGGCACCATGGAACGTAACGGCCTGAACGGAGCGCGTATCAGTCGCCGCGGAAAATTGTCGGGCGGCAGGGGTAGAGCAGAGGCCAACCAGGCATTCCCCTCGGATCCATTCGGCACGGGGTTGATGTTCAGTGGCGGGTTCGCTAATGGCCATCCTGAGGCCGGCGGTAAAGAACGGGGCGGAAAGAAAGGCGCGGAAAACCGACGCGGTGGTCCCAAGACAGCGCCCAAGTCTGCTTCTCGTAATCAGGGCCCGGCGCCGCGGGGACGTAGCGGCGACGCCAAGGGTGGCCCCAAGGCCAAGCCTCGCAATGGCAACGGTGGAAACCGGTCGACCAAGCGAGGAGACGAGTGGCAACCGCGCGGTGCGGCAGCCCATGAGTCGCGATTGGGTTTTGTATCGGGCAACCGATAGGTTTACTCTGTCGCGGCCCTACCTGAATGCGCGAAGGCTGTACAAGGAAGTGGATGACCCTCGGGTGGACAGCAAGCCCAACACGAACAGAAAAGGCAAGATTTATCTTTGTTTTCTGTTATCATATAGGGCTTCTTAGCTATATGTGTTTGCTTTTCTTGGCTCGCATAAGCCCGGTCTATAGGGCCGGCTATGCCCGATGCGAACTGCAGTACTATAGCGGCACATTAATTGATGTGGGCGGCCGCGTGTTCCGGTAAGTAGCCGGAATGCCTGGGCGGTGCGCAAACAGCGGGCTGGTTACAGCCCTTTTTTTTTGATTTTATGGCAGATATCTTCGCACTCACGCAACAGGCTCTGGCCGGTATGGGGGTCGAGCTCGTCGACGTCGAGCGCGCGCCCATGGGCTTGCTGCGCGTAACGATCGACCGGCCCGAGGGCGTGCGAATAGAAGACTGTGAACAGGCGTCCAAGCAACTTTCTCGTGTCTACGAGGTCGAAAATATCGATTACAAGCGCTTGGAAGTCGGCTCGCCAGGAGTCGACCGCCCGCTCAAGAATATATCCGACTTCATCCGGTTTGCTAACGAGCGCGTCGAACTCAAGCTGCGCGCCCCCGTCAATAACCGCAAGGTATTTGTAGGGACGTTACGTGCGCCCGAGGACGCTACGGCAGACGATGAAGGCCTTGAGTTCGGCCTCGAGCTCGAGCCCGAGGGCAAAAGCCAGCAAGTCGAAGTATTGCGCTTTGTATTTGCCGATGTCGATCGAGCCAAACTGAATCCCGTTCTAGATTTCAAGGGTAAAAAGCGATGAGTCGCGAAATTCTTCTATTGGTTGACGCCCTGGCGCGTGAAAAAAACGTTGAGCGTGAAGTCGTTTTCAGTGCTCTCGAAAATGCCTTGGCCTCGGCCATGAAAAAGCGCTTTAAAGAAGATGCCGATATTCGTGTATCCATCGATCGCACTACTGGCGACCACGAAGGGTTTCGGCGTTGGCTGGTCGTGCCGGATGACGCGGGCTTGCAAGAGCCCGATCAGCAAGAGTTGTATTCCGAAGCCCAGGAGATTGTCCCCGGAATAGAAGTCGGCGAATATATCGAAGAGCCGCTCGAACCTGAAGAATTCGGGCGTATCGGCGCGCAGGCGGCCAAGCAGGCCATCTTGCAGCGCATCCGCGATGCCGAGCGAGAGCAAGTCCTGAACGATTTCCTGGAGCGTGGCGAAACCATTGTTTCGGGCTCCGTTAAACGTATGGACAAGGGCGACGCCATCATCGAAACAGGCAAGATCGAAGCGCGTTTGCCGCGTAGCGAGATGATCCCCAAGGAAAACATCCGCGTCGGAGACCGCATTCGCGCCTGGGTGCTTCGGGTCGACCATGCTGCGCGCGGTCAACAAGTCATCCTCTCACGAACCGCTCCGGAGTTCATTCGGCAGCTGTTCGAAAACGAAGTCCCCGAAATCGAGCAGGGACTGCTCGAGATTAAAGCGGCGGCGCGCGACCCCGGGGTTCGGGCTAAAATTGCCGTTGTCGGTTACGACAAGCGCATCGACCCCATCGGTACGTGCGTGGGTATGCGCGGTTCCCGTGTTACGGCAGTGCGTAATGAGCTGGGTGGCGAGCAGGTCGATATCGTGTTGTGGTCCGATGATCCGGCCGAATTCGTCATAGGCGCGTTGGCACCCGCTCACGTCGAATCCATTGTGGTCGACGAAGATCGCCATGCCATGGACGTTGTGGTCGACGCCGAGAACCTGCCCAAGGCCATTGGTGCTCGGGGGCAGAACGTCCGTCTGGCATCGGAACTCACCGGGTGGCAAATCAACATCATGACGCCCGAAGAAAGCCAGAACCGGCAAGAAGAAGAGCGCGCCGAGCTGCGCCAGACCTTCATCACCCGTCTGGATGTCGACGAAGAAGTGGCCGACATTCTCATCGATGAGGGCTTTACCGGACTCGAGGAGGTCGCCTATGTGCCCTTGCAAGAGTTGCTCGACATTGAAGCCTTCGACGAGGAAACCGTCAACGAGCTGCGCACCCGCGCTCGTAATGCTTTGCTGACGGAAGCCATTGCTCAGGAAGAGCGCGTCCAGAAAACGGCGCAAGAATTGCTGGAGGTCGAAGGTATGACTACCGAGATCGCCGCTAAATTGGCCGAGAGTGGCATCAACACATTGGACGACCTGGCAGAACTCGCCACTGACGAGCTGTCCGAGATCAGTGGTCTTGATGACGAAGCGGCCAGCCGCATGATCATGAGCGCTCGGGCTCATTGGTTTGATGACGAGGCGTGACACTCGTTTATAGCTAGCGCCGTCCCATTCATAGAAATAGCAGTAGTAAGTAAGAGAGAGTCGAATGCCGAGTAACACCGTCGCCCAGTTCGCAATCGAATTGAAAATGCCTGCCAACGTGCTGCTGGAGCAGCTTCGTGCGGCCGGCATTGATATCAAGTCGGTTGACGATGGCGTCACCGACGCGGACAAGGCCAAGCTCCTCGAGTCGCTGCGCCGTTCCCACGGCGGATCCGAAGGAAAGAAAATTACCCTGACACGACGACAGACATCAGAAATACGCCAGGCCGATGGCTCTGGCCGCTCGCGCACCATCCCCGTCGAGCGCCGCAAGAAGCGGGTTTTCGTAAAACGCGACCCCGCCGAGCTCCTCGCAGAAGCCGCGCGTGCGGCGGGTGAAGCTGAAAACGTAAATGACCAAGCGGCCACACCCGCGCCCACGGCTGCAGCTGCCGAGCCGGTAGCGCCCGTTGCGCCGGAAGCTTCCGTACCGACCCCAACTTCCGAGCCGGAAGTCTCTACGGCCCCCGAGGCGGCACCCGTCCACGAGCGCGCATCGGAAGAGCCGGTCTCGGGTGAGTCCAGTCTCGCTGCCCAGGCAGCGCCTGCGGCCGAGACGTCTCCTGCCGATGAAGCGCAGGACGAGACGCCCCCCGTGGCCGAACCCCAGGCTGCCGCCAAGGTAGAAGTTAGTCAGGCGGAACAGCCTGCCGCTCCCCAGGTCGAAGCCGACGCCGAGCCGCAAGCCAAAGGCGAGGCGAATGCTCAAGCGGATGCCGAGGAGAACGCACAGGCGAATGCTGAGGCGAACGCCGAGGCGAACGCCAAGGCAGACGCCGAACCGAAGGCCGAGGCAGCGGAACCTGTCGCCCCGGCTGAAACCGCTGAGCCTGTCGCTCGGAAAGAATCGTCTCATTCCAGGCCGGCCGCCACACGGTCTAGTTTGCAAGCGGCGCGAGTCGCTGGCAAACCCGGTGCTCGTGCAACGTCTGCTCCGGGTAGTGCAAGCGGCAGCAGCTCTGCAGACGAGGATCGCGAGCGCGCCCGTCGTGCCGCCGAGGCCGAGGCTGCGGCCCTACGCGAGATGCTCAGCCGTCCGCGCAAAGTACTGAAGGCGCCCGAGCCCGAAGAGACCGGCATTTCCGGCACTTTGCACAAGCCCGCCGGGAAAGGCGCCAAGAAAGACGTCAAACCTGCGGCGGCCGATGCAAAGAAACCGGCGAAGACCACCGATACGGCATGGAGCGACACAGGCCGCAAAAAGCCGGCTGCCCGCGCCGATGCGGCCCCCTCCAGCCCCAGCCGGGACGGCTGGCGTGCTTCGGGCAAACCCGGTCGTGGCGGCAAAGGTGGGCGCAATCAGCGCGGTGCGCAGGCCGAACGCCGTGATCCGCAACCGGCCGAATTTATCGCTCGCGAGGTCCACGTACCCGAGACGATCACCGTGGGCGATCTGGCCCACAAAATGGCTGTGAAGGCAGCTGAGGTCATCAAACAACTGATGAAACTCGGTCAGATGGTTACCATCAACCAAGTGCTCGACCAGGAAACAGCCATGATCGTGGTCGAGGAACTGGGCCACAAAGCCATTGCGGCCAAGCTGGACGACCCCGAAGCCTTCCTCGAGGTGCAGCCCGACCTGTCCGAGGTCGAAGTCCTGCCACGCGCGCCAGTGGTCACCGTCATGGGCCACGTCGACCACGGCAAGACTTCCTTGCTCGACTATCTGCGGCGTACCAAAGTGGCCTCGGGCGAAGCCGGCGGCATTACTCAGCACATCGGCGCCTATAGCGTCAACACAGAACGAGGCGCTGTGACCTTCCTCGATACCCCGGGTCACGAAGCCTTTACGGCTATGCGTGCACGCGGCGCGAAGGCCACCGATATTGTCATTCTGGTTGTGGCGGCCGATGACGGCGTCATGCCGCAGACCAAAGAAGCCATTCACCACGCGAAGGCGGCCAATGTACCGCTGGTGGTCGCCATCAACAAGATCGATAAGTCGGAAGCCAATCCCGAGCGGGTCAAGCAAGAGCTCGTTGCAGAAGAAGTTGTGCCCGAAGAGTACGGCGGAGACGTGCCCTTTGTACCGGTGTCCGCCAAGACCGGCGAGGGTATCGACGATCTGCTCGAGAACGTGCTACTTCAGGCCGAAATGCTCGAGCTTACGGCGCCCGTCGACGCTCCGGCCAAAGGCATCGTCATCGAAGCGCGCCTTGATAAGGGCCGCGGACCAGTGGCAACAGTGCTGGTGCAAAGCGGTACCTTGTCTCGAGGCGACGCGGTGTTGGCCGGAGCCAGCTTTGGCCGCGTAAGGGCCATGTTGAACGACAATGGCAAAGCTGTTAATGCGGCCGGACCCGCCACGCCCGTCGAAATTCAAGGCTTGACCGAGGTGCCGTCAGCAGGTGACGAAGTTATTGCCATGATGGACGAGCGCAAGGCACGCGAAATCGCACTGTTCCGACAGGGCAAGTTCCGTGATGTCAAACTGGCGCGCCAGCAGGCAGCCAAACTCGAGTCCATGTTCGACAACATTGGCGAGGGCACCCAAACATTGTCCCTCATCGTCAAGACAGACGTTCAAGGTTCGCAAGAAGCTTTGGTACAGTCCCTGGTCAAGCTGTCCACCGACGAGGTGCGCGTCGAAGTCGTGCATGCAGGGGTCGGCGGCATTTCTGAAAGCGACGTCAACCTGGCCATCGCATCGCATGCGGTAATCATCGGCTTTAACGTCCGGGCAGATCAAAGCGCCAAGAAGGTCGCCGAAAGCAATGACATCGACTTGCGTTACTACAACATCATTTACGACGCCATCGACGATGTGCGAAACGCAATGTCCGGCATGCTGGCGCCCGAGAAGCGCGAAGAAGTCATCGGCATGGTCGAGATTCGCGAAGTGTTCAGCGTCTCTCGCGTTGGCAACATTGCAGGATGTATGGTCACCGACGGCATCGTCCGCCGCGATGCTCAGGTACGCCTGCTGCGCAATAACGTGGTGCACTGGAGTGGCTGGATCGACTCCCTGCGTCGCTTCAAGGACGACGTCAAAGAAGTCAAGGCGGGCTTCGATTGCGGTATTACCTTGAAGGGTAATAACGACATCGAAGTAGGCGATCAACTCGAGATCTTTGAAATCAAAGAAATCGCACGGACGCTGTAATTATGGCGCGTCACAAATCCCGGTCTAATCCTGGGCGCAATACTCGGCTGGCCGACCAGATCCAGAAGGATCTGGCCCAGCTGATCCAGCGAGAGATCGACGTGTCACGGGCGGGGCTAATCACTCTTACCGGTGTCGATCTTTCCGCTGATTATGCGCACGCCAAGGTTTATTTCACTGTGTTGGGCGCCGAACCCGAGACAGCCACAGCCGCGCTCAACGAGAAGGCAGGTTGGTTGCATTCCTTGCTGTTCAAGCTGCTGCATATTCATACTGTCCCCACTCTGCACTTCGTGCACGACGTCCAGTTGTCACGCGGCATCGAGTTGTCGCGCCTTATCGACGAAGCCAATCGTCCGCAAGACTACTCGCGCTCCAGTTCGTCCGCCGAAGAGCCCGACGACCCCGACGAACAGCCCTGAGGGGCTGTCGTTTTTTCATTTAAGAGATTGAACGATGGCTTCCCGACGCGGGCAGTTGCTCGACGGCGTCCAGTTGCTGGACAAAACCGAAGGTCTATCAAGCAACCACGCTTTACAACGCGCCAAGCGTATCGTCGATGCGCGTAAGGCCGGTCACACCGGCACCTTGGACCCCTTTGCCACAGGACTACTTGTTTGTTGCATGGGCCGCGCCACGAAAATTTCCGGCCGAATGCTCGAGGCGGATAAGGCGTACGAGGCCACCCTGAGGTTCGGACAGGAAACCGATTCGGGTGATCTGACAGGACATGTCGTCCATGACGCCGGGGCCGATTTTAAAGGTGTATCCGAAGCCGCACTCGAAGAGGCGCTCCGGCCGTTTCGGGGCGACATTGAACAGATCCCTCCTATGTATTCCGCGCTGAAGCGGGAGGGCAGGCCGCTCTATGAATACGCCCGGCAAGGAATCGAATTAGAGCGTCCGGCCCGGCAGGTGACCATCCATGCATTGGACTTGCTGCACTTCAGTCCTATGGAGGCAAGGGTGACTGTTCATTGCAGCAAAGGAACCTACATCCGCACTTTGGCTCAAGATATTGGGCGCCTGCTGGGTTGCGGGGCACACTTGTCCGCCTTGCGACGCACTGAAGTCGGCCCTTTCCGTTTGAGTGACGCCATCACCTTGGATGCCTTGGAGGCCATGGCTGATCCGCGCGCTGCTTTAATCCCTCTCCAAGACTTGCCTGCGGAGCTTGCCCGCGACACAACAACTTTAGGAAACCAAATATGAATCGCGCCTTGCGCAATGTAGCAATCATTGCTCACGTCGATCACGGCAAAACCACATTGGTGGACCAACTGCTGCGCCAGTCCGGAACCTTCCGCGACAATCAGCAAATCTCCGAGCGGGTGATGGATTCGGGCGATATCGAGAAGGAACGCGGCATTACGATTCTGTCCAAGAATTGTGCGGTCGAGTACGAAGGCACTCACATCAACATTATCGACACCCCGGGCCACGCCGATTTCGGTGGAGAGGTCGAGCGGGTGCTGTCCATGGTGGATGGCGTGCTGCTCCTGGTGGATGCGGTAGAAGGGCCTATGCCCCAGACGCGCTTCGTTACGCGCAAGGCGCTGGCCTTGGGTCTGAAGCCCATTGTCGTCGTCAACAAGATTGACCGGCCGGGCGCTCGCCCCGACTACGTCATCAATGCCACATTCGATCTATTCGACAAGCTGGGCGCCACCGACGAGCAGCTGGACTTCCCCATCATCTATGCGTCCGGATTGTCCGGCTACGCAGGCCTGACGGATGAGGTCCGCGAGGGCGACATGCGTCCTCTGTTTGACGCCATCATCCAACACGTACCGCAACGAGAGGATGACGATCAAGGGCCGCTGCAGCTGCAGATCATTTCTCTCGACTACAGCAGCTATGTCGGCAAGATTGGCATCGGTCGCGTGAACCGGGGTCGCGTTCGCTCCGGTCAGGACGTTGTGGTCAAATTCGGACCCGAGGGCCAGCCCATCAAGGGTCGGATCAATCAGGTGCTGCAGTTCCAGGGTTTGGACCGCGAGGTCGTGGACGAGGCCCGCGCCGGCGACATCGTGTTGATCAACGGCATCGAAGAAATCGGCATCGGTTGCACGATCACAGACCCTTCTGTTCAAGAAGCGCTGCCCATGCTGCGAATTGACGAGCCGACGCTGTCCATGAACTTCATGGTGAACACTTCGCCATTGGCCGGTCGCGAAGGCAAGTTCGTCACCAGCCGTCAATTGCGTGACCGGCTGGATCTCGAGCTCAAGTCCAACGTGGCTCTGCGGGTCAATCCTACTGACGACGATATGGTGTTCGAGGTAAGAGGGCGGGGCGAACTGCACCTGACCATCTTGCTCGAGAACATGCGCCGCGAGGGATATGAACTGGCAGTGTCTCGCCCACGCGTACTCATCAAAGAGATAGACGGCGTCCGTCACGAGCCGTATGAGCTCCTGACTGTGGATGTGGAAGACGGGCACCAAGGCGCCGTAATGGAGGAGTTGGGCCGTCGTAAGGGCGACCTGCTCGACATGCAACCAGACGGGCGAGGCAGAACCCGGCTTGAGTATCGCATTCCTGCACGCGGCCTTATCGGCTTCCAGAGTGAATTCCTGACTCTCACACGAGGCACGGGTCTCATGAGCCATATTTTTGACGAGTATGCGCCGATGCGGGAAGGTTCAGTGGGTGAAAGACGCAATGGTGTGCTAATAAGCCAGGACGACGGCGCCGCGGTGGCGTACGCGTTGTGGAAATTGCAGGATCGTGGACGCATGTTCGTCAGCCCTGGCGAACCCGTGTACGAGGGCATGATTATCGGCATCCATAGCCGCGATAACGATTTGGTGGTTAACCCGATACGCGAGAAAAAGCTCACCAACATCCGCACTACAAGTAAAGACGAACATATTGATCTGGTGCCGCCCATTCGTCTTACTCTGGAGTACGCGGTCGAATTCATCGACGAGGATGAGCTGGTCGAAGTGACACCCAAGTCCATTCGCTTACGCAAACGCCATTTACAAGAGCATGAGCGCCGTCGGGCGTCTCGCGAGAGCGCCTAATCGCATGGGGGGATCGCAAGCCCTCATGCTTTGCACAAAAAAAGCAGCCTTCGGGCTGCTTTTTTTGTGTCTGCAGTTTTGGGATATAGGTGTGCGTCATTCGGATAGCGCTGTTTACCGCCAAATTCATAATGTCTCCAAGAATCCGGAGTACCGGTCTGAGAAACGAAAGAGTTGAAGGAGACAACACTATGGATGGTATCCATGGCAAAGTGGCCATCGTTACCGGGGCATCCACTTTAATCGGCGCGGCTGTGGCGGCAGCCTTTCATCGTTACGGGGCCAAGGTGATTCTGGCCGACATCGATGAAGCACGAGGTAGGGAAGCCGCCTCCGCATTAGGCGAGGGTGCGACCTTCGTCCGCACCGATATCACCAAAGACGAAGAGATCCAGTCTTGCGTACAGCGGGCCATCGAGCTCTATGGTGGGGTGGATTTTCTGGTGAACCTGGCGTGCAGCTATATAGATGACGGTATCCAGGCGTCCAGAAGCGACTGGCATGCCAGCTACGACGTCAACGTAGTCGGAGCCGTCATGATGACCAAGGCGTGCCTGCCGCAAATGGCGGGTCGAGAAGGCGCAGCCATCGTCAATTTCAGCAGTATCAGTGCCCGGGTTGCGCAGACCGGTCGCTGGCTCTACCCAGTCACCAAGGCGGCTGTCGCCCAGCTTACACGCAACATGGCGATGGACTTGGCGCCCGAAGGCATACGGGTGAACTCTGTCTCTCCGGGCTGGACCTGGTCCCGCGTCATGGACGAATTGACACAAGGTGACCGCGCCAAGACCGATCGAGTGGCAGCCCCTTTTCATTTACTGCGCCGCACGGGCGACCCTGAAGAAGTCGGGGAAGCAGTCGTGTTTCTGTGCTCGCGACACGCGAGTTTCATCACAGGTGCCGACCTTCCGGTGGACGGCGGCTACTCGGCCATGGGGCCGGAGCAGGCCGAAGCCGCAATCCCGCGCTTATGCGAATAGCCAGCAAGGAGACCGACATGAATATCGCAATCATTGGGGCCGGATTTGCCGGCTTGAGCAGCGCCAAAGTATTGAGTCAGTTCGGCCATGATGTGGTGGTGTTTGAAAAGGCGCCGGACGTGGGTGGTGTCTGGAGTGCGACCCGCAGGTATCCCGGCTTGCGCACACAGAACAACAAAGGCACTTACTACCTTTCGGATTTCCCCATGCCCGACTCTTATCCAGAATGGCCGTCGGGCGAGCAAGTGCAACAGTACCTGGCTGCTTACGCGCGCCACTTCGATTTGAACCGCCGTATTCGCCTGAATACCGAGGTCCTATCCGCCGAGCTGGACCCCGACCAGGGATGGGTCTTAACCGTTCGTGAAGCTGGTTCAGATCGCACCAGTCAATATCTGGCGGACCAGTTGGTAGTCGCCAACGGGATATTTAGCGAGCCGTTCATACCCCCTTACAGTGGTGTGGATGCGTTCAAGGCGGCCGGCGGCAGGCTTTGCGCCACGTCAGAATTTCACGATCTGGACGAGGCCAGGGGCAAGCACGTGCTGGTTGTGGGCTATGGTAAGTCGTCCTGCGACGTGGCTGCAGCAGTGGGTGAAGTCGCGGCCTCTACCAAAGTGATTGCTCGCGAACTGCTCTGGAAAATGCCTCGGAAGATTCTTAACGTCCTCAATTACAAGTACCTCATGTTGACGAGGTTGGGCGAGGGCCTGTTTCCGTACATAGAGAACCGGGGCTTTGAACGATTCTTGCATGGGCCGGGCCGGGGAATCCGGGACAGCATGATACGGTCCTTGCAAACTGTGGCAACACGTCAGCTTCGTCTCGAGAAACTAGGGTTGGTGCCGGACGGCACGTTCGATCGCATCGCCCGCAGCACGGTGAGCTTATCTACCGACGAACTTTATGAGCAGGTGGAGCGGGGGGTGACAGAGGTGGCCCGCGAATGTGAAATCAGTGGTTTGGACGAAGAAGATGGTAGACCCGTGGCGTACTTGTCAGACGGCCGCCGGGTTCCCGCCGACATCGTTATCTGCGGGACCGGCTTCAAGCAGGTCGTGCCGTTCTTCTCCGAGTCGCTGCAAGCTCAGTTGACCGACGAGCGGGGCAATTTCCAGCTGTACCGCCAGATACACCCCCTGACAGTTCCGCGTCTGTATTTTTGCGGTTATAACTCTTCGTTCTATAGTCCGCTTAGCGCAGAAGTGGCCGCGCTGTGGATCGCTGCTCATCTGATGGGAGAAATCGATTTGCCGCCTTTGGCGGATCGACTTGAGCATGTGCGCAAGCGCCTGCGCTGGATGGAGGAGCGGACAGAGGGCAAACACGCACGCGGGACGAATATCATCCCGTTTTCCATGCACAACATAGACGAAATGCTAAATGAGCTTAAGCTCAATGTGTCTAGCTTTACTCGCTTCAAACAATGGCTATTGCCGGCGCAAGCCAGCGATTATCGTCAGGCAACACAGCGACTATTGGAGCGCAAAAGAGCCAAAGAGGCTATGCAGTCGCAGACGCCGTCTTTCAGGCGAGCCGCCGGATAGAGCCGCTTATCCCATGAGCGTTTCTGTGGGCGTTTCGTTATATTGGCGACGGTATGCCTGCGAAAAGTGGCCCAGATGCACAAAGCCGCAATCGAGAGCAATTTGTGTAATGCTGGGCCGTCTGCCCTCGCGGCGCGCCTGTAGAAGCTGATCGCGTACCTTTTGCAGGCGAACGAGCCGCAGAAACGCCATGGGAGTAATGCCGCGGTGCTGGCGAAAACCGTTGTAAAGGCTGCGTGCGCTGATCGCCGCTTGTTCTGCCAGGGTTTGCATCGTGATGGACTCGTGACTATGCGCCAGAATATATTCTTGTGCTCGCTGCACATAGGCGACCGGC
Source organism: Alcaligenaceae bacterium (assembly GCA_029268595.1). Taxonomy (GTDB): domain Bacteria; phylum Pseudomonadota; class Gammaproteobacteria; order Burkholderiales; family Burkholderiaceae_B; genus JAJUGB01. The sequence goes on along the minus strand of JAJUGB010000001.1, from coordinate 70,151 downwards.
GCCGCCTCGGCGGGCGCCCGCAGCAACTCTGAAAAGTTATGCGGATGCTGGTCCAACAGCGTGTCTACCAACAACTGCTCGATATGAGCGAGTACGAGCTCGCTGGTTTGGGCGCTCTGCAAGAAGGGCGACACCGCAAGGAATTCGACGAAGGCCTTCCACGCATGGCCGGCGCCACTGTCCAGAGGCATGCCCAGTTCAAACTCCAAGGCCTTCGGAAGCGCATAGCCCAGACGGGCGCTACACGCATCTTCAAGCACCTTTCGATCTATCCGTACGATGAGCTGATCACATTCGCCTTCCCAGCGCATATGCAGTGGCAAGGAGGGGGTAAGGACAGATGCCTTGAGCGGGTGCGATTCGACGAATTGCGCTCCGCAACGGATCTCGGCTCGCCCCGCCATGGGCATTTGCACCAACAGGAAATCCTGGAGGCAATCCGGCTCGATCACGACGTTGGCCCCGTAGCACAGCCGGTTAATGGAGACTGCCCCCAGGGCAAAGTGATCCATATGAGCGTTGAGTGTTTGCTTTGGGCCGTATACGGTCAGGTCGTGGGGCTTGAAAATGCGCGCCACACTATGGCGGGTCTCGTCCAGATCGTGCGACGTGAATACGGGACTAAGCACCCAGCTCAGCGCAGGGCGAACCGAGGCCGTTTCGGGTGCCACGGCGTCTGTAGATTGAGGCAGGCTAAGGGTATGGCGTGTTGCATTCCTACGGACATTCATGGCGACTCCGTCAAGGATGCCTTCGCAAACAGCCGCTTTGCGAATAATTCGGGAACGGGTATGCTTTCACAGATTCATTTAATCCTAAACCAAGTGTTTCATAAATAGAAGAATTCCCCAAGGACAGGCGCATAACTTCAGCCTGCCTCAGTCATTTAGCCAAAAGGAGACATTAATGACTACCGCCGCTAATTTCCTGGAACAGCTGACGTCCAGCAACCTCAAGGTCGTAGACCTCACCCATACCCTTTCTCCGGATTTTCCTCCGCTGCAGTTGCCCCCACAATTTGGCCAGGTCTCGGCGTTCAAAATGGAGACCATATCCGAGTACAACGAAGCAGGTCCGGCCTGGTACTGGAATAACTTCACCTGTGGGGAACACACGGGCACTCACTTTGATGCGCCGGCTCACTGGGTCAGCGGAAAAGACCATCCGCAAAACACAGTCGATACGATCGATCCCAAAAACTTTATTGCCCCGGCTGTTGTGGTGGACGCCACCAAAGAAGTCGAGCAAAACGAAGACTGGGTGCTTACCGTAGAGTTTCTCCAGCAGTGGGAGGCCGAGCACGGACGCATTCCTGAGGGCAACTGGGTATTGTTCCGCACCGGTTGGGCCAAGCGATTGTCCGATCCCGCCTCATATGTCAACGTACGCGAAGATGGTGCGCACACCCCTGGCCCCAGCCAAGAGGCCGTTGAGTGGCTCATCAAAGAGCGTAATGTGCATGGTTTTGGTGTGGAAACCATCAACACGGACGCGGGTCAATCCTTTGCCTGGCCCATGCCTTATCCCTGCCATACGCTCATGCACGGCGCAAACAAATACGGCCTGCAATGCCTCAACAACCTCGATCAGCTGCCGGTCAAAGGGGCCGTCATTATTGCCGCCCCGCTTAAAATCCAGCGCGGTTCGGGTAGCCCGCTCCGAGTGCTGGCTTTGGTTCCTTAAGGCAAGCTCGTTTCCTGCGCCTGTACTTTGCATAGCGGCGGCCTGCAGGCGCAGTGCCGCTGCCACTTATATCAACCTTGAGGAGGGGTGGTGAATTCGGCTCAAAGTCAAATTATTGTCGTAGGCGGCGGCATGAACTCGCTGGTTTGTGCAGCCTTGCTCGCCAAGCGTGGCAAGTCTGTGCTGCTTCTGGAGCGTAATGAGCGCTTGGGTGGATGCATACTTACCCAGGAACTCTTTCCTGGTTTCCACCACGATGTGCTGTCTTGCTGGTATCCGCTATTCATGGGAGGGCCGGCTTATCCTGAGCTGAAAGATGACCTTGCTGCAGCAGGGGTCGAATTCGTTTCCAACGGATACACCACGGGGCTGATTACTCCGCAGGGGCAAGGCGTGGCCTTGCGGCAAGACGTCCAGGACGCCATAGAGCGAATTGAAGCGATAGCGCCCGGTGATGGGCAAGCTTTTGGCGCTATGGCAAACCAGCTCTTCCAGCAGGATGCCCCTCTTACCTTCGGTTTATTGGGTAATTCGCCCTACAGCTGGAAGCTGGGCAAGCTGTTGTTCTCGGAATGGCGCAGCCGCGGCCTGGATGGATTGGTGCAGTATGCGTCCGAGTCGCTGGAAAGCTTCCGTCGGTGGGCCGACCGCACTTTGCATTCCGACTTTGCCCGAGCCCTCATTGCTCCCTGGGTTCTGCACACAGGCCTGGGCCCCGATGAGGCCAGCTCGGCCCTCATCGGCAAGCTGACCTTCGCCGCCGTGGTGGCGGGCGGTATGCCGGTGGTCAAGGGTGGCAGTCAAAACCTCGTCCGCGGGATGCAATCCATTATCGAGCGGCACGGGGGCCAGGTGTTGGTAAACACTGAGGTCGAGCGCGTCGTAATCAGCGGCGGACGCGCAACAGGAGTCGTGGCTGCCGGGAAGACATACAACGCCTCGGAGGCCGTAGTATGTAATGTCACTCCTACGCAGTTATACGGACGCTTGTTACCCGAGGCGCCGGCCGAAACCCGTCACCGAGCCCAGGCCTACCGTTACGGCAGGGGTTGTATGCAAATCCATTTTGCCTTAGATCGTCCTGCCCCCTGGCAAGACCCTGAAATGCTCAAAGTGCCCTTGCTTCACCTGACCGAAAGCATGGAGAACGTCGCCATGGCAGTCACCGAAGCAAACAACGGGCTGATTCCGCGCAGGCCCACCATTGCCATCGGGCAGCCTTCAGCGGTCGATCCCTCTCGGGCGCCGGAAGGCAAGTGGATGTTATGGCTACAGCTGCAAGAAATGCCGTCGCGTATCAAAGGTGATGCGGCCGGCGAAATCGCAGTCCCCGCTGACGGGCAATGGACCGAGGCGGTGCGCGAAGCAGTTGCAGATCGGGTGCAGGCACGTATTACCACGGTATTGCCCGGTCTGGACAGCATGATTATTGGCCGTCATGCCGTGTCCCCGGGCGATCTCGAACGCATGAACTGCAATCTTGTGGGGGGCGATCCGTATTCGGGTGTGTGTTCTCCTGATCAGTTTTTCTGGATGCGGCCCTTTCCCGCCGTAGGCAAAGCCAGGGCACATCAGACAAGCTATCCAAACGTTTATCAAATTGGGGCGTCCACTCATCCCGGTCCCGGTTTGGGCGGCGCGTCCGGCTATATGGTGGCTCAGCGGCTCCTGGGTAAACACTGACGTAAACGCCAGCTAAGCAGGCAAAGGAAAAAGGCTATTCGGTAGGCAGGATAGCCGTTTGCCCCAGATGTTCGGCATAGTCGGCACAAAACGACTCTATCTGCTGCATCACGACGTCTACGTCGTCCGAGATCGTGACCAAGTCCAGATCGTGCGGGCTGATCAATTGGTTGGCCAGCATCTGATCACGTATCCAGTCGAACAATCCTGCCCAATACGATTCGCCCATCAAGATGATGGGGGCGGGCGGCACCTTCCGCGTCTGGACCAGAGTCAGGACCTCGAAGAGTTCATCCATGGTCCCAAACCCGCCGGGCAACGCTACATAGGCCGCGCTATGCATGAAGAAAGTGGCTTTGCGCGAATAAAAGTATTCAAATTGCAGGCTATGCGTCTGATACCGGTTGTCGGTCGCTTCGCGCGGCAATTTGATGTTCAGCCCTATACTGGTGCCTCCTGCGTTAAATGCGCCTTTATTGGCTGCCTCCATGATGCCGGGCCCGCCGCCGGCAATTAACGGCAGTCGAGCTTGCGCCAGGCGGCGGCCAAGTTCTTCGCTTAAGGCGTAATACGGTGAATCGGGTTTGATGCGGGCGCTACCAAAAACGCTCACACCCCACCCTACATGCTGAAGTGTCTCGGCCGCAGTCTGCATCTCTGCCATAATCTGAGGGATTTGCTCGCTGGCGGGCGTACGAACCGTTTTGTTTATTCTCATGAAAAAAACCTTGTTGCTTGTTGATGGGTCCAGCTATTTATATCGGGCTTTTCACGCCTTGCCGGACCTGAGAAACGCCAAGGGAGAACCCACTGGCGCGCTCTACGGGGTCATCTCCATGTTAAGGAGGCTCTCCCAGGATTACAAGGCGGATTACGCCGCCTGTGTTTTTGATGCAAAGGGCGCCACGTTTCGTGACGAACTTTATCCTTCCTACAAAGCGCAGCGTCCTTCAATGCCGGACGCGCTTTCAGCACAAATCGGGCCCATACACGACGCGGTCCGTGCAATGGGATGGCCCTTGCTTTGCGTGCCCGGCGTTGAAGCGGACGATATCATCGGCACTTTGGCCCGAATGGCCACCGAGTCAGGCGTACATACAGTCATCTCGACCGGCGACAAAGACCTTGCCCAGCTGGTTAACGATAGCGTCGAGCTGGTCAACACCATGAGCGGGGAGCGCCAGGATTACGAAGGTGTCGTTCGCAAGTTTGGCGTTCGGCCCGACCAGATCGTCGATTTCCTGATGCTCACCGGCGACACAGTAGACAACATACCCGGTGTCACCAAGGTGGGGCCGAAAACTGCCGCCAAATGGCTAAACGAATTCGGCAGTCTGGACGAGCTCGTCGCCAACGCCGATGCCATAAAAGGGGTGCTCGGTCAAAACCTGCGGGAAGCCATCCCGAACTTTCCCATGACGCGGCAGCTGGTCACCATCAAGGTGGATTGCAAGATGCCCGGCGAGTGTGACGAGTTGGACGATTTACTTCCCAATCCGGTCGACCGCGAGGCCCTGGTAAGGCTGTACGAAGAGTACGGTTTCCGTACATGGCTGCGCGAGCTCACCGGAGACGAAAAGCGCGTCCCCGAACAAGACAGTCGCGTGGCGCAGGATGTGCCGCCCCCTCCGCCGCAAGTTCAATACGAGACCATACTCGATTGGCAGGGCCTGGATGCCTGGATTGAGCGGCTGGAGGCAGCAAATCTGGTTGCCCTGGACACCGAGACCGATTCGCTGGATCCCATGTTGGCCCGGCTGGTCGGCATCTCGCTATGCACCGAGCCGGGCCTGGCTTGCTATATCCCTCTGACCCATCGCGGGCCTGATCAGGTAACTCAATTGCCGATGGACGAGGTGCTGGCCCGGCTCAAGCCCTGGTTGGAAAGTCCTTCGGCGGCCAAGTTGCTGCATAACTCCAAGTACGATGCACACGTGCTTAGAAACGAAGGCATTGCCCTGGCCGGCATAGTCGAAGACACCATGTTGCAGGCCTATGTGCTGGAGTCGCACAGACGCGTGAATCTCCAGGAGCTGGCCGAGCGCTGGCTGGGCCAGACCGGCGTGTCGTACGAAGAGCTTTGCGGAAAAGGCGCCAAGCAAATTTGTTTTGACGAGGTGGAAGTCGAAAAAGCCTCGCGCTACGCATGTGAAGATGCCGACTACACCTTGCAGTTGCACAATGTGTTGCGTCCTCGTATTTCGGCCGAGCCGGGCCTAGAAGATATCTACCGACTTGAAATCAAGGTTTCGGCTGTCCTCACCGAGGTCGAGCGAAATGGAGTAGGGATCGACGCTGCGGCGCTAGCTGCACAAAGCAACGAGCTTGGGCAGCAGATGCTGGCCCTGGAGCAAAAGGCCTACGAGCTTGCGGGGCAGCCTTTTAATTTGAACTCTCCCAAACAGTTGGGCGAGATCCTGTTTCAGCGCATGCAACTTCCCGTGGTTCGCAAGACTGCAAGCGGAACGCCTTCTACCGACGAAGACGTGCTCAGCAAGCTTGCGCGCGACTATCCCCTGCCACAGGTGTTGCTCGAGTATCGTGCGCTGTCCAAGCTCAAGTCCACCTACACGGATAAGCTGCCACGAATGATCAACCCGCGTACCGGGCGAGTGCATACTCGATATGCGCAGGCGGCCGTTATTACGGGCCGGTTGGCGTCTGCCGAACCCAATCTCCAGAACATTCCCGTGCGCACAGCCGAGGGCCGGCGGGTGCGGGCGGCATTTGTTGCCACGCAGGGCAAAATCGTGTCGGCTGACTACTCCCAGATCGAATTGCGCGTCATGGCCCATGTGTCGGGCGATGCTAATTTGCAGGGCGCGTTTCAGCGCGGCGACGACATCCATCGAGCAACAGCGGCCGAGGTGTTTCGAGTGGCCCAGGACGAGGTCACCGGCGAGCAGCGCAGGGCGGCCAAGGCCATCAACTTTGGCCTTATTTATGGCATGGGTGATTTTGGCCTGGCGTCCAACCTGGGCATTACTCGCGATGCGGCCAGGTCCTATATCGATCGGTATTTCATGCGTTATCCGGGGGTCGCCCAATATATGGAAGAGACCAAGGCCAAGGCCCACGAGCAAGGGTATGTCGAGACCGTTTTCGGGCGGCGCTTGTGGTTGCCGGAACTGCGGGGGGCAAAGGGGCCGCGGCGGGCGGCTGCAGAGCGCGCCGCCATCAACGCACCCATGCAGGGAACGGCTGCCGACTTGATTAAAATGGCCATGGTGGCCGTCCAGGACTGGCTGCTTGCCGAGCAGTTGGAAACGCGCATGGTAATGCAGGTTCACGATGAACTGGTTCTGGACGTTCCGGATTCAGAAGTGGAAACGGTGATTCGCCGTTTGCCCGATCTTATGTGCGGGGTGGCCCAGCTAAGCGTTCCTCTGGTCGCCGAGGTAGGCGCCGCAGAGAACTGGGAACAAGCGCACTGACACCCTCAGGTAACGACCAATCTACAAGGAGAAAACATGTCCACTACCCCTAATGCCGGTCAGACGGATTCCACCGTGCGCACACCGGCCGATGGGCTGCGGCACGGCATGGTAGATATGCCGACCTTCGATGGGACCATCAAAGCCTACTACGCCGTACCGGCCGACAGACAGAACGCTCCGGTTCTGCTTGTTTTGCAAGAGATTTTCGGTGTCAATGACCATGTGCAGGACATTTGCCGTCGTTTCGCCAAGGAAGGCTACTTTGCTGTGGCCGTCGAGCTCTACCAGAGGCAGGGCGATCCTCGAGGCCGAGAGGGCGACATCCAGGGCGTTATTCGCGACATTGTTTCAAAGGTGTCTGACGAGCAGGTAATGTCTGACCTGGATGCGGCAGTGAAGTGGGCCGCAACGCAAGGTGCCGATGCAGGCCGGGTGGGTGTGACTGGCTTTTGCTGGGGCGGCCGCCTTACCTGGATGTACGCCGAGCACAACTCCGACTGCAAGGCAGGCGTCGCCTGGTATGGCAAGCTTGCCGTCGGCCACGGGCCCTTGCAGAAGCGCAACCCCGTCGATGTGGCCTCATCCCTGAAATGCCCCGTCCTGGGCTTGTACGGTGGTCAGGACGGCAGTATTCCCCTGGAAGACGTAGAGCAGATGCGCGAGGCCTTGAGGCAGGGCAATCAGGCCGCACAAGAGTCGCAAATCCACGTCTATCCGGAATCGGGGCACGCGTTCTTCGCCGATTACCGACCCAGCTACAACCCCGAGGATGCCCGTGACGCCTGGGGTAAGGCACTGGACTGGTTCCGCACCCGCTTGTCCTGATTGCTGCAGCGCGCCACTCGGCGCGCCGACGACCCCGCCAGTTAATCAAACAGTTCGCTTCTGTGGGTCTTGCATGGAAGCAATCCAGCGTTGCAGCAAGGGCCGATCTTTACAACAACAACAGCAAAGATCGGCCTTCATGCCGGATTCAGCGGCCCATTTGCAATTGCTGAAGGGCCCGGATTCGATCTTCAATGGGCGGGTGTGATGCAAAGAGGCTGCTCAGCTTGCCGCCACTGGAAATGCCCGATGCCTGAAAGGTCTTCGGCAGTTCGCCGGAGGGCAGGCCCCCTAATCGCGCCAGGGCGCGGATCATGGGCTCGCGGCCGCCCAGCAGGTGGGCCGATCCCGCGTCGGCCCGGTATTCTCGCTGGCGCGAGAACCAGGCCACAACAATGGATGCCAGAATGCCAAACAGGATTTCGCAGGCAATGACGGTGACGTAGTACCCTATGCCGACGTCGCGGTCGTTTTTGAGCAGCACCTGATCGACAAAGTACCCGACAACACGCGCCAGGAACACGACGAATGTGTTCACCACACCCTGGATCAAGGTCAGTGTAACCATATCGCCGTTGGCGATGTGGGCCACTTCGTGAGCAAGGACAGCGGCAACTTCCTCCTCGTTCATGCTTTGCAACAAGCCCGTGGATACCGCCACCAGAGCATTGTTCTTAAACGCGCCGGTGGCAAAGGCATTGGGAGCGCCCTCGTATATGGCCACTTCTGGTCGACCGATGCCGGCTCTGTCAGCCAGCTGATGGACCGTATCCACCAGCCATGCTTCCTGCGAGGAGCCCGGTCGTTGCGGATCGATGACCCTAGCCCCTGTCCCCTGCTTGGCCATCCATTTGCTCATCAACAGCGAAATGATTGCGCCGGTGAAACCGACCAACGCAGAGAAGATGAGCAGCTGCGTCAGATCGAGCCCGTTGGCATTGAGGTAACGTCCCACGCCCAGCACACTCATGGTGACGCTGAGCACGACGAGTACGGCGAGGTTCGTCAATAGAAAAAAGAAGATGCGTTTCATGTGTTGATCCTTCGGCGGCACACTATGCCGGTACCTGAGGTAGATGGGTACGAATCGCAGAATTTCAATCGAGGTGGACGGGAAAACTTACGCAAAGCTGAAAATTCGCGACGCGGTATATTATCGTCTTTTCCGACGCGCCGGTGACGGCGAAACCTATGCAGTCGTTGTGGATGCTGCTCGCGTGTGCAATGTTCGCCACCATGGGCGCGTGCATCAAGTTGGCCTCAGACAGCGGCGCCTCATTGGCCCAGGTCGTACTTTTTCGGGGCGCTCCTTCAGTGGCGCTACTGCTCGCCTGGGCGCTGCTCACACATCGCTCCTTACGCCCGCCTACCTGGACACTGCATTTCTGGCGCAACCTGTCCGGTGTGACGGCGATGTGGCTGAGCTTTTATGCGCTTTCGCAACTGCCTCTCGCCACCGCCACCAGCTTGAACTACACCTCGCCCTTATTCATTGCAGGCTGGCTACTGTTCCGCGCCGAAGGTGGTCGCCGTGATCTTATTCGAGTCGCGGCAGTAGCCATCGGATTTGTCGGCGTAATTGGAATATTGCGGCCCAGCATCGGACAGGACCAGTTGCACGCCGGCCTCATCGGTCTGACGGGTGGGGCTTTTTCCGCAGTGGCGATGATGCAGGTACGGCAGCTGGGCAGAGTCGGGGAGCCGGAGTGGCGGACCGTTCTGTTTTTTTCCTCCTGTGTGTGCGCGACCAGCTTTGTCGGGTTAGCTCATACGGGATGGCAAGCGCCCACGGGGGAAGCATGGTTCAGCCTGCTTGGCGTGGGCTCTGCCGGTTTGGTGGGACAACTGGCCATGACACGGGCCTTTGGGGCCGGATCCACACTGCTGACGGCAGCCCTGCAATACACAACTATCATTTTTGCTACTTTGTTGGGTGCCCTGGTCTGGAGCGATATACCCGACGCCCTGGCTTGGGGTGGGATGGCGCTCGTCATCGGATCGGGTCTGCTTTCTACCTGGCGCACCTATACGGAAGTGCGGCGCAAGCGACGGCTCAAGCCGCTTTAATCACAAGGAGGATTGCTCGTGTATCAGTTGCTCATCAGCGTCGAAGAGCTGCAGGCCCGGTTGGGGAAATCAGACCTGCTAATTCTTGACGTGCGCCACGATCTCAATTCGCACGAGGCGGGGCGGCTGGCTTACGAGGAAGGCCACATCCCGGGGGCGCGCTTTCTCGACCATGAAACCCAGTTGTCCGCGCCCAGAACTGGTCAGAACGGCCGACACCCGTTGCCTGCTATGGCCGACTTCAAAGAGCTTATGCGCGGCCTGGGATTGCGGCCAGACACTCAAGTTGTGTCATACGACGGTAGCGGAGGGATGTTCGCCACACACCTATGGTGGATGCTGCGCTGGATAGGGCACGACAAGGTGGCCGTCCTGGATGGCGGGTGGCCTGCGTGGCTCGCTTCCGGCGGCGAGGTGGAAACCACCGTGCATGCTTCGCCTGCCTTGCAAGGGCCGGCAGAGGCCAACGGCCGCATCGAGACGGCTTCAGCGGCCATGCCCATCGTAAGTAGCGACGAGGTGCTCGAAAATATATCTCGACCCACTTTTACTGTGATTGATGCAAGAGCCGAGAATCGATACCGAGGAGAAGTCGAGCCCATGGACCCCGTAGCGGGGCATATCCCCGGCGCGCTGAACCGGCCCCACACCCGTAACCTGTCTGACGAGGGGCGATTCAAGCCGGCCGATCAGCTACGTAGCGAGTTTGCCGAGCTTCTTGCGGCTACGGCCCCCTCAGACATTGTTCATCAGTGCGGCTCGGGAATTACCGCCACGCACAACCTTTTTGCCATGGAGTTGGCGGGGATGTCCGGATCGCGCCTGTATCCCGGCTCTTGGAGCGAGTGGTGCAGCGATCCGGCTCGGCCGGTGGCGCGCGGCGACGCTGCTTAAGCGCAGCGCTCAAGCGGGCCGGCCTGCAGGAAACGGCGGTAAAGACTGGGTCGGCTCGAGTCGTTTTTAATCGGTATGGTGCTGCGCCATGATCCGGCGGTACCAATTATGGAAATGCAGCATACCGTCTTCCATGGGCGACTGGTACGGGCCCACTTCATTCACGCCACGCTGCATCAAGGCCTTGCGACCAGCGTCCATCCGTTCGGCAATCTCATCGTCTTCTATGGCCGTTTCCATATAGGCGGCACGCTGGGCCAACACAAAGTCGCGCTCGAATACGGCAATTTCCTCGGGATAGTAGAACTCGACCATATTGACGGTTTTTTGTGGGCTGACCGGGTACAGCGTAGATAAGACCACCACATGAGGGTAGATTTCTATCATATGGGTAGGGAAGTACGTCACCCAGATGGCGCCAAAATCCGGAGTTTCGCCCGCGCGGTACTCTAGCAGCCGATCGTGCCATTGCTGATAGACGTCGCTACCGGGTTGCGCCAGTCGGTTGTGGACCCCGACGCGCTGCAAGCTGTACCAATCGCCAAACTCCCAACTCAGGTCATCGCAGGTGACGAACCGGCCTAGGCCTGGATGGAACGGAGCAACGTGGTAGTCCTCGAGGTAGACCTCGATGAATGTCTTCCAGTTGTAGTTGCACTCGTGCACTTCTACATGGTCGAGAATGTAGTCGCTGAAGTCGAACTCGGGTCTTTTGAAAAGAGACGCCATATCTTGCGCTGGGTCCCGTGCCCCTTCAAATAGCAGGCCATGGCAGTTGCGCAAGTTGAATCTTTGCAGATGCATGCACGGCGTATTGGGAAACTGTGGGGCGCCGATGAGCTCGCCTTGGACGCTATACGTCCAGCGATGAATCGGACACACGATGTTTCCGCCCGTGTCACGCAAGTTGCCACGTGCTTTTGCCGTCTGGTGCTTTCCCGTTTCAGTGGCGTGGAAACCCAGCATAATGGCTTGACGGTGCCGACACACGTTGGAAATGAGCTGGACACCGTCGGAGCCGCGGACGAGTACCCGGCCTAAGTCCTCTTGAGGCAAGGCGTGCCAATCGCCCACTTCGGGCACGAGCTTTTCGTGACCAACGTACACCGACGAATTCTTAAAGATACGCGTCTGTTCTTGGGCGAAAACGTCTTCATCGAAGTAACTGTCTACGGATAACTGAGCTTGCGCGAGTGCAAAATGCGCCGCCCGACCAATGTCGGTCATAGGTTCCCCCCGCTGATAATTACCGGGCAGTCCAGCATGCGTGGATTCCGCCTTTCTGTGTATGACAAGAATACCTTCTGGTAGTGCCCCGGGCGAAGCAAAAACGGGTCGCACAGCGATTGGTTACTGCTGGTCGCACAGCGATTCGTTACTGCTATAACCCGTAATGCCCGTACCAACACAGCCTTAGCAGGCGTTCTGCGGGCATCGATGCCGGCCCTCTGTGCGCCTCGCCGGTTGTTGCAATCGCACCCGTAGTCGTGTCCTACACGTCCGGACGCCCCGTTTGCACCTTATCAGTCTGCCCTTGTCTTTGCGTGGCCATGCTAAACCGTTGCTGCGTGCAAACCGTAGCGCCCACCCGCGGTGAACCCGGCATTCTAGCCTAATTTCCCTTTCGAAACAGACGACTCCCGCACGGCGACGCATGTGCAGCTGCCCATCATCCCGTACAATTTCGTGATTGCCTGACTGGTCTATCGGCGAATAACGCCCCCGGCCGGTCGATTTACTATGGAATTTACGATGGTTGACCACTCCTCGCTACCCGATGCCGAGGGTCCGGAAAAGGGCGGCGAGCCCCAGGACCTACCTCAAGATTTTGAAACCGCGTTGGCTCAGCTCGAGATGCTGGTAGGCCAGATGGAAAGCGGCTCGCTGCCGCTTGAGCAGTCCCTGGCCGCGTACGAGCGGGGCGTGCAGCTGGCACGTATCTGTCAGCGACAGCTCGATTTGGCAGAACAGCAAGTAAAGGTTTTGCAGGGAAATTTGCTCAAGCCCTTTGAGGGCGTGGAAGACAGCGAGGCATAAGCGTTATGGGCGCTCATCAACTTGACTTTGCGTCTTGGCTGTCGGACTGCGTACAGCACGTGGAAGAAGTGCTTGGTTCGTTTCTGCCGGACACCTCTCAGACGCCTTCCCATTTGCACGAGGCGATGCGCTACGCCGTGCTTGGGGGCGGAAAGCGGGTCAGGGCAGCATTGGTGTATGCCGCGGGCGAAGCTTCGTTGCCGCCCGGCACAGTGGCGTCGTCGGCCCAAAATATTGCTTTGGATCACGCAGCCGCAGCCGTAGAACTCATCCATGCTTATTCCCTTGTGCATGACGACCTGCCGTGCATGGACAACGACGATCTGCGCCGCGGCCGACCCACGGTTCACGTGCAATACAACGAAGCCCTTGCGATGCTGGCTGGCGACGCTCTTCAGCCGCTTGCCTTTGAGCTATTGGCGCAAATGCCTATAGCACCGGCCTTGGTGGTTCAAGCAACCGAGGTACTGGCCCGGTCCGCCGGCAGTATGGGCATGGCGGGTGGACAAGCTATCGATTGCCTGAGTGTAGGCCTTGACCTGTCTCGTACCGAGCTTGAAACCATGCATGCAATGAAGACGGGGGCCATGCTGCAAGCCAGCATATTGCTCGGAGGGATCGTCGCGGGGGCCAGTTCCAATATCCGCGCCGGACTTGAGCGTTATGCCAGCGCCATGGGTCTGGCCTTTCAAGTAGCTGACGACGTGCTTGATGTCGTCGCTGACACCAGTGTGCTGGGTAAGACGGCTGGTAAAGACGCCGCAGGTAACAAGCCCACCTATGTGTCCCTGTTGGGGTTGGACGGCGCTCGTCAATTGCTCGAAGAATTGCGTGCAGACGCGCAGGAGGCCTTGCTGCCCCTGGGAGCAGGGGGCACGCGTCTTGCTGAAATTGCCGACTACATCGTGTATAGGGATCGTTAGGTCCGCCCCGGGTGTCCCACTGAACTCCCCGATCGTTTGCGCGTCTAAAATGGCTTCGGACGCCGTACTGCTCCCAGTCCTTTTTTCTTTCCCGTTAATTTTCGTATTTTATGACCACCCCTCAGCTCGATCAGATTCAGTCTCCCGATGACCTGCGCGCGCTAGATCGCAAGCAGCTGAAGGAGGTGGCGTCCCAGTTGCGCGAGTTCGTGCTGCAGTCCGTGTCTCGTACCGGAGGGCACCTGTCGTCAAACCTGGGAACGGTCGAGCTCACCATTGCCCTGCATTATGTGCTGAATACGCCGGACGACCGCCTGGTATGGGACGTCGGGCACCAGTCGTACCCACACAAGATACTGACGGGACGGCGCGAAGCCATGGCCCAATTGCGTCAGTTTGGGGGCATTTCCGGCTTTCCCAAGCGCAGTGAATCGCCATACGACGCGTTCGGAACGGCTCACTCCTCTACGTCGATTTCCGCTGTGCTTGGTATGGCCGTCGCCGCGCGCAACCAGGGGTTGGATCGACAGCATGTGGCGGTGATCGGTGATGGCGCAATGACTGCCGGCATGGCTTTCGAGGCCTTGAACAACGCCGGAGTTACGCCGGGTATCAATCTGTTGGTGGTGCTGAACGATAACGATATGTCGATTTCGCCTCCGGTAGGCGCGCTGAATCATTACCTCGCGCGCTTGCTGTCCGGCCGATTCTATGCAGCAGCCAAGAACATGGGAAGAGCAGTGCTGCAACATGTACCGCCAGTGCTCGAGCTGGCCCGGCGATTTGAGGGGCATGCCAAAGGAATGGTTTCCCCCGCCACACTGTTTGAAGAGCTGGGTTTCAATTACGTCGGGCCCATAGACGGTCACGACCTTGATGCCTTGATTCCCACCCTTGAGAATCTGCGCGAACTCGGGGGGCTGCAGTTCCTGCATGTCGTCACCCGCAAGGGTCAGGGATATAAGCTGGCCGAAGCCGACCCGGTCTTGTATCACGGTCCTGGAAAATTCGATCCGTCCATAGGCATACAGAAGCCGGCCACTCCGGGCAGGCAAACATTTACCCAGGTGTTTGGCCGTTGGTTATGCGATATGGCCGAGGCCGACAATCGCTTGATCGGCATCACCCCTGCAATGCGCGAAGGTAGCGGAATGGTCGAGTTTCATAAGCGCTTTCCCCAGCGCTACTTCGACGTCGGCATTGCTGAACAACACGCCGTCACCTTTGCTGCGGGGTTGGCGTGCGACGGCCTCAAACCCGTAGTCGCCATTTATTCGACGTTTCTGCAAAGGGCGTACGATCAGTTCATACACGATGTGGCCTTGCAGAATCTGGATGTCACCTTCGCGCTGGATCGGGCCGGCCTGGTGGGCGCGGATGGGGCAACGCACGCCGGCAACTTCGATATTGCGTTTCTGCGCTGCGTACCCAACATTGTGGTCGCCACCCCGTCGGATGAAAACGAAGCGCGACTGCTGCTCAATACCTGTTATCAACATCCAGGGCCTGCGTCGGTCCGATATCCGAGAGGCGCTGGCTGCGGCGCGCAGGTCACTGCAGATCTTGAGACCGTCCCCGTCGGCAAGGCCCGGGTGTTACGGGAAGGCAAAAGACTGGCTATACTCGGCTTTGGCACCTTGGTTCAGCCCGCCCTGCAGGCGGCCGAAGACCTTGACGCCACTGTAGTGGATATGCGTTTTGTAAAGCCGCTCGATACCCAGCTGCTAGACGAATTGGCCAGCTCGTACGAAGCCTTCGTCACGGTCGAAGAGGGCGCAATCATGGGCGGCGCGGGTAGCGCCGTGCTCGAGCACTTTTCTGCCCATGGCATCGAGCGTCCAGTATTGCAACTGGGCCTGCCGGATCAGTTCATCGATCATGGCGAGCAGTCCGCACTATTGAAGCTGCACGGTCTCGATGCGCAAGGCTTGAAGGCGTCCATATTGGCTCGCTTTCCCGACCTATCTGCCGTGCAGTCGCCGGTTCGGCCGTTTTCAGTCGCTAGCGCCTAAACCCGGAACGCACCCCGGTAAACGCGCATCCAATCTGCTAAAGGCCTCGATACTTTAGGGGTTTACGGGCGCTTTGCGCAGTTCTGTACCATAATAATTAGCTGGTACTTGAACCAGCCCGGCCTTCGCCGGGCTTTTCATGGGTTACGTTATGAATTCCCTTACTGATTCTGCCGTCGCTGTCATGCCAGACGTGCAGAGTAGCGTTGACACTCGTCGATTGCCCATCCAAAGGGTGGGGGTCCGAGGCGTTCGGCACCCTATGTTGATTGCCACGGGCGAACAGCAGCCAATGCCGACCGTGGCCGATTTCGAACTCACGGTGGCATTGCCAGCCCACGAAAAGGGTACGCACATGTCGCGGTTTGTGGCCTTGCTTGAAGAGCACCGGCATATTCCCATGACGCCTCAGACGTTTTGCGGCATGGCCGAGCAAATGCTGTTGTTGCTCGATGCGCAGCAGGGCGATATTACTGCGTCATTTCCGTATTTCCGTAGTAAGACCGCGCCTGTCTCTGGCGTTTCCAGTCTCATGGATTACCAGCTCACGTGGTTTGCGCGGGCCTGCGAAGGCAAGCCAACCGAGTTCGAGCTCACCGTGCTGGTGCCCGTCACAAGCCTCTGTCCGTGCTCTAAAGCCATTTCCGAATACGGCGCCCATAATCAGCGCTCGCACGTTACGGTCAATCTGGCAATAGGTGGCGGGGCGCAGGTCGACATCGACCTGCTCATTGGCGGTATTGAGCAGCAGGCGTCATGCGAGCTTTGGGGCTTGCTCAAGCGCAGCGATGAAAAGTTCGTCACCGAACGGGCATACGAGAACCCCAAGTTTGTGGAAGATCTGGTGCGTGACGTCGCCGTTCTAGTGCGCGATATTCCCGGTGTTGTCCGCTACCGCGTGCAGGCAGAGAACTTCGAATCCATTCATAACCATTCCGCCTACGCTGTGGTGGAGGGTTAAGAAAGCGTAGTAAGGGTTGGGCGCCAATAATTTTTTGGCGCTCGCTGCACTCATCCGTGTTATAGTTAACGGTTTCTTGCTCGACTTGCCTTACTAAATAAAGCTAAGGCAGGCGGGCTGTCCCTTTTGTTTTGGCATCCGGCAAGACAAAAGACATCCTCAAGGAGTTTACCCGTATGCGTCACTACGAAGTAGTGTTTATTGTGCATCCCGATCAAAGCGAGCAAGTCCCCGCAATGATCGAGCGCTACCAAGGCTTGGTTACGGCCGATGGTGGTCAAGTGCACCGTCTCGAAGACTGGGGTCGCCGCCAGCTGGCTTACCCCATCCAGAAACTCGTCAAAGCCCACTATGTTTGCATGAACATCGAGTGCGGCAAGGCCACGCTCGACGAGCTCGAGCATTCGTTCCGCTATAACGACGCCGTTCTGCGCCACCTCATCATCCAGACCAAGAAGGCCGAAACAGCGCCTTCGGCCATGATGAAGTCGGTCGAGCGCGAAGAGGCTCGCAAGGCAAGCACCGAAACCACCGGCGCAGCCGCAGCTCAGTAAGAGCCTGGCATAGGCTATACAGCGTGAATCAGGTTGTGCTGACTGCTACGGCGGTCGAAGTGAAGGCCCTGCGCTACACCCCGGCGGGTCTTCCTGCCCTGGAGCTCCTCCTGGAACACGATTCGGAAGTTGTCGAAGCTGGCGTCAATCGACGCATCAATCTGACAGTTTCCGCCATAGCCTTAGGCGATGTGGCGCGACTGCTGGCCGATACGCCGCTTGGAGCCCAGTTGCAGTTGCAGGGGTTTCTGGCCCCAACTCGCAAAGGATCCAGCAAGCTGGTCGTGCATATCCAGCAGGCCAACCGGCTGTATGCCGGAGCAGGAAGCGTCACGGTCTAAACGGAACGATTATTCAGGCGAGCTCAACCGACTCGACTGCACAAACATACCGCTGGGGTTCAACCCCAGACATTAACGAGGCACATCATGGCTTTCTTCAAGAAAGGTAAAGAAAAACGCAAATTCACGCAGCAGAACCCGCTGTTCAAGCGTCGCAAGTTCTGCCGCTTCACCGCCGCCGGCGTCGACCAGATCGATTACAAAGATCTGGACACCCTGCGCGACTTCATTCAGGAAAACGGCAAGATCATTCCTGCCCGTTTGACCGGCACCAAAGCCCACTATCAGCGTCAGCTAGACACAGCGATCAAGCGCGCACGCTTCCTGGCCTTGTTGCCTTACACCGACAATCATAAGTAATCGAGGTTATCGTCATGCAAGTCATACTTCTCGAAAAAGTCGTGAATCTGGGTAACCTCGGTGAAGTCGTGCGCGTACGTGATGGCTACGCCCGCAATTACCTGATTCCCCAAAAAATTGCACGTCGTGCCACCGACGCCGCATTGAAGGAGTTCGAGGCTCGTCGCGCCGAACTCGAAAAGCAGCAGGCTGAAAAACTTGCCGCCGCTGAAGCTGTCGGCGCCAAGCTCAATGGCTACACGCTGAAAATGTCCCAAAAGGCAGGTGTAGATGGCCGTTTGTTCGGTTCTGTCACCACTATGGACATTGCATCGGCTTTGGCAGCTCAGGGGTTTGAGGGCATTGCCAAGTCGCAGGTGCGTATGCCCGACGGCGCGCTGAAATCGGTGGGCGAGTTCCCCGTCCAGGTCGCATTGCACGCCGACGTCGTTGTCGACATCACCGTGCAGGTGCAGGGCGAAATGGCTTAAATCCAGCCTTTGCCCGTGGTACATTGGTTCGCTGTTATGTACCGCGCTACACACAACCCAAGGCCGGCGCAAGCCGGCCTTCGTCGTACCGGGAAATGAATTGGACACCAAGAGCCTGACAGGTGACCCGCAGCTGGATTACCTGCGTGTTCCCCCTCATTCCATTGAAGCCGAGCAATCCGTACTGGGTGGGCTGTTGTTGGACAACGCCGCCTGGGATCGCATTACCGACGTATTGGGAGAAGAAGATTTCTACCGATACGACCATAAGCTGATCTGGCAGCATATCAACCGTCTTATCGGGCTGGCCCGTCCGGCCGATGTGGTGACGGTGTACGAATCCCTTAGCAGTGCCGGCAAGGGCGAAGAGGTGGGCGGCCTGGCGTATCTCAATGCCCTGGCTCACAACACTCCTTCGGCAGCAAATATCCGGCGCTATGCAGAGATCGTGCGCGAACGTTCCATGCTGCGCAAGCTGGTGTCGGTGGCCGACGAGATTTCGGCCGCCGCTTTTAGCCCTCAGGGCAAGGAAGCACGACAGCTGTTGGACGAAGCCGAGTCGAAGGTATTCCAAATTGCTCAGGAAGGTGCGCGTGGGGCGGCGGGATTCCAGGAAATCCAACCGCTACTGACTCAAGTCGTGGAGCGCATCGACGAGCTCTACCATCGTGAGGGCGACTCCGACATTACGGGCGTTCCCACCGGGTTTACAGATTTGGATCGGATGACTTCCGGCCTGCAGCCTGGCGATCTCATCATTGTTGCCGGCCGTCCTTCCATGGGTAAGACCTCGTTTTCAATGAATATAGGCGAGCATGTCGCCATTGAACAGGGCTTGCCGGTGGCTGTATTTTCCATGGAAATGGGAGCGGTACAGTTGGCAATGCGTATGGTGGGGTCGGTTGGCATGTTGGACCAGCACCGTATGCGCACGGGAAAGCTCACTTCCGAAGATTGGCCTCGCCTGACCCATGCTGTGCAGCAGGTGCAGGAAGCGCAGATCTATATCGACGAAACGCCTGCGCTCAGTTCCATGGAAGTACGGGCCCGCGCTCGCCGGCTTGCGCGTCAATGTGGGCAACTGGGCTTAATCATCATCGACTATATGCAGCTGATGTCTGCGAATTCGGCTGGCGAAAACCGCGCTACAGAAATCTCGGAGATCAGCCGTTCGCTCAAGGGCCTGGCCAAAGAGCTTAATTGCCCCTTGATTGCCTTGTCGCAGTTGAACCGGAGTCTGGAGCAACGTCCCAACAAGCGCCCGGTGATGAGTGATTTGCGGGAATCAGGTGCAATCGAGCAAGACGCCGATCTGATCCTGTTTATATATCGGGACGAAGTGTACAACCCGGATTCGCCCGATAAAGGGACGGCCGAAATCATCATCGGCAAACAGCGTAACGGGCCTATTGGCTCCGTCCGTCTAACCTTCCAGGGCGCCAGTACTCGCTTTCTGAACTTTACCTCCGGCCTCGGTGCGTAACCCGGGCGCCCTCTCGGGAGGGCCTCTCTGCGCTGGACCCGTCCGGGCAGGGCCGCTCTCGGCAGGGCCGCTATCGGCAGGACGTCATCGACAGGGCCGCTGTCGGCAGGGCCGCTATCGGCAGGGCGTCATCGACAAGGCCATGTCGAAGGCCGCGCGCAGGGAGCTCGGATCGGCAATACCTTGCCCGGCGATGTCGTAGGCTGTCCCATGGTCAACGCTGGTGCGAACGAAGGGTAGACCAACCGTGACGTTGACCCCCTCGTCGACGCCCAGGTATTTGACGGGAATCAGCCCCTGGTCGTGGTACTGCGCCACGACGATGTCGAATTCGCCGCGTCGCGCCCGCATGAAGATCGTGTCGCCCGGCCATGGCCCACTGGCATCGATTCCTTCGGCGCAAGCCTGCGCGATGGCGGGCGAGATGACAAGTTGTTCTTCCCTGCCAAAGCGGCCGTTTTCCCCTGCATGCGGGTTCAAGCCCGCCACCGCGACCCGGGGTCGTGCAATGCCGGCCTGCTGGCAGGCCTGATGGGCCAGACGAATTGCATTCACCTCCGAGTGCAAAGTGATGCGCGCCGGGACTTCGGCCAGCGGGACATGTATGGTCACCAGTAAAACCCGCAGCTCGCGATTTGCAAGCATCATTGCGTAGTGCTCGGTACCACTGCGTTCGGCCAAAATCTCTGTATGGCCTGGGAAATCCGCGCCCCCTTGCTGCATCGCTTCTTTATTCAGCGGAGCGGTGACAATGGCCCGGACGTGGCCCGCCATCGCGTCATCGATGGCATGGCAAAGGTACTCGTAGGCGCCACGGCCGGCCGCCGGATCGAGCTTGCCAGGCAGCAGGCCAGAGGGCAGGGCGCGCCACCGGTTGATTACAACAATGCGGCCGGGCTCCACCGTGGCGGCGTCCGGCCTGTCCGCGCTGTGCACCGAGATGGATGACAGGCCCAGGCGTTCAATTGTGGCCTGGAGCACTCCTGCGTCGCCATACACAACTGCCGGTGCGGGTAGGCCCGCATGCAGCATCTTGATAATGATCTCGGGACCGATGCCGGCCGCATCACCCATGGTGATGGCGACCGGACGTACCTCTGACACTGCGCGATCGGGCACGCTTGGCCCGCTTGCCTCGCGGGTGCCGGCCGCGTTGGCCCCGTGTGTAGCTTGGGGTGGCGCGCTCACAGCGCTTCACTTGCATAGTCGGCCAAGCGTGAACGCTCGCCGCGTTGCAAGGTGATATGCCCGGCGTGAGGCCAGCCTTTGAAGCGGTCGACCACGTAAGTGAGTCCTGAACTGCCCTCTGTTAAATATGGGGTGTCGATCTGCGCAATATTGCCCAAGCAGACGATCTTGGTGCCAGGGCCCGCACGTGTGACCAGGGTCTTCATCTGCTTGGGGGTCAGGTTCTGCGCTTCGTCGATAATCAAGAACTTATTCAAGAAAGTGCGACCGCGCATGAAGCTCATGGATTTGACCTTGATGCGAGAGCGTATTACTTCCATGGTAGAGCTTTTGTTCCAATCGGAGTTGGTGCCGGACGCACCGGTGTCGCCGGCCGCTCCGAGGTGCAGAACTTCGAGGTTGTCTTCGAGCGCGCCCATCCATGGAAGCATTTTTTCTTCTTCGGTGCCTGGCAAGAAGCCGATGTCGTCCCCGACAGGAACGGTGGCCCGTGTGATGATGATTTCGTTATAGCGCTTGGTTTCCAGCGTTTGAGTCAGGGCGGCCGCTAAAGCCAGCAAGGTTTTGCCGGTACCCGCCTGCCCGAGCAGGGAAACGAAATCAATATCGGGGTTCATGAGCAGGTTCAAGGCGAAATTCTGCTCGCGATTACGTGCAGTGATGCCCCATACATTGTTTTTGCCGTGGCTGTAATCGCGCAAAGTGGCCAGCACGGCGCTTTTGCCGCTGACTTCTTTTACCTGTGCATATAAAGGCAGTTCGCCTTCAAAGTACACGAACTCATTGACGATGAACTCGGAACAGAGCGGGCCCTTGATGCGATAGTAGGTGGTGCCGCCTTGCTGCCAGGATTCCACATCCTTGTCGTGCTTGGACCAGAAATTTTCCGGCAGGGGCAGGACACCGTCGTAAAGCAGGTCGGAGTCATCGAGGACGTGGTCGTTGTAGTAATCCTCGGCGTGCAGGCCCATCGACAAGGCTTTGAGCCTCATGTTGATGTCTTTGGACACCAGGATGACCTGACGTTTTGGGTGTTGTCCCTGCAGGGCGTGCACGACGCTCAGTATGATGTTGTCGTTTTTGCCGGCCGGCAATTCGATGGGCAACTGCCCTTGCATCGCGGTGGTCTGGAAATGCAGGCAACCCTGCGCCTCGACATTACCCAGAGCGTCGAGGGGAATGCCTTTGACCATTTCTCCGGTGCTGCTTACCAATGCATCGAGCGAGCGGCTCACCTGGCGTGCATTTCGAGCGACCTCGGACATGCCCTTCTTTTGATGATCGAGTTCTTCCAGCACGATCATGGGCAGGAAAATGTCGTGCTCTTCGAATTTGAACAGGCAGTTGGAGTCATGCAGCAGCACATTGGTGTCCAGCACGAAGAGCTTCCGCTGCGCTTCTGAAAGTCGGGCTTTTTTTCTCGGGCGGGGCGCTGGAGCCGGCTTGGCTTGTGGGCTGCCGTTAGTCGTGGCGCGAGCAGGAGCTTTTCGAGCTGTGGAAGGCTCCTGGCGGGCCGTGACGGGTTTCTTGGCTACTGGTTCCGGCGTTTCTTCGGGCTCTCGTTCGAGCTCTACAACGGCTTCGTTCGCTGGAATCAGGGTACCCATCCGGGTAGGCAGCTTGGGCAAGGGCATAAAGGAGTGGCTCCTGTGTATATACGGGGATGGCCCCGGTGCAAGGCTTAGCTCGCGTCTTTCACGGCCTGTAGAACTTCGTCCACATGGCCGGGAACGCGCAATCCGCGCCATTCACGCACCAGAACCCCTTGAGGATCGAATAGGAAGGTGCTTCGTTCAATACCCCTTACTTGTTTACCGTACATGTTTTTCATCTTCATGACCCCGAACAGTTCGCACAGTTGTTCGCCAGGGTCCGATATGAGGGTGAAAGGCAGTTCTTGTTTAGAAATGAAGTTGTCGTGCGATTTGAGCGAGTCGCGGGACACGCCGAAAATCTGGCAATCGGCTTGCAGGAAATCTTTATAGTTATCGCGAAACCCTTGAGCCTGGGTGGTGCACCCTGGGGTGTTGTCCTTGGGGTAAAAATACAGCACGGTCCACTTGCCTTTGAAATCTGCAGAGGTGACTTCCCCCTGTGTGCTTGAGGCGGTGAAATCGGGCACGGGCTGTCCCAAAGCAATTTGTGTCATTGAAGGGGCTCCAGAGGTAAGAGGGCGGCAATGACTTTGCGCCCTTCGGCCATGAGGATGTTATAGGTTCGGGCGGCGGCCTGCGTGCTCATCGTTTCTACGCCTATGCCCATTTTGAGCAGGCCCTGGGTCATGTGGCTGGGCAGGAATCGTTGATCTTTACCGGTTCCTATCAGCAGGACCTCGGGCGCGTTGGCGGGGCGGGACACGGGCGCGTCGTCGAGAAACGCCATGGGGTCGGACGCCGCAACATCGGTGACACCAGCCGCTTCGCGCAGCGTGGCAGCCGTGATGTCGTGGATGTTCATGACGGCCCATTGCTTGATGTCGCCCTCGGGGCCGAAAAAGACCGCATGCCGATAGGTGACGGCGTTAATTTCGATGTAGTCGTCACCATAGGCGGTGACTGTATTAAGTGCAGGATTTGATTCGCGTTGCAGTTGCACTAGTGCACTCCCAAAGTCATTTTGATCATAGCGCAATCCTCGGGCCCATGCGGCATGGGTCGTCCCGGGTCACTGCGGCCATCATCGTTTAAACTAATAGGTTATTCGCGCGCGGAGGGCTCTTTTGCGCGCCCCAAACTTACTTACTTGTTGCAGTGCAACGCATCTTCCGTTGCCGCTCTTTGCCATCCCAAGGACAGACCATGACGAATTTCCCTCGTATAGAGCGCCTTCCGCCCTATGTGTTCAACATTACTGGCGAACTCAAAATGGCGGCGCGCCGACGAGGTGAGGACATCATTGATATGTCCATGGGCAATCCCGACGGCGCCACTCCTCGGCACATCGTTGACAAACTCATTGAGGTTGTCAACCGCGAAGATACCCATGGTTATTCGGTGTCCAAGGGCATACCGCGTTTGCGGCGCGCCATTTCCACCTGGTATGAAAGGCGGTTTGGCGTAAAGATCGATCCAGACTCAGAAGCCATCGTCACCATAGGTTCCAAAGAGGGTCTTGCCCACCTGATGCTTGCCACCCTCGATCGGGGCGACACGGTCCTGGTGCCCAATCCCAGCTACCCCATTCATATTTACGGGGCAGTGATTGCAGGCGCTAATATCCGTTCGGTTCCGATGGTGCCCGGGCTGGATTTCTTTGAAGAAATCGAGCGGGCCGTCCGCGAGAGCATTCCGAAGCCCAAGATGATGATATTGGGCTTCCCGAGCAACCCCACGGCGCAATGTGTCGACCTCTCGTTCTTCGAGCGCGTCGTCGCTCTGGCAAAAGAGCACAATATCCTCGTCGTGCATGATCTGGCCTATGCCGACATTACGTTCGACGGATATGTGGCCCCTTCCATCATGCAGGTGGAGGGCGCTCGTGATGTGGCAGTAGAGTTTTTCACCATGAGCAAAAGCTACAACATGGCGGGCTGGCGCGTGGGTTTCATGGTGGGCAACCGCGAACTTGTGAATGCCTTGGCGCGCATCAAAAGCTATCACGATTACGGCACTTTCACTCCCATTCAGGTGGCCGCCATCACGGCGCTGGAAGGGCCACAAGACGATGTTGCCCAGGTTCGCGAGCAATACCGCAGTCGCCGCGACGTGCTGACGAAAGGCTTGCACGAGGCGGGCTGGATGGTCGACATACCCAAGGCCTCCATGTACATCTGGGCTCGCATCCCCGAGTTCTACCGCGAGATGGGTTCGCTCGAATTCTCTAAAAGGCTGCTCGAACATGCCAAGGTTGCGGTTTCGCCCGGCATCGGTTTTGGCGAATATGGCGACGAGTACGTGCGCTTCGCACTGATTGAAAATGAACAACGCATCCGTCAGGCGGTGCGTGGCATCAAGGAAATGTTCCGCAAGGACGGTTTATATAAATGAGTCGAATCAAAGTTGGTCTACTGGGCATAGGTGTAGTTGGCGGTGGTACCTGGAAAGTCCTGACCGGCAACGCGGGCGAAATCGAGCGCCGCGTGGGCCGGGGCATCGAGGTGGTGGCAGTCGCGGCGCGAGATCTGGACAAGGCGCGTCGGCTGGTGGGCGAAACAGTGCGTCTTACTGAGGACGGTATGTCCATCGTCCGGGATCCCGAAATCGATATCATCGTTGAGCTCGTTGGCGGAGAATCCGTGGCTCGCGAATGGATAATGGAAGCCATCGCTCAAGGCAAGCACGTCGTCACGGCCAACAAGGCCTTGTTGGCCAAGCACGGCAACGAGATTTTCCGCGCTGCGGCCGAAAAGGGCGTGATGGTCGCCTTCGAGGCAGCGGTGGCGGGCGGCATACCGGTCATTAAAGCTATCCGCGAGGGCCTTGCGGCCAATCGTATCCAGTGGGTGGCTGGCATCATCAACGGGACGACCAACTACATTCTTTCCGAAATGCGGGTAAGAGGGGTGTCGTTTGAAGAGGCCTTGGCTGATGCGCAGCGTTTGGGCTATGCGGAAGCGGACCCCACTTTTGACGTCGAAGGCGTCGACGCGGCTCATAAATTGAGCTTGCTGGCTTCTTTAGCCTTCGGCATACCGGTGCAGTTCGATAAAGCGCATATCGAAGGCATTTCCGAACTCGCGCGCGAAGATATCGCTCACGCGGAAAGATTGGGTTATCGCATCAAGCTGCTCGGCGTCACGCGCAGGAGCGCCAAGGGGATCGAGCTGCGAGTGCATCCCACGCTCATCCCGGCCGAGCGTTTGCTCGCTAATGTCGAAGGAGCCATGAACGCCGTGCTGGTAAGTGGCGACGCAGTCGGGCCTACTCTGTATTACGGCCAGGGCGCCGGCGAGCTGCCTACAGCCTCCGCCGTGGTGGCCGATCTGGTCGACGTAGCGCGGCTTCAGGCGGCCGATCCCGGACATCAGGTTCCGTCCCTGGCTTTTCAACCGAACGCCATGGTCGACATACCTATTCTGTCTATGGATGACGTGGTGTCGTCCTACTATTTGCGCCTTCGTGTGGAAGATCGCCCCGGAGTTCTGGCCGATCTGGCCCGTATCTTGTCCGACTCGCATATTTCGATCAATTCCATGTTCCAAGAGCCGCATGGCGAAGCCGACGCCGATATCATCTTCTTGTCACACCAGGCACGAGAGGGCGACGTCAACCGCGCTCTCGAAAAGATCCAGTCGCTTCCCTTCGTCAAGTCTCGGGTAATTCGCCTGCGCATGGAGAACCTGTTATGAAATACCGCTCAACCCGTGGAGGCATGCAACCCCAGGCGTTCTCGGACATCTTGCTGGAAGGTCTGGCGCCTGACGGCGGACTGGCTTTGCCAGAAAGCTTTCCCCGCGTCAATAGCGAGACCCTCGCGCGTTGGCGCACCCTCAGTTATGCCGAGCTTGCCACCGAAGTACTCAGCCTTTTTATCGATGATATCCCACGCGACGATCTCAACACATTGACGCATGCCGCCTACCGCGAGGGGGTTTTCGACAGCGCCGAGATCGTTCCGGTCAAGCCGCTCTACGACAATGTGTCACTTCTGGGCTTGTCCCAAGGCCCGACCCTGGCCTTCAAGGACATGGCAATGCAGTTCCTTGGGCAGGTGTTCGAATATGTGCTCACAAAGCGCAACGGCACCCTGAACATCCTGGGCGCCACTTCCGGCGATACAGGTTCGGCGGCCGAATACGCACTGCGCGGCAAAGACCACGTGGCCGTATTCATGCTTTCGCCACACGGCCGCATGAGCGAATTCCAGCGCGCCCAAATGTATTCGCTTCAGGATGCCAATATCCATAATCTGGCTGTAAAGGGTGTGTTCGACGAGTGCCAGGACATCGTCAAGATGCTGGCCGGCGACCTCCAGTTCAAAGCGGCCCATCGGTTGGGTGCGGTCAATTCCATCAATTGGGCCCGCATCGCTGCACAGGTGGTCTACTACTTCTGGGGCTGGCTACGGGTCACCTCGGAAGCAGGTCAACTGGTGTCCTTTGCCGTTCCCTCCGGCAACTTCGGCAATATCTTGTCCGGGCATATAGCTCGGGAAATGGGCTTACCCATTCATAGGCTGGTGTTGGCGACCAACGAGAACAATGTGCTGGAAGAGTTCTTCCGTACGGGCGTGTACCACCCTCGGGCTGCGGCGCAGACGCACGCTACATCAAGTCCGTCCATGGATATTTCGCGCGCGTCCAACTTCGAACGCTTTGTGTTCGACCTGGTCGATCGCGACCCGGTGAAGGTGATCGCGCTATGGCGTCAACTGGAAAGCAACGGTGAATTCGACCTCAGTCACTTGAAAAATCGGTTTACCGACCGCTATGGCTTCGTGAGCGGCTGCAGTAATCATGCCGACCGACTGCGCACCATTCGCGCCACCTACGAAAGGACGGGGGTCATTATCGATCCTCACACCGCGGACGGCCTGAAGGTCGCTCAAGCTTATGCCGAGCCAGGCATCCCAATGCTGGTGCTGGAAACTGCCTTGCCGGCTAAATTTGCGGAGACCATTCAAGAAGCCATTGGGGTGCAGCCGCCCGTACCCGTTGGGCTGAAGGACTTGTCTTCTTTGCCTCAACGCGTCGAGGTGATGGACTGCGACGCCACTCAGGTGCGCGCCTACATCCAGAAGCACGCTCTGCGATAAGTCAAGGAAGCGCCCATGCACTCATTGCCCGCCTGGAGCCATGTCTTGGCAGTGGGCATTGGCGCGGCGGCCGGCGCGATCGGCCGCTGGTTGCTGAGCATCTGGCTTAACGGCGCTAACGCGATTGTTCCTTGGGGCACCCTGACGGCGAACCTCGTGGGCGCCTATTTTATTGGGCTTTTCCTGGGCTTTGTCGTGCCCCATCCCGGGACGCCTGAATGGCTGCGCCTCTTAGTGACCACGGGTTTTCTGGGCGGCCTGACGACTTTCTCCACTTTTTCCGCTGAAGTGGTCGCTTATTTTGCACGAGGGGCGTATCTGCTCGCTTTTACCTACATCGGCGCCAGCCTGTTCGGCGCCTTGCTGTTGACAGCTGCCGGTTGGCTCACTGTCAGTGGCTTCCGTTAAGCGCCAAACTTTCGTGCACCGCCTTGGCAGCGCGTACGCCGCTGCGCACAGCACCTTCCAGAACGGCGGGGTAACCGGTGTCCGTCCAATCACCCGCCGTCCAAAGTCGCGGCCACGGTGTGGCGTTGTCCGGTCGTGGTAATCCCGGAGTAGCCAAAAATGTGGCTCGTTTTTCGATGATGAGCTCATGCGCCAGCACGGCGGGCAGGTCGTCTGGTGCGCCCACCTCGGCCCGTAATTGCTCCAGTAGTGCATTTACTGCGGTCTCTCTCGGCAACCGCAGAAGCGGGCCCGCGTCGCTCACAACGATGTGAACCAGATGCTGGTCCTCAGGTACGAGGCCAAACGTCGCCCGGTTAAACAACCACTGCCCGTAATGGCCCATGCTGACGTTTTCATGCAGCATCCGGATGGGCGCCTGACGCCGCCATGGCCGCTCCAGTCGCAGAGTGAGGGTGGCAATCGGTGCATAGTCAAACGCCTGCAATGCTCGTATATAGCTCTCGACCTCGGCCTCGGCCCCAGGCCGTACAGGAGTCCTTGGCGGCTGTGACTGCAGGATCCGTAAGGCGGAGGGCACATTGGTGGCCAGGATCGCCGCGTCAAATCCATGATCATCCACGTAAACCGCGTGTGGTTCTGTTTTCAGCTGGCGCACGGTATGGCCCAGGTGCCTCCGTATAGCCGAAGGCAAGTGTTCCGGCCATAACTGGGTCAGACCCACTTTGGGCAGAAGAATGTCGCAAGCCCTTGCATCACTGCCCAGGCTGTCGCGCAATACTGCCATGAATAGTTCTGCGCTTGCCTGACCCGGCGGCGTATTCAGCGCCGCTATGCATAATGGACGCCAGAACTGAGCCTGAATACGAGGTGACTGACCGAGCCGCTCCAGCCATTGCGACACGGTGCATCCAGGCTGCGGCGGGCGGGCGGTGTCGTGTAAGGCCCGTGCGACTTTCGCCAGCCCCCACTTGTCTGACCAGGAGAACCCTCGGCTACGCAGGAGTCCCACTGCCAGATGCAGCGGCGCGGGCAACCGACCAAGCCGGAAATCAATGTCTTCATTCAGGGTACAAAGACGCAATGGCAGGCGCAGAAACAGACTGTCCGTATCCAAACCCATTTCCTGCATGAGCCGCAGGGTGTGGTCGTACGCGCCCAGCAGGATATGCTGTCCGTTGTCCGCAGTGATATTCAGGCGCTTAGAGTACTGGCTTCGTGCGCGACCGCCCAATACGTGACTGGACTCGAAGATATGAACTTGACAGCCCAGTCGATACAGCGTCCAGGCAGCACTCGAGCCGGCCCAGCCGCCCCCGATGACAGCTACTTTCATCGCGCCAGGCGGCGCACCAGTCCTCGCCCGCCGCTGACCCAGGTCTTCCAGGCAAGCCAAAATTTGCGTATGGGGGTCAGGGAAACGCGTTGCTCCAGCACATGCCAGTTGTCGCGCTCGATTTCTTCCAGCAAGGCAAAGTAGATGGCGGCCATGGCAAGGCCAGGCCGCTGATGGCGGCGATCTGCCTCGGGCAACGCTTGAACCGCCTCGCGGTAATATTGCCGGGCGCGTTGCGCTTCGAACTGCATCAACGATTCGAAGCGGTCGGAGTGCTGGCTATTAAGGATTTCAGACGCCTTCACATCGAATTGCTGAAGGTCCTCGACCGGCAGATAGATACGCCCCCGCCGTGCATCGTCGCCCACGTCGCGAATGATGTTTGTCAGTTGAAACGCCACCCCGAGTTTGTCTGCGTACACGAGCGTATCGGCGTTGCTGTAGCCGAATATTCCGGCGGACAGTTCTCCCACCACACCGGCGGCATGCCAGCAATATTTGCGCAGTCCCGCCCAGTCGAGGTAACGGCTCTGATCCAGATCCATTTCCATGCCGGCAATGACGGCGTGAAGGCGTTCGGCCGTAATATCGTAGGGCTCAGTATGGGGCTGAAGGGCCTGTAAAACGGGATGATCCGGCTTGCCCGAGTACATTTGTTCCACTTGCTTGTGCCACCATGCCAGCTTTACGCGCGCCACGGACGGGTCAGAGCATTCGTCCACCACATCGTCCACCTCTCGACAGAATGCGTAAAGCGCCGTAATGGCTTTTCGTTTCTCGGGGGGGAGGAACAGAAAGGCGTAATAAAAACTCGAACCGCTTTGTACGGCCTTGGTCTGGCAATATTCGTCAGGACTCATGCGTGGTATGTAAACAATTGGCGCCGCATTAGCGTGCGCGAACACTGCGCCAAAAAAGTAACAGCCAATCTTGAAAACCTAAGGTGGGCCGTGCGCGGAATACGTCGTAGTTTAATTGTTCCAGCCGTTGCAGGATACGAAGGCCACCTTGTACCACCATCCGTAACTCAAGACCTATACGACCCGGCAGTGTTTGCCCGAGAGGCTGGCCTTGAAGCAGGAACTGACGTGCTTGCATGACGCGTTCGCGCATCAGCGAACGCCAGGCATCGTTACATACCCCGGCGGCGATCTGTTCTTCTGTAACGCCGTGGCGCCGCATGCTCGTCAAAGGCAGGTAAAGCCGCGATTTTTGCCAGTCTATCGCGACGTCCTGCCAGAAGTTGGTCAGCTGAAGGCCGGTGCAGATACTGTCGGCCAACTGAATATTGTTCTCGTTTACCGCTCCGTAAAGATGCAGCATCAGATGACCGACCGGGTTGGCCGAGCGCGAGCAATAGTCCAGCAGGTCTGCATCGTATTCGTAACGCTGGACCGTCACGTCCTGTTCAAAGGCAGACAAGAGCTGATGGAAGGGCTGCAGCGGCAAGCGGTGTTGTTCAATAGTTCCGGCCAAGGGAAGGAAGATACCCGTCAACGAGGGTTCAAACCTCGCTTTAGCTCCGTCTCTGGCGATGGATTCCAAACCGCGTCTATACCCGGCGAGTTGGTCCAGGCGTTCTTGCGGACTCAGCTGTCCTTCGTCTGCGATGTCATCCGCTGTTCGGGCATAGCGGTAGATGTCTGTGACTGCCCTACGCAGGTGGCGTGGAAGCAGCAATGAAGCCACCGGAAAGTTTTCGTAATGATCTACGGCCATTGGGTTACTCCGGCGGGTTTGACACGCCGTCACACAAAAGAAGAACACGTAGGCTTGCCGCTGGAAGGCGGGGGCCGTCGCGCATAGCTGTCCCACTTCGATTAGACTTTCACCTATTAGGGGAGAGTTATGCCACGTCCGATTTCGGCCACTATTTCGTTGCCGTCATTAAGTCACAATTTGGGTGCCATCACCCACCAATTGAGCAGTCTCAGTAAAGAAAATACCCGTCCAACACCAAAAGTGTGGGCAGTCATCAAGGCCAATGCTTATGGGCATGGCATCGAACCTGCCGTGAAGGCATTTGCCCAGGCTGACGGTCTTGCCCTGCTCGACCTCAATGAGGCGGTACGCTGTCGGGAGGCGGGCTGGACCAAGCCCATATTATTGCTTGAAGGGTGTTTCGAGCCCGCCGATCTCTCCGTCGCGGCCGATTATAGTTTAGCCATCTGCATCCATAGCGAAGAGCAACTACGCATGTTGGAATCGGCGAGCCCAGCCAAGCCAGTCGATGCGGTGGTCAAGCTCAACACGGGAATGAACCGGCTTGGATTCGCTTCCGCCGAATTTGCACCCGCGTACCGACGGGCGCTGGGTTTGGTTGATCGGGCAGTTCTGGCTAGCGTGGGCAAAATGACCCATCTTGCTCGCGCTGACGACAGCGTAGACGTTACCCTTGAACAGCTGCAATTATTCGCTCTTTCAACCCAGGGGTTGCCGGGAGACGTCAGCGTGTGCAATTCAGCCGCCACCTTGACACCTCAGTATTGGTTGGGTGTGCCTTCTGGCGCTCAGCAATGGGTAAGGCCAGGCATTTGTCTGTATGGGTCGTCGCCATTCGCCAGCCAGTCGGCTGATGACCTCGGGCTTAAGCCGGCCATGACTTTGCGTTCGCGCATTATCGGAGTTCAACAGGTGCAGGCCGGATCGGGCATGGGTTATGGGCATGCGTTCGTTGCCCCGCAGGATATGCGTATTGGCGTCGTGGCCTGCGGGTATGCAGATGGGTATCCCCGGCATGCTCCTACCGGAACCCCTGTGACGGTCGAAGGGGTGCGTACACGGCTGCTGGGCCGCGTCTCGATGGACATGCTTATAGTGGATCTGACTCCGGCGCCCCAAGCCTCCGTGGGTTCTCCGGTCGTATTGTGGGGTGAGGGCGGCCCCTCCGTCGATGAAGTGGCCCGCGCCTCGGGCACCATAGGGTACGAGCTGCTGTGTGCACTGGCGCCGCGAGTACCCAAGCACATCAAGGAGATGTCATGAAGGATCAATGCGTGTTGGTCACCGGCGCCACGCGCGGTATCGGCTGGGCCATCAGCCGGCGGCTTGCCGACTTGGGTTGTCACGTCGTGGGCGTGGCAAGAAACACGCAGGACATTGATTTTCCCGGTTATTTGTATTCTTGCGATCTAAGCAATGCTGGCGACACCGAAGAGGTCATGCGCATGCTACGCGAAAAATACCCGGTCGACGCCATCGTGAACAATGTCGGAGCCGTCACCCCACAAGCGCTGGGAGAGGTCGATCTTGCCTCTTTGTACGATGTCCTGGACTTGAACGTGCGCGTGGCCGTTCAGGTGACCCAGGCTTTTGTCCCTGCCATGAAGGCGCGCAAAGAAGGCCGAATCATCAATATTTCCAGCCGTGCCGCAAGCGGTGCACGAGCGCGAACCAGCTATTCTGCAGCTAAGGGCGCTTTAGAGGCCTGCACTAAGACATGGGCGTTGGAATTGGCGCCTTATGGCATCACCGTCAACGCCGTCGCACCTGGTCCGGTTGAAACCGAACTGTTTCGACTGAACCACCCACCCGGTAGCGAGGCTGAGCAAAGGGCGTTGGCGTCCATTCCCTTGCGTCGGCTGGGACAGCCGGCCGAAGTCGCCGCAGCAGTCACTTTTTTACTCTCTGCCGAGGCAGCCTTCATAACAGGGCAAATATTGGGCGTGGATGGCGGTGGATCACTCGTCGACTGCTAAAGCCAACGGTTAAACTTGCGCCCATGGCCAAAGCAAAGACGTCGTACGTGTGCAGCGAGTGCGGGGGCACCTCCCTGAAGTGGGAAGGCAAGTGCCCGCACTGCTCAAATTGGAACACTTTAGTCGAGACCCGCGAGGCGAGTACGGGTGGGCATCGTTTTGCCCCCTTGGCCGGCGCGAGCCCAGTCCGAAGCCTGGCCGATGTCGAGGCGCGAGAGCTGCCTCGCCAACCTACGGGCATTGCGGAGTTCGATCGCGTACTCGGCGGTGGGTTGGTCACGGGTGCGGTCGTGCTTATCGGCGGCGACCCCGGCATAGGTAAATCCACATTGCTGCTGCAGGCCCTGGTGTCGTTGTCCAACGCCGTTCCCGTGTTGTATGTGACGGGCGAAGAATCGGCCGAGCAGGTAGCCCTTCGAGCCCGCCGTCTCGAGCTGGTTACCAGTCATGTGCAGCTGCTGGCCGAGATACGGCTCGAAGCCATCACGCAAGCATTGCTCGAGCAACGGCCGCAAGTCGCCGTCATTGATTCCATACAAACGCTATATTCCAGCGAACTTACGGCAGCGCCCGGTTCTGTGTCTCAAGTGCGCGAATGCGCCGCCCAATTGACTCGTCTTGCAAAGCAAACCGGCACCGCCATTGTATTTATCGGGCATGTCACGAAGGACGGTAGTCTGGCCGGACCTCGTGTGCTCGAGCATATCGTCGATACGGTTCTTTACTTTGAAGGCGACACCCATTCATCGTTCAGGTTGGTCCGCGCCATCAAGAACCGCTTCGGAGCCGTCAACGAGCTCGGTGTGTTCGCCATGACTGAACGAGGCCTGAAGGGTGTAAACAACCCCTCGGCCCTGTTTCTATCACAGCATCAGCAAGAAGTGGCCGGCTCTTGCGTAATGGCTACACAAGAGGGGAGCCGGCCGCTCTTGGTCGAAATCCAAGCCTT
Source organism: Alcaligenaceae bacterium (assembly GCA_029268595.1). Classification (GTDB taxonomy): domain Bacteria; phylum Pseudomonadota; class Gammaproteobacteria; order Burkholderiales; family Burkholderiaceae_B; genus JAJUGB01. Next base: position 36,149 of record JAJUGB010000001.1, on the reverse strand, counting down.
GGTTGATTCGGCACACGCGCCCAACCCGCGTCGGCTGTCCGTGGGTCTGGAGAGTAACCGGCTGGCGATGTTGCTGGCGGTATTGCACAGGCATGCGGGGGTCGCCACTTACGACCAGGATGTCTTCGTGAATGCGGTCGGAGGCGTCAAAATAGCTGAGCCCGCGGCCGATCTGCCCGTTTTGTTGGCCATCATGTCGTCTCTGCGGAACCGCCCCCTGCCGGCCGGCTTAGTTGCTTTTGGGGAAGTGGGCCTGGCCGGCGAAATTCGGCCCGCGCCCCGCGGCCAGGAGCGCTTGCGCGAAGCCGCCAAGTTGGGGTTCAGCTGTGCCCTTGTACCCAAGGCAAACGCACCGCGGCAAGCCATTGAGGGCCTTGAGGTCTGGGCTGTGGACCGTCTCGAGGCGGCAATTGAGCGTGTACGATGAGGGGGGTCAACCCGCATTCCTCGGGGTTTACTCAGGCGGTGCTGTTCATCGTGTCAGGGTTCCGCGCCTTGCGCCGCGACTGGCGTTCAGGCGAGTTGCGCCTTCTCCTGATGGCGCTGATAGTCGCCATTTCTGCGGTCACCAGTGTCGGTTTTCTTTCCGAGCGCGTGTCGGCAGCATTAAACCGGACAACGGCGCAGATGCTTGGGGGCGATCTGGTCCTGCGTGCCGACTCGCCTATCGACTTGCCTGTACTCGAGGAGGCTCAGAGACTTGGCTTGCAGTATTCCCGGGGCATGCAGTTTTCCTCCATGGTGAGCACCGCAAGCACTATGCAGCTGGTGTCCATCAAGGCGGTTGATGACGCTTATCCGCTGCGCGGGAGCCTTCAAATCCATAACGGAGAGATATCCGCAGCTGGAGCGCCTCCCCAGGGTTCACTTTGGGTCGATGCGCAGCTGCCGGCACTGCTCGGCGTGAAGGCCGGCGACACCTTGCGATTGGGTGACGCCGGGTTCGTCATTCGCGGCCTGATTGAAAACGAGCCGGATCGGTCGGTTCAATTCATCAATATGGCACCGCGCGTCCTCATGCGATATGACGAGGTCGATCGCACGGGCCTTCTGGGCTTTGGTAGCCGGGTCCATTATTACTTGTCTGTGGCCGGTTCCGCCTCAGCAGTCGACGCTTTTCGAGAGTGGCTTCTACCTCGGCTGGATCGGGGAGAGCGGGTTGAACAGCCAGGGTCCGCCAGACCGGAAATTCGACAGGCGCTGGCTCGAGCGCAGAATTTCCTGACCCTCGTGGCCTTGCTCACGGTGCTCGTCGCGGCCGTCGCTGTGGGCCTCGCGGCCCGCAGATTCAATCAGCGTCATGTCGACGGGTTTGCCGTCATGCGATGTCTGGGCATCTCGCAACGGCAATTGACCGCACAACTGCTGGTGGAATTCATTGCCTTGTCGCTCATAGCCGCGTTAATCGGCACCCTGGCGGGATATGCTGTGCAGGCTTTGCTGGTTTACGCGGCATCCGAATGGCTCGATGTGGTCTTGCCAGCTGCATCCACAGCTCCAGCCCAACATGGTGTGGCAACCTCAATTTTGTTGCTGATCGGCTTTGTGTTGCCGCCCGTCGCCGCGCTTCGCAAGGTGGCGCCGGGACGGGTGTTGCGACGTGACCCTGAAACCGGCATCCAGCTTGGCCGTATGGCTGCGTATTTACCGGGCCTATTGGCATTTTTCGTATTGATCTTATGGGTGTCCGACGACCTGCGGCTTACCGTACTGCTGTGTGCCGGTTTCCTGACAGGCACGCTGTTGTTCGCGGCGGTTGGCTGGTTATTGGTGGGTATGGCTGGTTATTTTGGGCGTCGGTTATCCGGTAATCCGGGGTTGAGATTTGCCTTGGCCGGCATCTCCCGGCGTCGGGGGCTGACGGTGGTGCAAATCTGTGCATTAGCGGTCGGCCTGATGATTGTGTTGTTACTCGGAATCACTCGTAGCGATCTGCTCGCAGGCTGGCGGCACACTCTGCCAGAACACGCCCCTAATACTTTCCTCATCAATATCCAGCCCGAGCAGCGCAGCCAAGTGGTGCAATATCTGCAGGACCACGGGCTGTCGAGTGCAGCGCTGGCTCCTATGGTTCGAGGCCGACTCGTCGCCATAAACGAGCAAGCCGTCGACGGAAAAGACTATGACGATCAACGAGCCCGTCGGCTGGTAGAGCGAGAATTCAACCTGTCCTACCTCGACCAACTTCCGGACAGCAACCGGATTACCCAGGGTCGATGGCTGGACGTCCGAGCTCACGAGGTATCGTTGGAGGAGGATGTCGCGCAGTCCCTGCAAGTGGGCCTCGGAGACACCTTGACGTTTGAAGTAGCCGGGCAACCGGTCAACCTGACCGTCACCAGTTTGCGGGAAGTGAAATGGGATTCGTTCGACGTCAATTTCTTCGCCATCATTTCTCCGGCGGCCCTGCAGCAGGCGCCAGCCACCTACATTACTTCGTTTTATCTTCCGCCCGATCAAGCGAAGACCATGCAGGGGCTTTTACGAGAAGTGCCCAATGTGACGGTGGTCGACGTCAGCGCTATTCTCGGGCAGCTGCAATCCATCCTGGGCCAAGCCATCCAAGCGGTCCAACTGTTGTTTTTGTTCACAGTAACGGCCGGAGTGCTGGTGCTCGGCGCGGCATTCGTCTCGACCCGTGATGAGCGCATTCGAGAGGTTGCGATTTTGCGCGTCCTAGGCGCGCGGGCCGCTCAGGTGCGGGGCGTGCTTATCCTTGAGCTAGTCCTGATAGGCGCCTTGGCTGGTGTCATGGCCGCGGGGGTGGCTGTGGGTGTGTCATGGTCACTTGCCCACTGGGTGTTTTCGTTCCCCTATGTCCCATCATGGTGGCCCTGGGCCGTTGGTATGGCGGGAGGCGCTTTGTCGGCATGCATAGGAGGAGGCTTGGCGTTGCGCGGAGTATTGCGCACTCCTCCATTGCTTTCTTTAAGGGAGGCGTTATGAGCGACATACTGGAGATAGGCGGTCCATTGACAATTGATGGTGGAGCCATGCTTTATCTGCCCGGACGGGTCAGTCGCCCGGGGGCGTGGCTATTTGACCCGGCCGACAGTAGCTTGGCAGCAGAACCGGTACAAAGCGGCGGACGTCAGTCATCTTGGTTTGTCTCGGGCGATTTTGGAGAAGCCGTGTTGCGGCATTACCGCCGAGGCGGCATGGCGGCTCGGGTCAGCAAAGATCGCTATATATGGACTGGGCCCTGGCACACCCGTTCATTCGCTGAATTCAAGATACTGGTGCGACTGCGCGAGCATGGGCTATTGGTGCCCACGCCTTATGCAGCGGCCTATTGGCTTGACGGCGCCACTTATCGTGCGGCCTTATTGGTCGAGCGCATCAAAGAGGCCACTCCTTTGGCTTCCTTGCTGGATTCAGCTCCTCCCGAGGCGGTGGCCGCCTCCATATTGGCCTTGCACGAAGCGGGTGCGTGGCATGCCGACTTGAACGCTTACAATATACTGCTCGATGCACGGCAACGAGTTTGGCTCATCGATTTTGACCGAGCTCGCAGCATCAAGCCGACTCCTGCTCAGCGGCGACTGAATCTGGTCCGTTTGCGGCGCTCTTTGGTAAAACTGGCCGGAGACAAAGGTCGCGCGTTCTGGATGCAGGTGGATCAGGCTTATACGCAACAGTCGTCGGTTAAATGAAGGCGGAATCGGCCAAAACACTTTATGATCTGCAGCTTTTTGGCTTGGTTTGAGGAGCGTTCACGTGAACCTGGGCTGGGTAGCAAAGCGCCTGTTTGCGGCGGTATTGGCCTTGAGCGCTTGCTCGGTGTCGGCGCAAAACCGCGTGGTCAATGTGTACAACTGGGCAGAGTACACGGCCCCTGACACCTTGTCCGGCTTTGAGCAGACGACCGGTATTCGTGTCCGCTATGACGTATACGATAGCAACGACACATTGCAGGCAAAACTCTTGACCGGCAAGTCCGGTTACGACGTGGTGGTTCCATCTACCCACTATGCGGCGCGACAACTGGAAGCCGGTTTGTTCCAAAAGTTGGACAAAAGCAAGATCCCGAACTGGAAGTATCTGGATCCTGACATCATGGCGCTGCTGGCCGATGTCGACCCCGGAAACCAGTATCTGGTGCCGTGGGGTTATGGCACAAATGGCTTGGGCTACAACGTGACGCGTGTCAAAGAGCTATTGGGACCGGACGCGCCGTTGAACAGCTGGGACATCCTGTTCGATCCGGCCTATCTGAGCAAACTGAAGGGCTGCGGCGTATCGGTGCTCGATGAAGCGGCTCAGGTTTTCCCTGCCGCACTCCATTATCTCGGGCTCGACCCCGACACTGAAAACCCTCAGGACTATGAAGCGGCGTTCGAGCTGCTAAAGCGAATACGGCCCTATGTGCGCCAATTCAGTTCGGCGGGGTATATCGATGAGCTTGCCGGAGGGGACTTGTGCATGGTGTATGGCTATTCGGGTGATGTCATGATTGCCCGTCACCGCGCTCGAGAGGCAGGCAAACCCTACGAAATCGATTATTTTCTTCCCGAAGGGGGCGCGCCAGCCTGGTTTGACACCATGGCGATCCCGGCGAGCGCGGTCAATGTAGATGAGGCCCATGCATTTATCAATTACATTGAAACGCCCGAGGTGCACGCAGCAATCACCAATACCATGTTTTATCCAAACGCCAATAAAGAGGCGCGCCAGTACGTCACGGAAGAGGTCGCGGAAAATCCCATGATTTATCCGCCTCCCGAGGTATCCAAACAACTTTTTGTCATCAAGACCCGGCCGTTCAAAATCATGCGATTGCAAAACCGCCTGTGGTCCAAACTCAAGACGGGTCTATAGCAAAATGTCCGACAACCGCCTTACGCCGCCGGCCTGGGCCGGCGACGCCGACGAGTTTGTGCGTGTGGAAGAGGTCGTCAAAATATATGGCGATGTCGTAGCAGTCAAATCGGTCAGCATGTCAGTAAGACGACACGAGATCTTCGCGTTGCTAGGCAGCTCTGGTTGTGGCAAATCTACGCTGCTGCGCATGTTGGCCGGCTTCGAAGAGCCGACATCGGGCCGCATTTACCTGGACGGCGAAGACATCACAAATCTGCCCCCCCATCGGCGGCCAGTAAATATGATGTTCCAGTCGTATGCTTTATTTCCGCACATGACGGTGGAGGCCAATGTTGCTTTCGGACTCAAACAGGAAGGAGTCCCTCGTAACGAGATCCACGAGCGCGTATTCGAGGCGCTGGATCTGGTTCAGATGGCCGGTTTCGCCCGCCGCAAGCCTCATCAGCTTTCCGGCGGCCAGCAGCAGCGTGTCGCGCTGGCTCGCAGCTTGGTCAAGCGGCCCAAGCTATTACTGCTGGACGAGCCCATGTCGGCGCTCGATAAACAGATACGCGAAAAAACCCAGATCGAGCTGGTGAAGATCCTCGACCGCGTCGGCGTCACCTGCATTATGGTGACTCACGACCAGGAAGAGGCCATGACCATGGCCAATCGATTGGCGGTAATGACCGACGGCCACATAGTGCAATGTGGCACTCCTCAGGAAGTCTATGATTTTCCCAACAGCCGCTTCGTGGCCGGTTTTATTGGCAGCACAAATTTGTTTACCGGCACCATCGTGGTCGATGAGCCGGACCATGTGCTGATTGAAAGCGAAGGCTTGTCCCGTCCGCTATATGTGAATCACGGCGTAAGCGAGCCTTTGGGCATGGAGGTTCACGTCTCGGTCCGGCCCGAGCATATCCGTGTAACCGCCGAGCAGCCATCCGGAGAGCACAACTGGGCGCACGGTATGGTCAGCCATATGGCCTGGATGGGCAGCTACGTGCGCTATCAGATCCGGCTCGATTCGGGCCAGACCGTGGATGCGGCGGTGCCCAGCCTTGTCCTGGAGCAGCAGGGCGCGTTGGGAGTGGACGAAGAGGCCTACATCAGTTGGTCCAGTGACAATGCGGCGGTGTTGGCCTCATGAGACTGCTACTGCGCCGCTTGCCGCCGGAAACCACGCGAAAACTTTCGATATTTCCGCCTTTTGCGTGGCTCACGCTATTCTTGCTGGCTCCGTTCTTGTTGGTCCTGAAGATCAGCTTTGCCGACCTGCAGTTCGGCATCCCGCCCTATACGCCTTTGGCGTTTCTGGAAGAGCAGACGCTTAGGTTGGCGGTGCATCTGAACACTTATGCGCTGCTTTTTACCGACAACTTGTACTTGGCCACTTATCTTAATTCTTTGAAGGTAGCGGCCATTACGACCATCTGCTGTGGGATGATTGGTTATCCCATGGCCTATTACATTGCGCGCTCACGGCCGCAAACCCGCAACATGTTGCTTCTGGCGGTGATTCTGCCTTTCTGGACCTCGCTGCTACTTCGCGTGTATGCCTGGGTGGGGATATTGCGCAACGATGGTTTGCTCAATACGCTTTTACTGGGTCTGGGCATCATAGATACGCCCCTGGAGCTCTACCGCACCAATATCGCCGTCTATATTGGTCTGGTCTATGCGTACCTGCCGTTTTTCATCCTTCCGCTCTATGCGACCCTCGTCAAGTTCGACCATCGTCTACTGGAAGCCGCCTACGATCTGGGGGCGCGGCCATGGAAGGCTTTTTTGACCATCACCTTGCCGTTGTCCATGCCGGGCGTCATCGCCGGCAGCATGCTCGTCTTCATTCCTACTGTGGGCGAGTACGTAATACCGGAGATGCTTGGGGGCGCCGACACCTTGATGATGGGGCGGGTCATGTGGAACGAGTTTTTCAACAACGCCGACTGGCCCATGGCCGCAGCTGTGACCGTCATTATGGTGTTGCTGCTGCTCATACCCTTGGTGCTGTTCCAGTACAACCAGGCAAGGCAGTTTGAAATGAGAGGGAAGAATGGGCGCGCCTAACCCATATATGCGCACCTTGGCCCTGGTTCTGGGCTTTGGCTTTCTGTACGTCCCCATACTTTGTCTTATGGTGTTTTCGTTCAACGATTCCGCCATGATGACCAGTTGGACCGGGTTTTCCTTCAAATGGTATGTGGAGCTCTTCAATGATGCGGCGCTGTTGTCGGCCGCCAAGTTGTCCTTGCAGATTGCCGCCATGACGGCAACGGCCGCCGTCATCATCGGCACCTGGGCGGGTTATGTGCTGGTTCGCATGGGTCGATTCAAGGGGTTCGGCATCTATGTCGGCATGCTGAGCGCTCCACTGGTGATGCCCGAGGTGGTTCTCGGTATTTCGCTTTTGTTGATGTTTGTGGAACTTAGCAACTGGATAGGCTGGCCGGAAAGCAACGGCGTCTTCACCATCTGGGTAGGGCACGTCACCTTGTGTATGGCTTACGTGGCCGTGGTCGTGCAATCGCGCATTCGCGATCTCGATCGCTCTTTGGAAGAAGCGGCGCTCGACTTAGGAGCATCCCCGTTGCGCGTTTTCTTTGTTATTACTTTGCCGCTGATTGCGCCCGCCTTGGCCTCAGCCTGGCTGCTAGCTTTTACTTTGTCCCTGGACGACGTAGTAATAGCTTCATTTTTGTCGGGCCCGGGATATACCACCTTGCCGCTCGAAGTATTCTCCAGAGTGCGTCTGGGTCTGAAGCCCGAGATCAACGCCTTGGCTACTTTGTTTATTGTCTTTGTAGGAGTGTGCGTCATCCTGGCAAGCCGGGTGCAGTGGCGCCGTGAATCTAAATGACTTCTTTGCACCTTTACGGGTTAAAGCGGTGCAGCACCTGTGTGAAAGCCATGCGCTGGCTTGAAGAGCATGGGGTAGCGTACGAGTTCGTCGATTATCGCGATCAGCCCATCGGTCCAGATACTTTGGAACAATGGTCCAACCAACTTGGCGGTTGGGAGAAGCTGGTCAATCGTGCCTCTATGACTTGGCGCAATCTTCCCGCCGAACGAAAGACACCTGGGTCAGACGCCGAGTGGAAGTCGCTTATTGCAGAGTTTCCCACGCTGATCAAGCGGCCCGTCACTGTCAGTGGCGCCGATGTCCTGGCAGTGGGATTCAACGAAAAGAAATTTACAGAACTTCTGGGTAAGCATGCTTAGTCAACAACAACTCAAGCAAAACGCGGCTCTCAAAGCCGTCGAGTACGTTCTTCCCTTACTGACGCCCGAGACTATTCTAGGTGTCGGGACGGGGTCCACGGCAGACCTTTTCATCGATGCACTGGCTCCTCACCAGCAACGCTTCCGTGGTGCCGCCTCCAGTTCCGAACGTACTTCTGCTCGCCTTAACGCCCTGGGCATCAGGGTTTTCGACTTGAATCAGGTAGAGAGCATGCCGGTTTACGTTGATGGCGCCGACGAAATTGATGGCCGCCTCAATATGATCAAGGGCGGGGGCGGGGCGCTTACGCGCGAAAAGATCGTCGCCTCTGTCGCCGAGCGTTTTGTATGCATTGTCGATGATTCCAAATTGGTTGATCGGCTAGGCATGTTTCCTTTGCCGGTGGAAGTCATTCCCATGGCGTTGAGCTCGGTGGCCCGGCGGTTGCAACAAATGGGCGGACAACCTCGAGAGCGGGCGGACTTCATCACGGACAACGGTTGCCGAATCCTCGATGTCTCCGGCTTGTCAATCGAAGATCCGGCCAAGTTGGAATCGGCCATCAATGATATCCCCGGCGTGGTCACCTGCGGCTTGTTCGCTATTTCGGGCGCCGATGTTGCTCTGGTATCGGGTCAGAATGGCGTGCGGGAGCTGCACCGGTCCTAATCCAGGGCGCTGGACCAACCTCAGAGTCATATTCCGGTCATAATCAACGGGTACCCTGTTTCCTTTCTCGCGTCCCCGCACCACAGCCCTGTGTCTTTGTATCAAGAGGCACATGGGGTCCGCGCGGCGGACCGCTCCGCGCAGAGCGATTTGGGTGTACGCTGTTGTTTTCTAGTACTTTTTGCACACGAAGGCCGATATGACCGAGCATACCAATAGACAGTTTTCCCTGGACCTCGAACACACGCGGTCCTTGTTTCTTGAGATGGGCGGCCTGGTTGAAACAATGGTGCACGATGGCACCGAGGTTCTCGTCACGGGCGACCTTAGCCTCGTCGAACGCGTTCGCGAGCGCGAAAGGGAAGTCAATCGTCTCGAAGTTGAAATCGACGAGCGTATTGGCAACCTGATTGCACGCAATCAGCCTACGGCGAGCGACTTGAGGTTCCTGCTGGCTGTATCGAAAATGCTCACCGACATGGAGCGGTGCGGTGACGAGGCCGAGAAAATCGCCAAAGTGGGGCGTCGCCTGCACGAGACAGAAGGGCGTTATATTCCCGCCGTCGAGCTACGCCATATTCGCGACTTTGTCGTCGGCATGATCCGACAGTCGCTCGATTCGTTCGCGCGCGAAGACCCCATCCTCGCTGCGCAGGTGGTCCGACGCGACAAAGAAGTGGATAAAGAATGGAAGGCCGCTTTGCGCCACATCATCACCTATATGATCGAAGATCCTCGCACCATCACGCGATCGATCGATCTTATTTTTATTGCGCGCTCGCTGGAACGAATTGGCGATCACGCCAAGAACATGGCCGAACGGGTAATTTATATGGTCCGAGGTGACGACGTGCGGCATACCGGTGTCAAAGCGACCGAGCGGGCTGCGCGGGGCGAACCGTTCGAGGAAGAAAACGAGGCGTAAAAGCGGTTTAGGCCCGCGTCGGCCCTGCTACTTAGAAAAAAACCCCGGCGTCGCGTAGCAGCGCCGGGGTTTTTACATGGAGACTCTGCAGGCCCGCTAACTTACTGCGGTCTTGCTTCAGACGGGGGAACATACCCGGCTGCTTCCACATTGGCGTCCTGAAACAGAAAGTTTTCCATTTGCTGGGCGAGGTACTTTCGCGCGCGCGCATCGGCCAGGTTCAAACGATTCTCGTTGACTAGCCGTGTTTGCGTCTCTACCCACATGGCCCACGCTTCTTTCGAGATGTTTTGCCAAATGCGCGTACCGAGCTCGCCAGGATAGGGCGGAAACTCCAGTCCTTCGGCCTCACGCTTGAGTTTTACACAGTGAACCATCCTTGCCATGGCGTATCTACCTTTAAGACAGTAAGCAACAAAGGGTATTGTACCGGCTAGTAGGGAATGGTTTACAGGCGCTTTATGAACACCAGGCTGTTGCGAGAACGGTTGTAGTGGGCCTGGCGCTCTTTGGGCAAGTCTGAGATGCCGCCTTGTACAAACCCTCGTTTGATGAACCAGTGTGAAGTTCGGGTCGTCAATACGAATAATCGGCGTGCGCCCATGGCTCTAGCCTTGGCCTCGGTATGCCGCAGCAACATTTCCCCTTCACCAGAGCCTTGCCATTCGGGGTGGACGATAAGGCAGGCCATCTCGGCCATTCCTTCTGCAAGGTAGGGAAACAATGCAACGCAACCGTAAATAACGCCGTCGTGCTCCAGTACGGTGAACTTTTCCACATCGCGTTCCACCACGGAGCGGCCACGCGGCACCAAGGTTCCGTCGGCTTCCAGGGGGTCGATAAGTTGCACAATGGCCCCCACGTCATCCATGGTGGCCGGACGGAGATCGTCCAAGGTGTCCTCGACAACCATGGTGCCGACACCGTCGTGGGTGAAAATTTCCAGCAGCACGCTGCCATCAAGTGTGTAGGGCACCAAATGAGCTCGCGCCACGCCTCGCTTTACGGCCAGCGAAGCGTGAGTGAGAAAGGAGGCCGTGTCTTCGTCCAGCGTGCCGCTGGCCAGCAGCGCGTCGGCGTCCTCACGAGCCAGCTCAGTGTCGACGGTTCCGTCTGCATTCCGGACCACCCGATCTTGCGTCAAGAAGATGAGCTTTTCGGCCCGCAGGGTGACCGCCACACTGGTGGCCAGGTCTTCCATCGCCAAATTGAAAGCTTCTCCGGTTGGAGAAAAGCCAAGCGGTGAAAGCAAGACAATGGCGCCTTGATTCATCACTGCTTTGAGCGCGTCGCTATCCATCTTGCGCACCGCGCCAGTGTGCTGATAGTCGATTCCGTCGATGACACCCAGAGGACGGGCGGTTACAAAATTGCCCGAGATGATGCGGATATGCGCATGCGACATGGGTGTGTTGGGCAAGCCTTGACTGAAGGCGGCTTCGATATCGAGGCGGATTTCCCCGGCGGCTTCCTTTGCACACTCCAGTGCTTCTGGCGTGGTCGGTTGCATGCCGCGGCCAAATTGCTGAACGAAGCCCTTCAATTTGAGTTGCTCGTTGACCTGCGGACGGGAACCATGCACCAGTACCAATCGAACGCCGAGCGCCGAGAGCAGGGAAAGGTCTTGAATCAGGGCGTTGAGCGCCCCGTCGTACACCAGCTCGCCGCCGAACGCCACCACAAATGTCTTGCCGCGAAAATCGTGGACATAAGGGGCGACCTCTCGGAACCATCGTACGAATTGCGCGGGTGCAAATTCGGGAGCGTCTTGTGCGGATAATGTGTCAGTGTCGGGAACGACCATTGCGTGGCGCGCGTCCAAATAATGTTGCTTCGTCCAAAATTATAATGAGGGCCTACCCCTTTCTATGAGTTTTCATGTCTCGGTCTGACAATTTGTCGGTAAACAAACACAATCGCCCAGGGGAGTCACCCCCAGTACCGCGGCCTTTACCCGCTATAGAGTATCCGCCCGATCTACCGGTCAGCGCTCGCCGCGACGATATAGCGGCCGCAATTCGGGCGCATCAGGTAGTCATAGTCTCAGGCGAGACCGGTTCCGGCAAAACCACACAGCTGCCCAAAATATGCCTGGAACTGGGGCGGGGCAGTCAGAAAATGATAGGTCACACGCAGCCCAGGCGCTTGGCCGCGACTTCCGTGGCCCGGCGCATAGCAGACGAGTTGCACACCGAATTGGGCGACTGGGTGGGTTATCAGATTCGCTTCAATGACCGTACCGGACCTCAGGCGGCCATAAAGTTGATGACGGATGGCATCCTGCTGGCCGAATCGCAACGCGACCCGCTTTTGCGCCGCTACGACACGATCATTATCGACGAGGCGCACGAGCGCAGCCTGAATATCGATTTCCTGCTGGGCTTCCTGCGCCAGCTCCTGCCTCGTCGTCGCGATCTCAAAGTCATAATTACCTCGGCGACCATCGATGCAGGTCGTTTTGCCCAGCATTTTTCCCAGAACGGGGTGCCGGCGCCGGTCATCCATGTATCGGGGCGGCTTTATCCGGTGGAGATACGTTATCGCCCGGTGGCGCAAGATCTTAATGATCCGACCACAGAGGACGGACGCCCACGGGCGACGCAACGTGATGGGCGCCGTCAAAGCAGCGATGAAGAGCGCGACCTCATAGACGCCATAGTGGAAGCCGTGGACGAATGCAGTTCGCACGGACCTGGTGACGTCCTCGTGTTCCTGCCCGGCGAGAGGGAAATCCGTGAAACGGTGGAGGCTTTACGTAAGCATCACCCACCGGGAACGGAAGTTCTGCCCCTTTATGCCCGTCTTTCTCAGGCGGAGCAAGAGCGAATTTTCAAGCCGCAAAGCAATGCACGCCGCATCGTGCTGGCCACGAACGTGGCCGAGACCTCGTTGACGGTTCCAGGCATCCGTTTTGTAGTCGATAGCGGCTTGGCGCGCGTCAAGCGCTACTCCTGGCGAAACAAGGTCGAGCAGCTTCGCATTGAGCCCATTAGCCAAGCTTCCGCGAATCAGCGTGCGGGACGATGCGGGCGGTTGGGGCCCGGGGTGTGCATACGCCTGTACGATGAGGCGGATTTCAAACGACGAGCGGAATTCACGGACCCGGAGATTCTACGGTCGTCCCTGGCTTCTGTGATCTTGCGCATGAAATCCCTGGGGCTGGAGGACATTGAAACCTTTCCGTTTGTAGAGCCTCCTTCAGGCCGCGCCATTGCCGATGGGTATCATTTGTTGCAAGAGCTCGGAGCGTTGGACGAGTCAAACCGGCTCACGCCCACCGGTCAGACGCTCGCCAAGCTGCCCGTGGATCCGCGTGTGGCTCGGATGATTCTTGAAGCGCGCGATCAGCAATGTCTGGCCGAAATTCTCATCATTGCGTCAGCACTGTCTGTTCAGGACCCCCGCGACCGTCCTATGAGCGAACGCGAGGCCGCCGAGAACGCGCATGCCAAGTTTCGCGATGACAAGTCGGAATTCCTGTCTTACCTGAAGCTTTGGCACTGGTACGAGGACAAACTTGCGCACAAGGCGTCGCAGCGAAAATTGGTCGCCCAGCTGCGGCAGAGTTTCCTGTCACCTCTGCGCTTGCGCGAATGGCGGGATGTCCATACTCAGCTGGCCAGCTTGGTCGGCGAGCAGCGTTGGCGTGTCAACACCTTGCCAGCCACCTACGAACAGACTCATATGGCGCTGCTTGCGGGCCTCTTGGGCAATATCGGCGTGCGACACGAGGAGGGCGGAGGCTATGTTGGGGCACGCGACATCCGCTTCCAGATCCATCCCGGTTCCACGCTGGTCAAGAAGGCTGGGCGCTGGATTGTGGCGGCTGAACTGGTTGAAACGACTCGTTTGTTTGCCCGTTGCGTCGCCCGAGTGGAACCTGTCTGGATAGAGCGGGCCGGCGCTCATTTACTGAAACGTGCATGGTCCGACCCACGGTGGGATAAGAAGAGCGGGCAAGTCGTCGCTAACGAAAGAGCCACTCTGTACGGATTGACGGTGTATTCCGGCCGACGCATCCATTTTGGTCGCATCGATCCTGCTCATGCGCGGGAAATATTCATACGAGAAGGTCTGGTCCCGGGCGAGCTCAACAGCTCCCTGCCTTTTCTTGAACACAACCGAAAGCTCATCAATCGAATCGAGAAACTCGAGCACCAGACTCGACGACCTGACATTCTGGTCGACGACGCGCTGATTTACGCCTTTTACGACCGCCAGATACCGGAGCATATCTACCAGACAGCCACCTTGGAAAAGTGGCATAAAGGTCTGGACCAAGATGCTGCTCGGCGCCTGCTCTTGAGCCGCGAAGAGTTGATGCGCCATGAAGCGGCCGGTGTCACCACGGACGTGTTTCCGAAGACCATGACTTGGCAGGGCGTCCAGATGGCCCTGGACTATCACTTCGAGCCGGGGTCGGTGCGGGACGGCGTGACGCTCACCGTGCCGCTTTTTGCCTTGAACACGATTGACCCTATGCGATGTGAGTGGCTTGTGCCGGGCATGCTGAAGGAAAAGGTGCATCTGCTCCTTAAGTCCTTGCCGCAGAAGCTGCGTCGGCATTGCGTGCCACTGCCGGATTATGCAGCGGGCTTTTATGAGCGATGGTTCGAGCGCGCTTCTGATCCACCCATGGGACTGCTTGAAGCCATTTCTGCCGATATGTGGGAGCAGGTCAAAGTTCGGCCGGCGCGCACCGATTTCAAGACTGAGACCTTGCCCCCGCATTTATTCATGAACTTCAAGGTCGTTGATGAACACGGACGCATGTTGTCAGGCGGTCGGAATCTGGACCAGCTGAAGGCGGAACATGGTGCTCAGGCCCAAGTGTCGTTTCAGAAGTTGGCCGCGCGTGATGAGCACGTGGCCCAAGCCCTCGCTCATGAACATCTCACTGATTGGAGCTTCGGCCCACTTCCAGAACTGATGGAGATCCATCGGAAAGGGCAATCGGTGATCGGCTATCCCGCCTTGATTGATCGAGGCATGTATTGCGACCTGGACGTGTTCGATGACCCGGGCGAGGCGCAGCGCCAGCACCGTGCGGGCTTATTGCGCTTGTTCAAGCTGGGTTTGCGAGAACAGGTCAAGTTTCTGGAGAAGAATCTTAATGATCTGACTCGCATGAGCATGTTGTTCATGACCCTCGGTACGCAGGAAGAGCTCCGGGATCAGATAATAGACATGGCTATCGAGCAAGCTTGCCTTGGTGATCCGTGGCCAACGAATAAAGAGGAATTTGAACAACGCAAGTCGGAGGGCCGAAATCGCGTCGGCTTATTGGCGCACGAGATCGCCAGAACGGTCGGACTAATATTGTCCGAATGGGCCGCAGTGCAGAAGAAGTTGCCACAGGCAAAGCCACACTCAGCGGCCTATGCCGACATGCAAAACCAGTTATCGGCTCTGATG
Organism: Alcaligenaceae bacterium; assembly: GCA_029268595.1. Classification (GTDB taxonomy): domain Bacteria; phylum Pseudomonadota; class Gammaproteobacteria; order Burkholderiales; family Burkholderiaceae_B; genus JAJUGB01. The sequence goes on along the minus strand of JAJUGB010000001.1, from coordinate 21,114 downwards.
AGCAAATGGTTCGTGCGAGAAACACCCTACGCCCAGTTGTCGCATTACCCCCGGTATCTGAAGGCTATCCAGGCCCGCATCGATAAGCTGCGCGCCGATCCGGCCAGAGATACGCGGTTGATGGCCGATATGGCTCCGTTGCTCGTGCAATATCAGCGCTCGCGCGCCGCGCTGAAAGGGGCCAGTGATGCTGGGCTCGACGAGTTCCGTTGGTTGCTGGAAGAACTACGTGTGGCTTTGTTTGCGCAAGAGCTTCGCACGCCCATGCCGGTCTCGGTCAAGCGTCTGCAGAAAGCCTGGGCGGCGCTGCAGCGATGACGAATTGCCAGGTCCTTCCTTCAGTACAATCTCGTGCATGACTCAAGCTACTGCTCCTTCCTTCGTGCATTTGCGCGTCCATTCCGAGTATTCGGTGGTGGACGGCATTATCCAGATACCCCAACTCATCAAGTCGGTCTCTGCTCTTGGGCAGCCGGCTGTAGCACTGACGGATCTGGGTAATATCTTTGGCTTGATCAAGTTCTATAAGGCAGCGCGTGGGGCCGGAGTCAAGCCGATAGCCGGATGCGACGCCTGGCTGGAAAATGAGGCGGAGCCGGACAAGCCATATCGAATTTTGCTTCTGGTCAGTTCCCATGAAGGCTATTTGAATCTGTGTGAACTGCTGACCCAGGCGTGGCTGGACAATCAGCGTGCGGGCCGCGCCGAACTGAAACGTCAGTGGCTGGCCGGTCGAAAGGGGTTGATCGTCTTGTCCGGGGGCCGCTCGGGCGATGTGGGTCAAGCGCTCGAAGCAGGACGAAGCGCAGAGGCGCGCGTTTTGGCTCAGCAGTGGGCCGCGCGTTTTCCGGATGCCTACTACATAGAATTGCAACGCACCGGCGTGGAAGGAGACGAGACGTATGTCCAGGCAGCCATGCGCCTCGCGGCCGATCTCGACCTACCTGTCGTCGCTACGCATCCCGTCCAGTTTCTTCAGCCGGATGACTATCGCGCACATGAAGCACGCGTTTGTATCGCGACGGGCGAACAGTTAGCCAACCCCCGCCGGGTGCGTCGCTTCACGCCCGATCAGTATCTGCTTAGCACTGAAGAAATGACCCAGCGCTTCGCGGACGTGCCCTCGGCGTTGACCAACGCTGTCGAAATCGCCAAGCGGTGCAACCTGACGCTGACGCTGGGCAAGCCCCAACTGCCGAACTTTCCTACGCCGGACGGCGTCACCTTGGACGACTATCTGGTGCAGCTGTCTCGAGCGGGTCTCGAAGAGCGCATGCGACAGCTGTTTCCGGACGAGGCGGAACGAGCCAAACACTACCCTCAGTACAGCGAGCGCCTCGATTGGGAATGCAAGACCATTATCAACATGGGCTTTCCCGGCTATTTCCTTATTGTGGCTGACTTCATCAACTGGGGTAAACAGAACGGGGTGCCGGTCGGGCCGGGTCGAGGCTCAGGAGCCGGGTCCTTGGTGGCCTACTCATTAGGAATCACCGACCTTGACCCGATCCGCTACGACCTGCTGTTTGAACGGTTCCTGAACCCCGAGCGGGTCTCCATGCCCGACTTCGATATCGATTTTTGCCAGGACAATCGCGAGCGCGTCATTGAGTACGTCAAGAAGAAGTATGGCAAGGAGGCGGTAAGCCAGATCGCCACGTTCGGCACGCTGGGCGCGAAGGCGGTAGTACGGGATGTAGGGCGTGTGCTCGAAATGCCCTACAGCTTATGTGACGGCCTGTCCAAGCTGATTCCTTTCAGTCCGGCCGATCCATGGTCGCTTGAGCGAGCCCTGGCCGAAGAGCCGGCTTTCAAGGAGCGCTATGAGCAAGACGAGGAAGTGCGGGCACTGATCGATCTGGCGCGCCCACTCGAGGGATTGACCCGAAACATCGGCATGCACGCCGGCGGTGTACTGATTGCGCCGGGCAAGCTGACAGATTTTTGTCCACTGTATTGCCAGCCTGGCGCTGAGAGCAGCGCCGTATCGCAATTCGACAAGGACGACGTCGAGGCAGCGGGACTGGTCAAGTTCGACTTTCTGGGCCTGCGCAACCTCACCATTCTGGATTGGGCCGTGCGCTATGTGCGCCAGTTCAATGCCGATAAGCGTGATTTTGACATCATGGCTTTGCCGCTCGACGATGCGGCAACCTACGATCTGCTCAGCGAGGGCAATACCACGGCGGTCTTCCAGCTGGAATCGCGGGGCATGAAAGAACTGCTGCGCAGTCTGCGGCCCAATACGTTTGAAGACGTGATTGCCATGCTGGCCCTGTATCGGCCGGGCCCCTTGGAGTCGGGCATGGTGGTCGATTTCGTCAATCGCAAGCATGGTCGTGCCGAGGTGGATTACTTCCATCCCGATCTGGAGCCGGTGCTCAAGAGCACTTACGGCGTCATCGTGTATCAAGAGCAGGTCATGCTTATTTCCCAGATTATTGGGGGATACACGCTTGGGGGCGCCGACATGCTCCGGCGCGCCATGGGCAAGAAGAAACCCGAGGAGATGGCGCAACACCGGGCGATTTTCGAAAAAGGAGCAGTCGAGAAGGGCTATGACGGCGATTTGGCCGTCAAACTGTTCGACCTCATGGAGAAGTTCGCAGGCTATGGTTTCAACAAAAGCCATTCGGCCGCCTACGCACTGATTGCTTACCAGACTGCCTGGCTCAAGGTCTACCATCCGGCCGAGTTCCTGGCAGCCACTTTGTCGTCCGATATGGACGACACTGACAAGGTCCAAATTTTCTGGAAGGATGCCCTGGACAACAATGTTCAGGTGCTGCCTCCGGACGTGAACGCCTCCAATTACCGTTTCGAGCCGGTGGCAGATCGCCATACAGAGCAAGGACAGCCCCCCCGCACTATTCGCTATGGCTTAGGGGCTGTGAAGGGGACAGGCCAGGCAGCGGTAGAAGAAATCGTGCGCGCCCGTCAAGCGGGCGGCCCTTTCAAGAGCTTGTTCGACTTTTGTCGTCGCATAGACCGGCATACCGTCAACCGGCGCAGCATCGAAGCGCTGGTGCGGGCGGGGGCGTTCGACTCCATTGACGAGAATCGGGCAGCGCTGCTTGCCACCATCGGCAGCGCCATAGAGGCGGCGGAGCAGGCTGAGCGCAGCGCCAACCAGGTTTCGCTATTTGAAGACGACAGCAACGACATCGTTGAAGGCGAGCTGGCGAAGGTCGCGCCCTGGGATCTGCAAACTCGATTGACACAAGAGAAATCCGCATTGGGCTTTTTCTTCAGCGGCCACTTGTTTGACGCCTGGCGCGACGAGGTTCGCCGATTTGCCCCCAAGCCTTTGGCTCGTCTGGAACCGGCGCGCGAACTGCAATGGTTCGCCGGAATCATCTCGGCCTTGCGTCCCAGAATGACGCGCCGGGGCAAGATGTTTTTTGCCACCCTCGATGACGGCTCCGCTCAAGTAGAAGTCGCCATTTTCAATGAGCTGTACGAACAGCACCGAAATCGCATCAAAGAAGATCAGCTGATCATAGTCCAGGGTAAAGTCAGTAACGACGAATACTCGGGTGGTTTGCGCGTATCGGCCGATCAGCTCTTCGATCTTCAACTTGCTCGCGAGGCCCGGGCGCAGGCCTTGCGTATCACACTGGACGGAGAAGCCGATGCGCTCAAGCTTCGGCAGTTACTCAATCCGTTCAGGGCCGAGCCCGAGAACGGCGTGCCGGGGGTCGCTGTGGAGGTGCTCTTGCGGCGCGAGGACTACCTGTGCGCGGTGCGCCTTGGAGACGATTGGCGCGTGCGCATGGCAGACACCATGCTCGACCAGCTAGCGCAATGGGTAAGTGCCGATGGGCTGGAGATCGCTTATCAATGAGCGATTTTCGACCTTTGCGCATCGTGCACTCCGAGGCGGCCACGAGTTTTGGCGGCCAAGAACAGTTCATATTTCGTATGATGCTGGCCATGCGCGAGCGCGGCCATCATCTGGAGGCCATCTGTCAGCCTCACGCAGTACTGGGCCAGCGCCTCAAAGCCGAAGGTTTCAGGGTGCACACGCTGTACATGGACGGACCTGCCAATTTCATTCGAGGCGTGACGACGTTGCGCGGGACTCTACGACGAGGACGCTTCGACGTATTGAACACCCATAGCCGGCGCGATACCGTGTTGGTGGGTTGCGCCGCCCGCTTGGCCGGTACGCCGCTTATTGTACGAACGCGGCATCTGGCGAAGCGTGTGGGTTCGTTGCTGTCCTATACGATTATTCCGCACAGGGTGACGACGCCGAGCGACTTCGTTCGTCGCCATCTCATCGAGCGCGGGGTCAAGCCCGACTACGTGGCCACTGTGTATCCGGCCGTGGACTTGAAGCCGTGGAATCAACCATCTACTCTACGAGCTGAGCTAGGTCTTGATGACGACGCAATTGTTGTGGGTTGCGTTGCGGTGATGCGGGCGCAGAAGGGCCAGCGAGCCCTCATAGACGCAATGGAGCCGCTACTTACATCACGACCGAATCTGCATCTGGTGTTCGTGGGCGGTGGATCGCCCGTGTTTGAACAGGTGCAAGCGCATATTGCCGCCAAGGGGCTTACCAGCCAGGTTCATCTAATGGGGTCTCGAAATGACGTCCCCAATATGCTGGCCGGATTTGACCTGTTCGCCTTGGCCACAGAGCAAGAAGCGTCAGGGACAGTGTTTCTTGAGGCGGCTTACGCCGGGCTAGCTAGCGTCGGAACGCGGGTCGGGGGCGTGCCCGAAATGATTCAGGACGGCGTGACGGGATTGCTGGTGCCGCTACACGACCGGGAGGCCCTGACGGCTGCGTTGAAACGCCTCATCGAAGACCCAGAACTGCGAACCCAGATGGGCAGGGAGGGGCAGCGGCGTATACGTGAAGGGGCCTTCAGCTCTGAAGCCATGGCGCGAAGCATTGAAGCATCGTATTTTCGGTGGTTAAAAGAACGCGAAGCATGAAAGCTGCCCAAACTGTACCGGTACTCATGTACCACCACGTTTCTCCCAGCGAGGGGGCCATTACGGCCTCGCCGGAGAACTTTGAGAATCACCTGGACTGGTTGCGGCGCCACGGGTATCGGGCCCTGACTACAGATGAGTTTGCCGGGCATTTGGCGGGGCAGCCCGTGCCGGATAAGTCTGTCCTCATCACCTTCGATGACGGTTATCTCGATAACTGGGTGTATGCCTTTCCGCTACTCAAGAAGTACGGTTACAAGGCAGTCGTGTTTCTGGTGACATCCTGGGTCAAGGATGGTCCCGTTCGCCCTGTGTGGGGACAGGCAGGGGTGCCGGAGACGCCCGACCATCACGAGTGTGAACGTCGAATCGAGCAAGGTGAAAGCGACAGCGTCATCTTGCGCTGGAGCGAGATTCACGCCATGGTCGAGAGTGGCGTGTTTGAGTTTCACTCGCATACCCATACCCACACGCGTTGGGACAAAAGCGCCCAAGCGTCGCAAAAGAACACTTTGATGGCCCAAGAGCTGGCTCAGTCGAGGGCGTGTCTGTTGCAGAACATGGGAAGCGTGTCCGAGCACTTTTGCTGGCCGCAGGGCTATTTTGACGAGGAGTACATTCGTCTGGCGCAAGAGGCGGGTTTTAAGTATTTGTACACCACGCATGCCTTTGGCCAAAATCGCGCCGGGACTGATCCGGCGCACATCTATCGATTTGCGGTTCGAAACACCTCTGGTGCCTCTGTAGGACGCCGCATACAGGTGGCTGCGCATCCGATAATCGGGCCTATGTTCAACCGCTTCAAGTTATGGAAGCGGTCCTTTCGGCGTTCATGATGATGCCCTCTTTATCAGTCATAATCATTACTCATAACGAGGCGCGGCATATTTCAGAATGCATTGACTCCGTGGCGTTTGCCGATGAAGTCATTGTGGTCGACTCGGGCAGCGACGATGGTACGCCCGATATTGCAAGAGCCAGGGGCGCCAAGGTGGTCGTCACCGACGATTGGCCGGGCTTTGGGCCACAAAAAAACAGGGCGGTAGATCTGGCCAGCTGCGAATGGGTGCTATCCCTCGACGCCGATGAACGGGTGACGCCCGAACTGGCAGAGGCCATCCAGGCGGAACTATTGCATCCCAAGGCCGATGCCTATCGTATTGCACGGCTTTCCAGCTTTTGCGGTCGTTGGATTCGGCATAGCGGCTGGTGGCCCGACTACGTACTGCGCCTCTTTCGCCGCGGCACAGCACGCTTTACCGACGTGGTCGTTCACGAGCGCGTGCAAGCGTCCGGCGAGGTGGCCACTTTGCCCGGCCACTTCTTGCATTACGCCTATCCCAACCTTGAAAGCCTATTGCATAAAAGCAATCGCTATTCCTCCGATGCGGCGGCCATGTTGCATGCCAAAGGCCGGCGAGCGACCTTATCGGGCGCCGTGGGCCACTCTCTATGGACCTTCTTTCGGATCTACCTGATTCGGCGAGGTTTTCTGGACGGAAAAGAGGGCTTTATTCTGGCAGTCGCCGCCGCTCATGGCAGTTTTTTTCGCTATAGCAAGCTGTGGCTGCTTAACCGTCGCCAGTAATTGCTCAATATAATCAGCCGCATGATCCCCATCCTTATGTACCATCAGGTGGGCCTGCCTGCGCCGCGCGGTACTCCCTATCGCGGCCTGACAGTGCACCCAAAGAGCTTTCGTCGTCAAATGACATGGATGCGCCGGCTCGGTTATCAAGGGCTGAGCATGCGGGACCTTGTGCCCTACCTGGCAGGTCAGAAGCAAGGCAAAGTTTTCGGCATTACCTTTGACGACGGCTTTCGCAATGTGTACGAGCACGCCTTGCCTGTGCTCACCGATTTGGGCTTTACCAGCACGAATTATTTCGTGGTGCACCAGGAGGGCGGTACCAACACCTGGGATCGTGTGAAGGGCGTGCCCGAGTCGCCATTAATGACCTTGGAACAAATGCGAGGCTGGGTGCAAGCGGGTCAAGAGGCCGGGTCGCACACGCTTGACCACGTGCGCCTCACCCAAGTCGAGCTTGGTGAAGCGCACCGCCAGATCGCCGAGTCCAAGGCCCAACTCGAGCAGGCATTGGACGTCGAGGTGAACGCGTTTTGTTATCCCTATGGTGACGAGAACGCCACCGTTCGCGACTTGGTACGTCGTGCGGGCTATCTGAGTGCAACGACAACCCGTGGCGGCTTGGCCAAACCTTCGGACGATCTCTTTGAACTGCCACGGGTTACCGTGGCGCGTAGCACCCATATAGTACGTTTCCTGCAGAAGTGCCTGACCACACTAGAGGAAAAAAGGCGGCGTGACTGATCATCCACTAAAGATCGCCTTCGTGGTGGACCGTTTCGGCAACAAGTACGGTGGGGCCGAAGCTTACGGCGTCGAGCTGATGCGAGAGTTGTCCAAAACGCACGACATCACCGTTTTTGCTCGCGAATACGATGCCGCGTGCCCGCTACAAGTGCCATTTGTGCCCTTGCGTTCATGGCGTAACCTACCTAGCTGGATTCGCGTATTGCTGTTTGCTGTGCGTGCGCGGCGTCACACGCGTGAGGGCTTCGATATTGTGCACTCTCATATGAACGGGTGGTGCGGCGATGTGGAGGTCGCGCATGTGACTCCTGTTCGATACAACTGGCGAGTGCGGCCCTTGCCCTGGTATAAAAAATGGCTGTCCCGAATCAGTCCGCGCGTCCAGACGTATCTTGGACTAGAGTCGCGCCGTGTAGCTCAGCGCCCCGGTCATCGCATCGTCGCCGTGTCCGGTCTTATTGCGCATCAACTGCAACAGGCATATGGCGATCAGCTCAAGCCGCCGGTCATACCTCCCGGCGTATCGCCTGTAGGCGATGTCGATCCGCTGTTGCGGGGCGAAGTGAGAACAGCCTTTGGATGGACCGATTCCGATACGGTTTGTCTGCTCGTTGCTCGCAATCCCTTGCGCAAGGGGTTGCCGACAGTGTTGCGAGCCCTGGCGTTACTGCCGCCGCATGTCAAATTGCTGGTGGTGGGAGGCAACGCTGCGGCCCGAGAGTTCACAGTCAGATTCCAGGATGGGGCCTTGGGCGGCCGGGTGCGCATAATGGGTGAGACACCGGACGTGGGCCGGTACTACGGCGCCGCCGATATTTACGTGCATCCGACATTGAACGACAGTTTTGGTATGGCTCCCCTGGAAGCAATGGCGTTCGGCCTGCCGGTTATCGTAAGCCCCAGTCCGTGGTGCGGCTTCGCGCAGTATGTCGAGAACCACTCCGAAGCCTTGGTGCTGGACCATCCGGAAGACGCGCAGCAGTTGGCCCACTACATCGAGAAGTTGTCCCAGGACCCGGATCTGGTCGCACGGCTTGCCCGAGGTGCCGCAACCGTGGTGAAACGCCATAGCTGGGAACAAGTAGCACGCCGATATATGCAGCTGTATTCCCAAGTTCTTGAAGCGAAGCGCGGTGCGGGCGTTGCCACCGCTACCGCCACCGTCGAATAGTGTTGCGTTCAGCCCTCAATACCGGCCCGTGCGCGCCCTTTTATTACCGGTGTTCGTCGACCGTGGTCGTTCCTGCTTACAATCGGAAGCCTTAGCATATTAAATTGAAACAGTCTGTAGTCTGAATGGAGGACTACTGCTGAGGCTCGCATGAAGATTCTCCTGACGGACATCCATCATGGCAATGGTGGTGGACACGCGACGTATCTGCTGAACATATTGCACGGTCTGCGCGATAAGTGCGATCTGACGCTTGCTGCGCCCGCCACGGGGCGATTGTTCAAACTAGCAAGCGAAGTAGAGGGGGTGCGGGTTTTGCCGGGGCTCTATACCTCTCGTCCGTTCACATTGATTAAAGAAGTAAAGCAGCTACGCGCCTTTCTGAAACGTGAGCGCTTTGACATCGTCCATGCTAACGGCAGCGCTGACCATCGACATGTCATGCTCGCCTGCCTGGGTTGGACAGAACGTCCTGCTATCGTCTGGACCAAGCACAACACCAACGGCTTGGATAGTGTCGGAAATAAGTTGCGGGCCCGGTTTGGCACCGACCTAGCTATCGCGGTATCGGACTATGTAGCTGGGCAATTGCAAGACTCCTCCTACTCCCGCAGTCTTGTCAAGACAGTTAGGCACGGGATTGACCTGACGCGGTTTACGTCCGTCTCGAAAGAAGAAGCACTGACTTATAAACGCCGGTGGTTCGGATCTTTGCCGCAGGACACCGTCGTATTGGGTAGCGTCGGGGGAACCGACTATGCCAAGGGCTGGTTACTTCTAGCGGAAGCCTTATCGCTGCTCGAACCCGACCTTCGACGGCGATTCCGTGTGTTGGTCGCAGGCGACCCCCCTTCAGAAACGCTATTAGGCAAACTGAAAGAATTCGGCGTGCAAGACCAGGTGGTGTTTCCGGGTCTTGTAAAGGACATTCGTCCCGTTTTGGGCGCTTGCGATGTGGGCTTTGTTCTGTCTTTTGCCGAGTCGGCCTCTTACGCAATATATGAGTCGATGGGCATGGGCTTGCCGGGCCTGGTATCGGACGCCGGAGGTTTGCCCGAAAGTATCCGGCCCGGTTTGGACGGCTGGATAGTGCCGGTCGGCGACGTTTCAGCCATCGTTCAGTGCCTGCGGGAAATTCACCGTGACGGCAAAGAGGTATTAGCTCAAAAAGGCGCCTCTGCTCGCCGTAGGGCGGAACAGCTTTTTGCGATGCCTTCCTTCCTGGAGCGCACCGAGCGCGTATATCGCACTATCGTCGAAAGACGGGCAAGTGGGTATTCGGTTCCTGCCGATGTGTTGACGCCTTCGCCCGATTCCTGACAAAGCCCAACAGAACCCGATCACCCGTTGATTGAGTCTGCTAGCGCGCCAAGCCCTTCAGAGTGTCGAGGCTGTCGGCTTCGGACATCGGCTTATCATGGCGCCATCGGAGGATGCGTGGAAAGCGGACCGCCACACCGGACTTGTGGCGTTTGGAGAAGTTGACCGCTTCAAAAGCCAGCTCGAAGACATGGTGAGGTCGCACCGCTCGGACTGGTCCGAAGCGCTCGGTCGTATTGGCTCGGATCCATTTGTCCAAGGCCAGGATTTCCTCATCCTTCAGGCCGGAATAGGCTTTGGCGACGGGTGTCAGCTCGCCGGCGTCCCATAAACCGAAGGTGTAGTCAGTATATAAGGTGCTGCGTCGCCCATGGCCCGGCTGAGCGTAAATTAGCACCGCGTCAATGCTTAACGGGTCTATCTTCCATTTCCACCAGTCGCCTCGCGGTCGACCGGCTCGATAGGGAGAAGAGGCGCGCTTCAACATCAAACCTTCCACGCCATGTTCACGAACGTCCAGGCGAAGGCGCGCAGCGGCATCCCAATCCGGCGCAGCTATCAGGGGGGAGATCTTTAATGGTGCATCGACGGGCAGGTCTTTTAGAAGGGCCTCCAGCTTGACCCGTCGGTCAGTGAGTGGGTGCTTGCGTAAATCCTCGCCATCCAGCTCAAGAAGGTCGTAGAGCAGGAGTTGTGCAGGAACCTCCTGCATGATGCGGCTACTCGGTTTTCGGCGTTGGATGCGTGTTTGTAGCGAGGTGAAGGGTAAGGGTTGCTTCTCGCCTGGTCGCCAGGCTAGAAGCTCGCCATCCAGTACGCAATCGGACGGTAAGAATTGTGCAGCGGCTTCCAACTCGGGGAATCGCCCATCCAGCCTCTCTTCGCCGCGAGACCATAATGCCAGCTGACCAGATCGTCGAATCAGTTGCAGTCGAATGCCATCCCACTTCCATTCCAGAAGCCAGTCTTCGATAGGGCCAAGGCCCACAGGATCTCCTTCTATGGGCGAGGCAAGGAAGAAGGGGTAAGGCTGCTGGGCGTCACCGGGCAGGGCGTCCGTAGAAAGCAGGTCACGCAAGAACGCCGGCGATGGCAACCAGTCGCCCAGCATTCTCTGAGCGATCACGGCAATGTCGAGGCCAGACATGTCAGCCAAAGCTTGTTGCACCAAGCGTCTCGATACTCCTACTCGTAGAGAGCCGGTCAACAACTTATTAAACACCAGGCGCTGCTCCATGGAAAGTCCCATCCATGCCTGTGTGACTACTTGTCTGCGCGCTTCAGCGGGACCATTGGCGGCATTAAGAAGACGCTCTTCTATCCACTCTGCCAGAGAGTATTCCGTCGCACCTTCCTGGCCTGCGTCCGGCATGACTAAAGCCAGTGTTTCGGCCAGGTCGCCCACGTGATGGTAGCTTTCCTCGACCAGCCAATCCGGTAAACCGCTTGTCTGTGATGCCCATAGCCGCAATTCGCTGGTCGAGGCAATCTTGCGGCGAGCCGAGTTGATTTTTCCGCCAGAGAGGAGGTACAAGGCCCAAGCGGCGTCCCGTAAGGGGGCGGTCGAAAAATACTCGGCGATAGCCTGCCGCTTGTCGCGGGTGCTCGTGCTCCGGTCCAGTTTCTGGTACAGACTAGAGAACCGATCCATCAGTCGTCCTCACCGAATTGAGTGGCAAGATCGCTTGCCACGAGGCCCTGTTCCTGCAGCGCGCGTACCAAGGCGCGCGTATCGCCGTGAGTGACAAGCACTCGTTGCGCCCGTGTCTCGTTTATTGTTTGTAGCAAGCCGGGCCAGTCGGCGTGGTCAGAAACGACGAAGCCACGGTCCATATTGCGCCGCCGGCGGTTCCCGCGCACCCTCATCCAGCCGGAGGCGAAGCCGTGTTGAGCATCGCCAAAGCGGCGCAGCCATGTGCTGCCTGCCGCAGAGGGTGGAGCGATAATCAGTTCGCCGGCGAAATCGTGCTTTGGGTCGGCTTGGCTGACTAGTCGCGTCGGCGCCATAGACACGCCCGCTCGACGGTAAATGTCGACGCCGCTTTCAATGCCCCCATGTAGAAACACGGGCTGGACTACATAAGGCTCGAGCTCCGCTAACACTCGTTGTGCTTTGCCCAGGGCGTAACAGTACAAAATCGCCGCTTGTCCTCGGCTTGCGCATTCTTGCCGCCACGCCTCAATCTCTTGCGCCACGCGGCTTGTCTCGGGCCATCGATAGATGGGTAGGCCAAAGGTCGATTCCGTAATAAAGGTGTCGCAGACGACCACCTCGAAGGGAGTACAGGTGGGGTCGGCCTGGCGCTTGTAGTCGCCCGACACCACCCAGACTTCGCCCGCCACTTCAATACGTACCTGAGCGGAGCCAAGGACGTGACCGGCAGGATGTAGCGACACCTTTGCTGAACCGAGCGTAAAGGGCTCACCGTACTCGTGCACTTCGTACAGTTGGTCCTGCAATCGCCATTGCAGAATGGGCAATCCTTCGCGGGAGGTGTGGTAGCACCCCATTCCTACTCGAGCGTGGTCGCCGTGTCCGTGGGTGATCACCGCGCGAGGAACAGGAAGCCATGGGTCAATGTAAAAATCGCCCGCAGGGCAGTACAGCCCTTCCTGGCGCAGCTGTACAACATCGTTCATATCGGCCAGCAATAAAACATGGTGCTACTCAGTGTAGAGAGCACCGGTGTGCACACGTGCGCCGGCAGTCGCCAAATGTAAGATTGCCGGGAGAGTCCCTATCAGCTATGCTCCGCTCGGGTCGGGCGCCGTCGCTGTCTCGAGAGCCGTCAGCCATAGCAATGCTTCAGTTCGGCTGTTGCCGCACATCTCGAATGACGCTTGCAAGCCGGAGCAACACTCGGGCCGTTCTGGTGCGCCAAAAAGCCGACAGCGGTAATCGCTGGTGAGCTGAACACAAGGGACGCCGGCCGGCTTGCCGGATGCCATGCCAGGGATGGGGCTGGATATAGAAGGCGCTATACAGCAGGCCGCGCATCCGGGACGGCAATCCATCAGATCCACCCTCGAATCCAGTACACCAACATGCCCACGTACTCTTTGATTATGGATCGCGATGCTTCGAAGCTGCGCAGGTCGGGCAGCCAGAACGAGAAGTCGGGGTTCTGAGGCACGACAATTTGTGGAGGCGCCGGGGCAGCGATGGGATGAACCCCTTGCTTCGTGAACACTGCCATTGCCCGAGGCATGTGCAGGGCAGATGTCACCAGTAACACGCGGCTCACGCCTTTCTCCTTTAATAGCTCGGAAGAGAAAACGGCGTTCTCGCGCGTGTTATGGCTATTGGTTTCGAGAATGATGGCGGATTCTGGCACGCCGGCGCGTACCAGGGCCCTGGCCATCGTTTGTGCTTCGCTCACACTGCCGTCCAAGGCGGCGCCGGAGACGACGATAAGCGGCGCACGGCGGGCGTGAAACAGCTTGGCGGCTGCCTCAGTGCGTGTTTCGGCAGTTTGAGGGTCGTAGGGTAGGAACCAGTTTTCTCTTCCACCGGCTGTGTTGCCGCCCAATACAACAATGGCTTCTGCCGGAGGCAGCGCCTCGGGCGGGCTATAGCCGTAGTATTGCTCGAGGCGGCCGCCGGCCCAAAGGGACGACGCGGGCAGGGACCAGAACAAAGCCCACGCCACGCCCAGCAGAGCGACAAACGCGGCCAGCTTGCGCCAACGCACCATATGAAGCAACACCGACACTATCAGTAGTGCAATGCACAGATTCAATGGAACGACGAGATTCGTCAATACGCTCGAAAAGGACATTCGTCAGTGTCGGTTGGGTGGCGCAAGTTGAAGCACTTGATTCAGGACATCCTGCAGATTGGGCCAAGCGGTGCTTGAGCCCATGCATACAGCCGCAGGTGACCAGGGCCCTGTGCGATCACGGTCGGTCACACCGAATAGTGTCAACTGGCGTGCTCCGGCGGCGGCAGCAAGGTGGGAGACGCCAGAATCATTACACACGACCAGGCCGGAAAGCCGAGCCAGTGTAACAAAAGCCGGTAAGCTGACTGGTGGCAATAGTGTGGCTGTGGGAGCGTTTTTACGCGCCGCCTCGACTTCTGATGGCGGAGGGCACATGATCACTTTGACGCCCTTTGATTGTAGTTCGCGAGTCAGTGCGTCGTAGTGCGGCCACACCTTGACCTTTCCGCGATGCAGTCCCGTGGCTGTTGGTGCAATCAAAATGAAGTCGTTGGGCTGCAAGCCGGCTTCTCGCACGACTGAATACCCTTCTTGCTCGAACCTGGAAGTAATGGGCAGCTGCAAATGGGGTGGGGGACTGGAGGAGGGTGCCCCGTATCCCCAACGACCCAGCGCACGAGAAGTCAGCCAGTACCACGATTCAACCGCATGCAGGTGGCGGCCCGGTTTGGCGAATGGCCACCTGAGCAAGAGACTGCGTCCGTCATCCTTGTATCCCGCGCTCGGTATTCCGGCCAGGACAAACACCAAGGCGCTGGACAGAGAATCGGGTAGCAGCAAGCCATATGACTTCCCTAGGCCGGCAGAGCGCCGGTGTTCCCGGACGGCGTTGCGGTCTTCTAGTAAACGCCCCTTCATGGGTATGAAGCCGGCGAGCTTGTAGGCGGCCAGCAGATCTTTCGCCCATGGCCTGGCACATACCACCACCGGGGCGCCGGTCCGCATCAGTGCATCAAGACTAGGCAAAGCCATGCAGACATCGCCGATCCAGTTGGGCAGGCGCAGATAAAGGGAGGTTGACTTCGACATGCAGATGAGAGAGAAAAGCGGCCTCGCAAGACCCAGGATGTGCGCGACGGTAAAATTGCCTTTTTGTTGATTTCGGTCGTGCCGATTCAGCGTATAGGTAAAACAACATAGGGGTCCGAGCCTCGGACCACCGTAAGTATAAAAGCGAGTCGAGTTTGAGTTCTTTACCTTCGTCTACCCCGGCCGACGCCGAGCCAGTCCGGTTTGAATTGTGGCGACGCATTTACTCGCGTTTGGGGCCTTACTGGAAGGCTGTGATTGTGGCGATGGTGCTTGTCAGCATCAGTGCGGCAACGCAACCCACCTTGGCTCTCATCATGAAGCCCTTGCTGGATGACGGTTTCTCGGGCGCCAAGCCGTCATACATCTGGTCCATCCCTTTGGCCGTGATCGGATTGATGCTACTGCGCGGCGTGTGTACGTTTCTAAGCGACTACGTGTTGGCGTGGATCGCCAACAACATGCTGCTGGGCATTCGTCGTGAAATGTTCCAGAAGCTGCTCGGCCTGGCTGACGAAGACTTCAGGCGAGGCGATACGGGTCGCCTGTTGAACCGGTTCACCATAGACGCCAACAACGTGACCAATCTGGCTACCGAGGTAATCACGGTCATCGTGCGTGAATCGTTGATCGTGGTCGCCTTGCTGGCGGTTCTGCTCTACATGTCCTGGCAACTCACCTTGATTGTGCTGGTGATGCTGCCCTTGTCGGTATATGTGTCGCGCATCTTTATAAAGCGTCTTCGGCGTATCAACCGAGAGACCATCAATATGAATGCCGCACTCACTCGGGTGGTCGGTGAGGCGATCGACGGCCAGCGCGAAATTAAAATGTTCAACGGGTACGAGCACGAGTCATCGCGGTTCGATTACGTGAATGCACGGCTGCGCCGATTCGCTATGCGAGCAGTGTCTTCAGACGCGGCGATGTCGCCCATCACGCAGTTCTTTGTCGCGCTATCCGTATCCGCAGTGATTGCTGTAGCTCTGTACCAAGCCAACACGGAAGGCCTGACAGTTGGAAGCTTCGCCGCTTTTATGGCTGCCTTGGGCCAGATTTTCGATCCGCTCAAGCGACTGACCAATATCGCGGGAGCCATGCAGCGCATGCTGGTATCGGCCGAAAGCGTCTTCAGCCTGGTTGACCAGCTACCCGAAGAAGATACCGGCACCCACATACTTAAATCGCCCGTGAATGGTCGAGTCGAGTTTCGCGACATTGTCCACCGCTTTCCCGGCAGCACTACGGACACAATCTCCAACGTGTCGTTTACTGTAGAGCCGGGCCAGACCGTGGCGCTAGTGGGCCGCTCTGGAAGCGGGAAAACCACCCTGGTTAACATGCTGCCCCGTTTTGTCCGACCGACTTCCGGCGAGGTGTTCATAGACGGGCAGGCAGTCAGTTCTTGCACCTTACTTAGTTTACGAGCGCAGTTGTCACTGGTCAGCCAGAACGTCATCCTGTTTGACGGAACGATAGGCGAGAACGTCGCTTATGGCGCGTCACGGGAAGTCGGATCCGACGAGATCTACGCCGCCCTGGAAGCCGCCAACCTGAAAGCGTTTGTGGAAGAGTTGCCGCAGGGACTCGACACCCGAGTAGGCGAGAACGCCAGCAACCTCTCAGGGGGGCAGCGCCAACGGCTGGCGATTGCGCGAGCTCTCATCAAGGACGCACCGATCCTCATTCTTGACGAAGCCACCTCTGCGCTGGACTCAGAGTCGGAAAGCCAGGTGCAGGCGTCTCTTGACCGCCTCATGGCGGGACGCACTACACTCGTTATCGCGCACAGGCTTTCGACGGTGCAGAAGGCCGACAAAATCATTGTGTTAGATAAAGGGCAAGTCATCGAACAAGGGCGGCACGACGAACTGCTCGAGCACAACGGCCTATATGCATCTCTGTACCGCATGCAATTTTCCGATTTGACTTGATAGGCATTGCGGCGGTTTAACCGTCAGGCCAGATCATCCCATAGGACAAATAATGAAGAAACTCGCTTTTTGCCTGGTGCTCGCCTTGAGTGGCTGCGCAGCGCCCCCGGAGGGAATCAGTCTCCTTCAACTGGAGTCGCAACAGTATCATCGTGATCGGCGAAGTTTTCCCCTGGATTTTGTGGGGGTGCAGCGGGCGGTGATCAAGCATCAGCAGGTATGCGGCTCCGATATTCAGTTCGCGGTGGACGACAACCATCCGGGTTACGCACGAGTGACCAAGCCTTTTGCTCCCGGAGCCCAAGGGCTGAACAACACCATCGTCCTGGGATTGACCAAGATGGCCAACGTGCAAACTCGAGGCGACGTCTACAGTTACAAGACACCGACTCGGGCACAAATTCGCGAGATCTACCAGGCTCTATTGCATCCCGGCGAATGCGAGCCGTCAGACTAGCCGGCCAGCGTTTTTTTGCGTCGGGTCGAAAATCCAGAGCTCTTCCAGGCCTCAGGCACAGCACTTGCTATTAGCGGTTCCGATCGATACAAAACAATTCAAAAAATGACTTTCGTTACAAAACCGTGTAAAAAAAGTACGTCTGGTCAGGTGCCCTATGTAGGACCTATTTGGAAAGCGCTTGGTCTTCGTAGAAGCCAAGAGCTCATTTGGGTCAGCACTGAGTCAAGAGAAGAACGAGACAGACTCGGTCAAAGCTTCTCTTCCGTCGTGCGGCCGTAATGCGCGCCGCCAGTGGGTGGCGCCGAATTTCTAAACGAGAGGAGGGGGAATGTACGAGTCGAGGGGCGATGAATTGATCAGCATGCGCCGATTTGCCCTGCGCATGCTCAAGCATCTACTTGTTGCTCTTGCCTTTATCGTGTTCTCTCTGTTGAGCGGCATAGCAGGATACTTGTGGATAGAAAAGAATGCCCCTTGGCACGATGTGGCCCTTAATATGGCGATGATAGCCGGGGGAATAGGGCCGATCGTATTGCCCGAGACGGTACAGGGCAAAATTTATCTGGCCCTATTCAGCGCGTATACCAGTGTCGTGTTTGTTGGGGTGCTGGGTATGATTATGGCGCCGATCGTGCATCGAGTCGTCCACGTGTTTCATCTTGATGACGACAGCTGACTTCGCCGGGCTTTATGCATTTGGCCCGATAGGGCGGCGCAACCGTGTTCACACGCATCGTGTCGGTCCGCCATAGCGGCGTTATGTTTTCCTGCGCATCGTCGGGCCAGCAAGACGCCTCAATGAAAATACATCCGTCTTGCGGCGGACCTGATCAGGAGGACGGCTGCACGCAGCTGCCCTAATGCATAACGCGCCCGAAATGCGACATCGGGATCGTGGTGCCTTTTCAGTTCCTCCAGCTTCTCCAGTGCCAGATCCAGAGCCGCTTGCGCGTTGTTCAGTTGGTTTTGGGCCGACATTGCCGTCCTTTTGATTTTCTTTTCCGCGCAGCATACGGGTGCTCAGCCCTATGAGCAAATATTTGGTTGTAATCGTTCTTAAACACCCTTCTCAGGGCAAGGCTGCTCTCGGACGTGCCTCCGGTTATCAATAAGCGACACTCTTTCTAAAAGACGCGGTACGCCGAGCTGGAAGTCACATCAAAATGATGTCGTATTGTTCTTGCGTGTAGGCGGGCTCGACTTCCAATGAGATGGGCTTGCCCACGAAGTCTCCCAGCATCGCCAAATGCGAGCTTTCCTCTTCCAGAAACAAGTCCACCACATCTTGCGATGCCAAGATGCGAAATTCCTTAGGATTGAATTGCCGCGATTCGCGCAAGATCTCGCGCAAGATCTCATAACACATGGTGCGGGGCGTGCGTACTATTCCGCGCGAATCACAAGTAGGGCACACTTCGCACAGTTGATGCGCTAAGGAATCCCGCGTGCGTTTGCGCGTCATCTCAACGAGCCCCAATTGGCTAAAACCGCTGACCGTAGTGCGTGTGCGGTCTTTGCTTAAGGCTTTGTTCAACTCAGCCAGCACCGCGTTGCGGTGCTCCGGGTCCTCCATGTCGATGAAGTCCAGGATGATGATGCCACCCAAATTTCTAAGGCGCAGCTGCCGAGCCAGCGCGACAGCCGCTTCCAAATTCGTCTTGAAAATGGTGTCGTCAAAATTGCGTCCGCCGACAAAGCCACCGGTATTGACGTCTACCGTCGTCAATGCCTCTGTCTGGTCAATAATGAGGTACCCGCCCGACTTCAAATCCACCCGGCGCGACAAGGCGCGGGCGATTTCTTCATCGACATTGGCGGTATCAAAGAGGGGGCGCTCTCCGCTGTAATGCTTGATTCTGCTAAGCACCGAAGGGGTATACACCTTTGCCCATTCCCGAAGTTGCATGGTGGTGCTTCTTGAGTCCACGCTGATGGTGCCAGTGGAGGGGCCGACCATATCTCGTAGGACGCGTTGCTCTAAGGTCAAGTCGGCGTGCAAGAGGGACGGCGCCGGCTCGGATTTCAGTTTCTTCTGAATGCTTTCCCACAGTATCTTCAGATAGGAGATATCGGCTGAAAGCTCTTCGTCACTCGCCCCCTCCGCTTGGGTGCGGACGATAAAACCGCCTTTTTCGCCTTCCGGCATAAGCTTTTGCACGCGGGCCCGTAGCGCGATGCGGTCTTCTTCCGACTCTATCTTCTGCGATATGCCGACATGGGGATCGAAAGGCAGATAGACCAGCATCCGGCCGGCAATGCTTATTTGAGTCGATAAGCGAGCCCCCTTTGTCCCAAGGGGATCTTTGATGACCTGCACCATCAGGGGCTGCCCTTCGAATAGCAGCTTCTCGATGGGAGTGAAGGCGCCTCCATTGGTCCGTTCGGCTCGGTTCTGCCGCAGGTCGGCGACGTGAATGAATGCCGCCCTTTCCAGACCGATGTCCACGAACGCGCTTTGCATCCCCGGTAATACCCGCACGATCTTGCCCAAGTAGAGATTTCCCACATGACCGCGCTGGATGCTTCGTTCTATATGAAGCTCCTGTACGGCTCCTTGCTCGACGATGGCGACCCGGGTTTCAAAGGGCGTGACGTTTATTAGAATGTCTTCAGTCATGAGAAAGGCTCTATTGTCGATTCGGGCATCCGGTTCTGGGCGGTCCGGAAGAGTCCAGTTCAAGATATTCGCGGTAGGCGTCGAACCAGTAGTGGCTTAACGAACGATTCAACGCCGATCCGACGAAGGCGGCTACGCAAGGTTTTGACCGAGCGTCGGCGCCGCTGACGCCCTGCGGAAATACTGGATTGCTGGGCATGTTCCGATTCCCACACAACGTTAGGGCTTAGGGCGCGCAAAGTAACCAGCCCCTTTTCCTCAAAGCGGTTCCAATGATCAGCCACCGTCCACACAGGATACAGGCCCGAGGCCAAATTTCTAGCGGCAGCAAGGGTAATGAAATAGCCGCTAGTCAGCCAGACACCTCCATATGGTCGGACGATATGGCGGCCATGACCCTGCATCCGTTGAGCAGTGCCGCGATAAGCTTTTGGCACATACGACAGTTGCACCATTACCGGCTCCGCGGCTGAGAATGCGGACGCCAGGCCACCTACGGAGTTTGTCTGTATCAGGGACCGGAAGTCGGCGGCGAGGCAAACGTCGTCCTCGAGGATCACCGCGCAATCTATATTGCGTTGGACGATATCCCGATAAATGAAGACATGGCTTAGGGAAGTACCGATCTCCGCCCGAGATAGCGCCCCATATTCAAGTTCAGCCTTGGCTCGGTCCACATGAGATTCCAGATCTTCTTCTGACATGAGGCGCCCATCGACAGCAGGAAAAAACTCTGCGTCGACTCCATGTCGCCGTAATGTGTCCTCCATGGTGGCGCGGCGGGCTGTGGCAGAGGCAAGGTTCACGACATAACAGGCAATCTGGGACATAGTGCTAAAAGGGGCTGCTGAAGAAGAACGCCATCCAATTCCTGTACTCGCATCGTCTCGCCTGCCAAACTTATGTCAGGAGAGGTGCGAAACTTGGATGAACAAGATACGGGCTTGCTACCTTGCAGATCTCAGGATTTGCAAGGTAGCAATGAGCCCCGATTATAAGATTGGCGGCGGAAGTGGCGACTGGGCTCGTGACACGCTTGTAATGGGATTAGGCGGGGCGCGAGGTTTGTAAGGCGCGGAGGCAGAGGGATGGGAAGGGGGTGGTCAATTTGCCAAGACGAAAAGGACTATGCTATAGTTTCGTTCTTTGCAGCGCAGCCTCCAAGGGTTTGCCCCAAGAGAGCATGGCCAGCAAAAATACCGCGGCACAGCCGTTTGCCAAGTTCAAAATTTGCAGTATAATTGCGGGCTCGGTGCACAGTTAGTGCGGCGGTAAGTAGTTAGCAGTGAAGATTTGGCAGTAGAGCACGAGGCAGCGCCAAGTGGATACGGCAACAAGGCTTTGAGGCGTATGGCCCGGGTGGTTGCTTCCAAGGGCAGGCGATGCTTCAGGCAGGTGATCCCGACTATGTCACTGGCAGAGCGGGGCAGCCAAGTAGGAAAGCGGTGTTGGCAACAAGCCCCAAACTTTCTAACTTGACAAGCTGAAATCACCGTGTCATAATTTCGCTTCTTTGCTTCTGGTGCTTTTCACTAAGGCTTCAGCGGCAAAGCAAGTGGCTCTCAGGCCGGTTTAGGCG